>NZ_JBLWIS010000001.1:0-531145 GCF_048381675.1 Advenella sp. RU8
TCGTAGGTATCGGCGATGAGACGATAGCCACTATCGCCGGACAGATACTCCTTTACTAATTTGACTTTGAATTGCACATCATATTTTGCCATTGAAAAACCCCAATAAGTTGAAGAGGTGTCCAACTTTTTGGGGTCAGTTCACTCCCGCGTGGGAACCAAGGATGTGGCGTGAAATGGCAACGCTTACTTTATGTTTTTCAGGCCTTCCAGTACTAACGTGGTGGCCACGTCGGCATATTCTTCGCGTGTGATGGGCCCGTCGGGCTTGAACCACATGTAAACCCAGTTAAGCATGCCAAACAGGGACATGGTTACCGGTTTAAGTAAAGGACGTTTCTTATTGATTTCAGGGTTAATGTCGTGAAGGGCATCGGCAATCCGCATCACGATGCGCCTTTCAAGTTCATTTATTTCGTTGGTTTCTTCTTCTGCCAGCAAGCCGCGACAATTTAATTGAACAATATGCTTGTCATCGGCATCACGGTAGCATTCCAGTATTTGACGGACCAGTTTACGCAGGCGCAGTTCAGGCAAGTCGTTGTGCGACTCATCGGCAACGGCTTGCAATGCCTGATCCAGCTCTTCCAGATGTGAGCGGATAATATCAAAGATCAAAGCACTTTTACTGGGGTAATAGTGGTAAAGAAGTGCTTTGGAAACCTTACTGCGGGCAGCAATTTGTGACATGGAAGCTTTTTCCATGCCCAATTCTGCAAAAACTGCGGCAGCATTAACCAGGATGTGAAGTTGTTTTTCCTCGAAATCTGCTGCGCGGACGCGTGCCATACTGATTTACTGTCCTATAAAAATAAAAACCAAAAACGCTATTCTAGCTTACTTCTGATTGGGGATTATACCTAGACCCTACTCAGAACAACAGTATTTAGCGTTTTGGACGATTATCAATGACCCGTTTGGCTTTTCCTTCGGAACGCAAGAGCGTGCCGGGCAACGTAACATTAACGATTGTGCTGATCCCGACAATGCTTTTTATATGATGCGCCAGTTCTTTGGCCGAAAAATTCCGGGCATTTTCATCTTCGGCACCGGGCTGGCATTCCACATTGATCGTCATGCTATCCATACGCGAGCTGCTTCTGTTCAGTTCAATCTGGAAATGGGGAGCCAGGCCATGGCATTTCAGAATCTGTTCTTCGATCTGGGTAGGAAAGACATTGACCCCGCGCAGAATAATCATGTCATCACTGCGACCGGTAATTTTTTCCATACGGCGCATAGTACGTGCCGTACCGGGCAGAAGGCGGGTCAGGTCGCGGGTACGGTAGCGGATAATTGGCAAACCTTCTTTGGTCAGGGTCGTAAAGACCAGTTCTCCTTCTTCCCCATCGGGTAAAACCTCACCGGTTTCAGGATTAATGATTTCAGGATAAAAATGGTCTTCCCAGATATGCAGGCCATCTTTGGTTTCCACGCATTCATTGGCAACACCGGGACCCATGACTTCAGACAGGCCGTAAATATCAACAGCATGCATATCAAAGGCCTGTTCAATTTCCTGGCGCATGGCATTGGTCCAGGGTTCTGCGCCGAAAATACCAATGGCCAGTGATGATTCGCGTGGATCCAGCCCCTGACGATGGAATTCATCAAGAATGGAAAGCATGTATGACGGCGTGACCATAATGATGCGGGGTTTGAAGTCTTGAATGAGTGACACCTGGCGTTCGGTCATGCCACCGGAAATAGGTACTACCGTACACCCCAGTTTTTCGGCACCATAATGCGCCCCCAGGCCTCCGGTGAACAGGCCATAGCCGTAGGCATTATGCAGGACATCACCAGGCCGGCCACCGGCAGCGCGGATGGAGCGGGCCACCAGGGTTGCCCAAACCTCAATATCATTTTTGGTGTATCCCACAACCACCGGTTTGCCAGTGGTGCCGGAAGAGGCGTGAATGCGTGTCAATTTTTCGCGTGGCACGGAAAACATGCCGAAAGGATAGGTATCACGAAGATCTGTTTTTTGGGTAAAAGGGAATTTGGCCAGATCTGACAGGGTTTTCAGATCGGATGGATGAACCCCGGCTTTATCAAAATGCGCTTTGTAAAAAGGTGAATTTTCATAAGCATGATTAAGTGTCCATTGCATGCGTTGCAATTGCAGGGCGGACAGCTCATCACGGGATGCAATTTCGATGGGGTCCAGGTCTTCTTTTCTGGGGGTCAGGTTTTCCATTTTGTTTCCTCTAGCTTTATGTTTCTTTATTGTGTTTTTGACGATGGATCAGTCAAGATTGTGTGGTGGGCAATAAGGTGCCTTTAATCGTGCGGGCATGACCGCGAAATTCGGCGATATGTTTACCGTTCTGGTTGCGAATAACAACGTCATAGAGCCCGCTGCGGCCCTGTTTGCTGATTTCACGGGCATATGCCGTCAATTCGTCGTTTTCAAATGCCGGTTCCAGGTAGGTGATTGAGCAATGCTGGGCAACGGTGCGTTGATTATAAGTATTGCAGGCAAAAGCAAAACAGGTATCCGCAAGGGTAAAAATATAGCCGCCATGGCATGTGCCGTGGCCATTAAGCATGTGGGGCTTGATGCGCATTCGCATGCAGGCCTTGCCGGTTTCAACTTCAAGCAGTTGCATGCCCAAGTGCTGGGCGGCAAGATCGTCTTGCCACATGGCGTCAGCGCAGTCCTGGGCCAGGGTGGGGGAAAGGGTGTGATCGGACATGTTTATTTTCCTTTGAAAGCGGCTGGACGTTTTTCCAGAAAAGCGCTGACGCCCTCGGCATAATCTTCGCTGCATCCGGCCTGGCGTTGCAGCTTGCGTTCCAGCTCCAGTTGCTGGTCCAGTGTGCTGCTTGCCGCAGTCTGGATGGCCTGTTTGATCAGGCCCAGGCCGAAAGTGGGACCTTTAGCCAGTTCCCGGGCAAGTTCAGTTGCCCGGATTTGCAATTGATCATCTTCAATGACTTGCCAAATCATGCCCCAGTTGGCCGCAGTGCTCGCATCAAGTGGGGCCGCGGTTAATGCCAGCGCTTTGGCACGGGCCTCTCCGATAAGGTGGGGAAGTGTCCAGGTGCCGCCTGAATCGGGAATCAGGCCGATTTTGGAAAAAGCCTGGATGAAACGGGCGGAACGGGCAGCCAGCACAATATCGCAAGCCAGAGCCAGGTTGGCACCGGCACCGGCTGCCACCCCGTTGACAGCGCAAATGACCGGCTTGTCCAGTTCGCGGATTTGCCGTACCAGAGGGTTGTAATACTGCTCAATGGTTTCACCCAGGTCTGGTGCGGTATGGCCGTTTGCAGGGTTTCGCTCGGACAGATCCTGGCCGGCACAAAACCCCCGGCCGGCACCTGTCAGCAAAACAGCCCGCACAGCAGGGTCTTCTGCCGCCTGTGTGAGGCCTGCGCGTAATGCCAGATGCATATCGACATTGAACGAATTTAATTTGTCAGGACGGTTCAGGGTTAGATGCAAAACATGCTCTTCAAGTTTTATTGCAACACTTTCATGTGACTGAAGTCCCATGTTGTCTCCTTTAATTCGGTTTATTCAGTTGGGATTTATGGCTTTCCCGGATTTTTTTTGTATTTGATGTTCGATACTATTGCATAAACCGGCCGGTTGGTCAATAATGTGTTGAAAATAATTTCATACAGGAAAATCAGGAATGTCTAGTTTATTTGAAAAGCATGGTTCTACGCTGGAAACGGCACTTGAGGTTATCAGGCATCGCGGGTTCTGGTCTGCCTATCCGGAAATGCCCAGTACCCGTTTCTATGGGGAACATGCCAAAGAAGAGGGGCAGCAGGCCTATGATGCCCTCTTGAACAGGGATTTCAGCTTGCCCGGTCATCCCGAGCAGGGCCGGGCCGGCAATGAGCAATCCCCTTATGGTGTGGCATTGGGCATACGTTATCCGGTTGCCAGTGTGGAAAAGCTGGTGAAGCAATCACGGGAAGCCGGTAATGTCTGGGCCGATACGCCCCTGGACGTGCGTATGGGGATTTGTCTGGAAATTCTTGCTCGTCTTAACAGCATGAGCTTTGAAATAGCCAATGCCGTGATGCATACTTCCGGGCAGGCTTTCCCAATGGCATTTCAGGCCGGTGGTCCGAATGCACAGGACAGGGCCCTGGAAGCACTGGCTTACGCCTGGGCGGAAATGAGTCAGATTCCCAGCCAGACCGATTGGCTCAAGCCACAGGGCAAGGCAGGTGATCTGGTCCTGGAAAAACACTGGCGCATTATTCCACGCGGCGTTTCGTTGCTGATCGGATGCCAGACATTTCCAACCTGGAACAGCTACTCGGCATTTTTTGCCAATCTGGTGACCGGCAACACGGTTATTGCCAAGCCGCACCCATCGGCCATTCTGCCTATGGCCTTAACAGTACGGGTGGCCCGCGAAGTGCTGTCAGAACAGGGCCTGCCTGCAGATGTCGTGTTATTGGCGGCTGAAGAGGATGGCATGGGCATGGCAAAACAACTGGCTTTGCATCCTGACGTGGCGCTGATTGATTACACGGGGTCAAGCGCTTTTGGACAGTGGCTGCGTACACAGGCGGCGACCCCGCTGGTGTATACCGAAGAGGCCGGTGTGAACAGTATTGTGCTGGGCTCTACCGATAACTTTGATGCCATGTGCCAGAACATTGCTTTTTCCCTGACCCTGTACAGCGGACAAATGTGTACAACACCGCAAAACCTGTTTGTGCCGCGTGACGGGATCTTGGTCAATGGCGAGCGCAAAACGTTTGATGAAGTGACCGCCGGTATCGCCAGTGCCGTGGATGCCCTGCTGGTTGATCCTGCGCGGGCGGTCATGGTTACGGGAGCCATTGCCAATCAGGCTACGCTGGAACGCGTTGCCACCATGCGGGGAGCCGGGCGCCTGATCCGTGATTCGGCTGCCTTGCCTGGCATGGAACAGGTACGTACGGCAACACCATTGATTCAGGCTTTGGATGCCAGTGATGAAAACGTTTACGGTACCGAGTGCTTTGGCCCGGTTTCTTTTGTGATTGCCGTGGACGATGTGGAAGACGGCATACGTCGTGCCACGCAGCTGGCACGTACCAAAGGAGCGATTACAGGGGCTATTTATGAAACCGATGAAAAGCGTCTGGCTCAGGCGGTTGATGCATTTGCCCGAGCGGGTGTGAACCTGTCCGTTAATTTGGTGGGTGGGATTTTTGTCAATCAAAGTGCCGCTTTCAGTGATTTCCATGGTACGGGAGCCAATCCGGCGGGTAACTGCTGTTATGCGGACTCCGCTTTTGTGGCCAATCGGTTCAGGGTGGCGATGTGGCGTCGCCTGAAAAATAATTAAGCTGTGTTTGTTTCCGGCCGGTGTCGTCAGGTACAGGCCGGAAAGTATTTAAATGTCTGAAAATAAACAGGAGACAAAAAATGAGTCATAACAAAACAGGAAAAACAGGACGTAAATGGGCAGGGTTGCTTGCCGCTTTATGCTTTGCAACAGGCGTACAGGCAGAAATCCGCATCGGTTCCACGGTTTCGGCTACGGGGTTTGCCTCTTATCTCGGAGAGCCCGAAGCGCAAACCCTGAAAATGCTGGTGGATGACATTAATGCCAAAGGCGGTGTGCTTGGCAAGCAGCTTAAGCTGATCGCCTATGATGATGCCGGTGATGCCAACAAAGCACGTACCTTTGCCACCCGTTTGGTGGAAGATGACGAAGTGGTCGCCATTATAGGAGGCACCACAACCGGTGCAACAATGGCGATTATACCCACCGCGCAGGAAGAGGGGATACCTTTTGTGTCTCTGGCCGGTGCGATTGAAGTTATCAAGCCGGTACGCTCCCATACCTTCAAGACGCCACATACGGACCGCATGGCCTGCGCCAAGATTTTTGAGGATATGAAAAAGCGGAATCTGTTAACGGTGGGCCTGATATCGGGTTCAGACAGTTTTGGTGCATCCATGCGCAAGCAATGTCTGGATATCGTGGGTGATTATGGTATTACCGTAGTGGGCGATGAAGTCTTTGGCCCCACTGATGCGGACATGACCCCCCAGTTGACCAATTTACGCAATAAAGAGGGCGTTCAGGCAATCCTGAGCCTGGGACTGGGGTCGGGACCTGCCATTATTACCCGGAATTATGCACAACTGGCCATTGATTTGCCGCTGTACCAGTCGCATGGGGTGGCCTCGGATGCCTTTATTAAACTGGCGGGCAAAAAAGAGGCGGAAGGCGTGCGTTTGCCGGGAACCCCCTTATTGGTTGCCGAGTTGCTGGCAGAAGACGATCCGCAGCGGGAAGTGGCCTTGCGCTATAAACAACAATACGAAAGCATGGCTGGCAAGCCGGTTTCCACCTTTGGCGGATATGCGCATGATGCCTTATATCTGGTGGTGGATGCCATAGAGCGTGCCGGAAAAGCAGAACCTGCCGCCATTCGTGATGCGTTGGAAAACACAAAGGGTCTGGTAGGCACCACCGGTACTTATACCATGTCGGCTGCAGATCATCTGGGTTTGGATCTTAGTGCTTTCCGGATGCTGGAAATCCAGGATGGTAAATGGAAGCTCATCGAGTAACGCCATTTTTGTGGAGGCGCATGCCTCCATTCATCATTACGATCAGATGAAATTCCGGAGACGTACATGTCTGAGTTCATGCAGTTTTTGCTGTCCGGGCTAACCGTTGGCGCCGTCTATGCGCTGGTGGCCCTGGGTTTTACCATTATTTATAACGCGTCGGACGTGGCCAACTTTGCCCAAGGTGAGTTTGTCATGCTGGGAGGCATGATTACGGCTGCCGCCTATACGGCGGGTGCCCCCTTGTTATTGGCGGCAACCCTGGCGATTGTGCTGACGGCAGCCATTGGCATCTTTTTGAACAAGCTGGCCATTGAACCGGCCCGTGGTGCACCCGTGGCCAGCCTGATTATTATTACCATCGGGGCATCCATTTTTATTCGCGGGTTAACGCAGATATTGCTGGATAAAGAGCTCCATCGCTTTCCCGCTTTTTCTGGCGATGATCCCATTCATGTACTGGGGGCGACCATTCTGCCACAGAGTTTATGGGTGATTGCCGGGGCATTGCTGGTGTTTGTGGCGTTATGGCTGTTTTTTACCCGGACGTTAACGGGGCGGGCAGTGCTGGCAACCGCCAATAACCGTATCGCCGCTTTGCTGGTGGGAATTAATACCCGTTATATCATGGCCTTGTCCTTTGCCTTATCTGCCGCCATTGGTGCCCTGGCCGGGATATTGATTACACCCATTACCCTGACAAGTTACGACATTGGCATGACGATGGCGCTGAAAGGTTTTGCCGCAGCCATGCTTGGCGGCATGGGAAATCCCAAAGGCGCCCTGGCAGGCGGCCTGGTGCTGGGTTTGCTTGAGGCCTTGACAGCGGGCTATCTCAGTTCGCAGTATAAGGACGCTGCTGCATTTGTGGTGATTCTGGCGGTGCTGTTTTTCATGCCCCAGGGTATGTTTGGCCGTAAAGTTGCCGAGAGGGTTTAAGCAATGAAAAGACTTTCTTCCAAACAGGTAACCTTGCTGGTATTGCTGGCGTTGATTGCGCTGGCCCCTTTGTTTTTCCCTTCCTCTTATTATTTGCGCATAGGCTCCCTGGTGTTTGTCAATAGTCTGTCGGTGATCAGTATTGTGATCCTGACGGGGTATGTCGGGCAGATCAGCCTGGGACATGCCGGCTTTATCGGGATAGGGGCCTATGCCTGTGCCCTGGCCCCGGTTCATTTCAATGTTTCGGTGTTAACCGCTTCCGTTCTGGGGGCCGTTGTTTCCGGTGTTGTGGCCTGGGTGGTGGGGCGGCCCATCCTGCGACTGCGGGGTTACTACCTGTCTGTCGCCACATTGGGATTTGGCATGCTGATCTTTATGGTGCTGAACAACGAGGCCTGGCTCACCGGAGGACCTGATGGCATGGTGGTTGCCGATCCCGGGATCAGGGCTTTGCTCAAAAGCTGGGGAATCTCGCTCAACAATGCCGAGTTCTGGTATGCCTTCAATGGGTTTGTTCTGCTGATCGGCGTCTGGATAGCCCTGAACTTAAAGCATAGCGCGACCGGTCGTGCCTTGCATGCCTTGCATGGTTCAGAGGTGGCGGCACGTACTGTTGGTATCGATGTGGCCCGGTTCAAATTGCGCGGCTTTGTTATTTCCGCCGTTTATGCATCGATCGCCGGTTCTTTACTGGCCATGCAAAACCGCTTTGTCACCCCCGATGTGGCGGGTTTCATGCATTCGGTTGAAATCGTTACCATGGCGGTACTGGGTGGCGCGGCGTCAGTGGTCGGGGCGATTCTGGGAGCGACCCTGTTGACGGCATTGCCACAGATACTGACCTTTTTACAGGAATATGAACAGATTGTTCTGGGCTTGATCATGATGCTGGTGATGATTTTTCTGCGCGGTGGCGTGTTACCCAGTCTGGTACGTATGGTACGGGGGAGAGGTTGATGAGTCTGCTTGACGTAAAAGGAGTGAGCATTTCATTTGGTGGCGTGCGGGCTGTGCAGGATGTCAGCTTTTCGATTGATAAGGGACAGATTGTTTCGGTCATCGGACCCAATGGCGCAGGTAAGACCACTTTATTCAATATGTTGTCGGGGGTTTATAGTCCACAACAGGGTGAAGTTCGCCTGGCGGGAGAGCTGGTGACGGGGATGCCCGCACATTTGCTGGCCCGTCGTGGCCTGTCCAGGACGTTTCAGAACCTGCAGATATTTTCAGCAATGACCGTACTGGAAAATGTCGCGACAGGATTCCACCTGCAGGAAAATGGGTCGTTATTGGCGGATTTGCTGGGCTTGCCGTCTGCACGGCGTCGTATGAAGCGTTCAGAAGAACAGTCGATGGAGCTGCTTAAAACGGTGGGGCTTGAGCGGGCGGCCGGTTTTGAAGCCGGCTCCCTGTCTTATGGTGCATTAAAGCGCCTGGAAATTGCCAGGGCGCTGGCTTTGCAACCGCAGCTTTTACTTCTGGATGAACCGGCTGCCGGCTGCAATGCGGTGGAAACCGAAGAAATTGAAAAACTGGTGGCGCAAGTGGCCAAGAGCGGAACCGCCATTTTACTGGTTGAGCACGATATGAAAATGGTGATGCGTATTTCCAATCATATTGTCGTGCTGGATCATGGTGAGAAAATTGCGGAAGGCACACCCGCCGAGGTCGTCAGTCATCCGCGGGTTATCGAGGCTTATCTGGGGGTAGCCGCTACAGAGGAGGCAACACGTTATGCTGAGTGTTAGTCAGTTACGCTCAAGTTATGGGCGGATAGAAGTGTTACATGGCGTGAGTCTGGAGATCAGTGCCGGAGAAATTGTGGTGGTGATTGGCGCCAATGGAGCGGGCAAAACAACATTATTGCACTGTCTGTCAGGCATCCAGCCCATACAGGACGGCAATATTGTTTTTCGGGGGGAAAGTTTCAATACCGTACCTGCTTATCGTCGAGTCAAACACGGCCTGGCACAGGTGCCTGAAGGCCGGCAGATTTTCACCAGCCTGAGTGTTGAGGAAAACCTGCGTCTGGGGGCTTACCTGTACACGGATGACAAGGTGGATCGTGATATGGAGGATGCCTTTAACATGTTTCCCATATTACGGGAAAAACGTAACCTGCCGGCAGGCGGTTTGTCGGGTGGGCAGCAACAGATGCTGGCTATTGCCAGGGCTTTGTTAAGCCGGCCGTCATGCCTGTTGCTTGATGAGCCCAGCATGGGGCTGGCACCCATTCTGGTGGCGCAGATTTTTGATGTGGTCAAAAACCTGAAAAGCCTGGATGTCACGGTCTTGCTGGTTGAACAGAATGCCTTTGGTGCTTTGTCGATTGCCGATCGTGGTTATGTCATGGAAACCGGGCACATCACACTGTCAGGAGAGGCGCAGGCGTTGATTGTCGACCCCCGTATCCGTTCGGCGTATTTGGGCTTGTAAATAAGCCGTGCCTCATGCCTGAATGCAGGAAGAAAACGGTGTGAGGCATACTTGAAAACCGGTCTGAAAACATATTGCTGCCAGTAATCGGTGGCAAAAGCTGGTACATTTTGAGTTTCTGGTTTTTATTGGTGTAAATATTTAATGTCCAAATCTGTTTCCCGTTCTGTCAATGAAGTTGATATGCTGACCAGGCAATTGTTGCATGCCGTCCCGCTGAAGGCGGCTGCGTTTATTGTCACGCTGTATGGAGATGTGGTGGAGCCGCGCGGGGGCGTATTGTGGATGGGCAATGTCATAGAAACCTGTGCCATGGCAGGCATCAGTGAAAATCTGGTGCGTACGGCCGTGTCGCGCCTGGTGGCTGCCGGGCAGCTGACTGGCGAGCGTATCGGGCGGCGCAGTTTTTATCGTCTTACGCCTGCCGCTCGAGCCGAATTTGCTTATGCGGCCAAGGTGCTGTATGCCTCCCGGGTTGCCCAGCAATGGCATCTGGTTTATTTGGATGGAGAAAATGCGGATGTGTCAATGCGCGGCCTGAAAAGACTGGGTTATGCGGCCTTGAATCCCAGGCTGGCCTTTGGTCCCGATGACGTGCCTTTGTCACCCGAAGCGCTTGTTTGGAAAGCCGGGGTCATTCAAGGGCAAGACCAAATGCGCAGTTTTGCGGCAGCTCACTGGGATCTGGCTGTTTATGCCGAAGCCTACCGGACGTTTATCAGGAATTTTCAGCCGGTAGAGGGCCTGTTGGGAAAACTGGGCGATGAGGAAGCGCTAACCCTTCGTTTATTAATGGTGCACCAATATCGTTATGTTGCATTGCGGGCTCCCCATTTGCCCCGCGAAGCTTTGCCGGAAAACTGGGAAGGGCATATGGCCAGATCTTTGTTTGCCCGCTTGTATCTGACATTGTCCAATAAGGCAGATGCTTATGTGTCCGGTAAGTTTGTTGATAACAATGGCGTTTTAATCGAGCAGGGGCAATCTTTGCAGCAGCGCTTGGTGTGTTTGTCGCAACTGGATTGATTTTTTTTATCTTCAAACATTACATTTTAATGGTAAATACTTATTGAATTGTAATGTTTTGAGTGGCTTAATATAGCCTTATAAGTGACCGTCCGGTCGGTTTGTTAATTTAGGGTGTAGCGTTTAAAGCAGAGGTGAAATTTATGTATGCACAGGTAATTGATACGGGTAGTGATCGTGTACGTGCAATCGGAGAAATGTCCGAGGAAGAAAAAACCTTTATGGCACGTATTGAAAAAGGGGAAAAAATAGAGCCCAAAGACTGGATGCCAGAGGGTTATCGTAAAACGCTGATCCGCCAGATTGGCCAGCATGCCCATTCAGAGGTGGTGGGGCAATTACCGGAAGGGAACTGGATTACCCGTGCCCCCACGCTGGAACGCAAGGCAATTTTGCTGGCCAAGGTCCAGGATGAGGCCGGTCATGGCCTGTATCTGTATAGCGCGGCCGAAACATTGGGTATCAGCCGGGATGAAATGACAGAACTGCTGCATGCCGGAAAAATGAAATACTCGTCTATTTTCAATTATCCGACCCTGAACTGGGCGGATATTGGTGCCGTGGGCTGGCTGGTGGATGGTGCCGCCATTATGAACCAGGTGGCTTTGCAGCGTACGTCTTATGGTCCTTACAGTCGCGCGATGATCCGTATCTGCAAGGAAGAAAGCTTTCACCAGCGTCAGGGTTATGACCTGCTTATCAAAATGTGCCAGGGCAGTCCCGAGCAAAAAGCAATGGCTCAAGATGCCATGAACCGGTTCTGGTATCCGGCATTGATGATGTTTGGCCCGTCTGATAAAGATTCGGTGCATTCAGAGCAGTCCATGGCCTGGAAAATCAAGATTAATACGAACGATGAATTGCGTCAGAAGTTTGTGGATCAGACTGTGCCTCAGGCGGAATATCTGGGTCTGACCATTCCTGACGAGAATCTGGTGTGGAACGAAGAACGCGGTTCCTATGATTTTACCCAACCCGACTGGAATGAGTTTTTTGACGTGATTGCCGGTAATGGTCCTTGTAATAAAGACCGCATGGCAGCCCGGATCAATGCCTGGAAAGATGGGGAGTGGTTTCGCGAAGGCCTGGCGGCTTATGCGAAAAAATTGCCTTTGCGTAAACAGGCTGTCTAAAACGGTAATGGGCAAAGACCGCTTTGCAAAGCGGGTCAAATTTGGATATTTAGTCACAATCAATGAGAAAAGGAGGACATATCATGTCTCAAGAATGGCCTTTATGGGAAATATTTATTCGTGGTCAGCATGGTTTAAGTCATCGTCATGTGGGCAGCCTGCATGCGCCTGATGCAGAAATGGCCATTAATAATGCCCGTGATGTATATACCCGCCGCAATGAAGGGGTCAGCATTTGGGCTGTCAGGTCTGAAGAAGTGGTGGCCAGCGCACCATCCAAACGTGGTCCCTTGTTTGAACCTTCAAATTCCAAGGTTTACCGACACCCTACTTTTTTTAAAATTCCCAAGGAAGTGGGGAGTATGTAATGAAAACAGCACATTCAGATACTTCAACGGCCTTGCAGCAGATGCTATTGAGAATGGGCGACAGCACCTTGGTGCTGGGACACCGTATTTCAGAATGGTGCGGCCACGCACCGGTCCTGGAAGAAGATATTGCCATGGCCAATATTGCCCTGGATTTTATCGGTCAAACCCAATTTTGGCTGGGGATGGCGGCAGAGCTTGAGGCCGAGGGAAAAACGGCCGATCAACTGGCCTATTTACGGGACTGTGCGCAATTTCGTAATTTGCTTTTGGCAGAGCAGCCCAATGGTGATTATGCCCATACTATCGTCAGGCAGTTTTTATTTGATGCCTGGCATTTTCTGCAATTACAGGCCTTGATGAAGTCAACCAATGCCAGCGTTGCCGAAATTGCCGCCAAAGCGATTAAAGAGGTGAATTATCATCTTGAACGAAGCAGTGATTTGCTCATCCGCCTGGGTGATGGCACTCCTGAAAGCCATACCCGCATGCAGGCGGCGCTTGATGATTTGTGGGCCTATACAGGGGAAATGTTTATGGGTGACGAGCATGACATTGCGCTGGCCAAGGCCGGTATCGCCCCCTTGCCGGAAAGTTTGCGTGATGACTGGCTGGCATGTGTGCAGGAAGTCATGCAGCAGGCCACCCTTACTTTACCGGATAATCCTTTCATGCATAAAGGTGGCAAACAGGGTCGGCATACCGAGTACCTGGGACACCTTCTGGCGCAAATGCAATTCTTGCAGCGCGCCTACCCGGGCTGTGCATGGTGATAAGCATGAATACTTTATCCCGACCAGAGCTGGAACAGGTCTGGCAATGGCTGGACGCCGTGCCAGATCCGGAAATTCCAGTTATTTCATTGGTGGATCTGGGCATTATCCGCGAGCTGTATTACGAGGGTGAAACACTGGTGGTTGTGGTAACACCCACTTATTCAGGTTGTCCGGCCACCTCAGTCATAAACGCGGATATTGAAGCGGCCTTACGTTCGCATGGCATAGAAAACCTGCGTCTGGAACGCCAGCTGTCTCCTCCCTGGAGTACTGACTGGATCAGTGAGCAGGGGCGGGAAAAGTTGCGCGATTACGGTATTGCGCCGCCGGTTACACAGGAAAGCACCGATACGGGTACCCGTATCTGGTTGCGGACAGAAAACAACCTTACGGTTGCCTGCCCGCGCTGTGGCTCCCGTCACACCACACGAGTCAGTCAGTTTGGTTCCACACCTTGCAAAGCCAATTATCGCTGCCAGGATTGTCTGGAACCATTTGATTATTTTAAATGTATTTAATCATTAGCGGAGGAGCTCATGACACGCTTTCACCCTTTGCAAGTTCTGGATGTGCATCACGACACCCGTGATGCCGTTGTTGTCACATTAAAACCGCGTCAGGAAGATGACGCATTGTTCAAGTTTATTCCCGGCCAGTATCTGACCTTCCGGCACGGGGTGGATGGTGATGAGCTGCGTCGTTCATACTCTATCTGCTCGGCCCCTGATGAGGGAGTTATACGGGTGGGCATTAAACGGGTGGATGGCGGTGCCTTTTCCACCTGGGCCAACGAAAACCTGAGTGCCGGTACTGTCCTGGAAGCAATGCCGCCCATGGGCAGCTTCCATATACCGCTGGCGTCTGATAACAAGCGACATTATTTGGGGTTTGCCGGTGGCAGCGGAATTACGCCATTACTTTCCATCATCAAAAGCACCCTGGCACAAGAGCCATTGAGCAGTTTTACACTGGTTTACGCCAATCGCCAGGTGGGTTCCATTATGTTTCGCGAAGAGCTGGAAGACCTGAAAAACGAGTATATGGGACGTTTTTCGATTATCCATTTTCTTGAAAGCGAAGGGCAGGAAAACGAGATGTTTTCAGGCCGCATCAACACTGAAAAATGCAATGCGCTGTTTAACAGCTGGATTAATCTGAAGCAAGTCCATACTGCCTTTATCTGCGGTCCTGAAGCCATGATGCTGACGATTGCCGATGCCCTGAAAGCGCATGGGATGGCCAAAGAAAATATCAAGTTTGAACTTTTTGCCTCATCACAGCCAGGCCGGGCCAGCCGACCGGTTGTGAAATCGGCCACCCGCACTGCCGCCGACCAATGCGTGGCAACCGTCACTCTGGATGGCGTGGCCCATAAGTTTGAATTCCCCAAAGAAGGACAAAGTTTGCTGGATGCCGCACTGGAAAACAATATGGATGCCCCTTATGCCTGTAAAGCTGGTATTTGTTCCACTTGTAAAGCCAAGGTGCTGGAAGGTGAAGTTGAAATGGCTGTTAACCATGCACTGGAAGATTATGAAGTGGAACAGGGGTATGTGCTGACATGTCAGTGTTATCCCCAGAGTGATCGGGTTACCGTCAGTTTTGACGAATAAGGAGCTGCAGGATGTTTGATAACATGAAAGTTGAAGAGTATCTGGCTCAGGGCGGTGTTTTCAGTTCCCCTGAAAATGCACCGGCCCGCTACCGTGCCGAATTGCTGCGTATGATGTTTGTGTTTGTGGATAGCGAATTGGCTGCCTCGGCAGGTTTTGCCTCATCCATTAATTTTGCGCCGGATATTAAAGCGCGCATTGCGGCCAGCCGGATCACACTGGAAAAAGCCGATCATGCCCAGCGGGTATTAAGGATTTTAAGCGGATTTGGCACCGATGCCGAGCGTTATGAAAAGCAGCATGACTGGACATTCCGCTTACCCAGGGAAAGTGATTTGCCTAAAGAGCGCCAGGCCGCGGATATGCGTTTGCCCGTGTTTTACTTCCCGCTGCTTAACTGGGCTGATGCCATTGCCATGAGTGTGTTACAGGGCCTGGCGGCACAAGTCCAACTTGAAGAACTGGGCCGTGTTTCGTATGATCCATTGGCAACGGCTTTCCGGGAAATCGCGCCGCGCGAGCAAGAACACACCAAGCTGTCACAAGAGGGGTTGGCGTTGCTGGTTAAAACCGGCGAACATCAACAGTCCTTGCAGCAAAGCGTGGATTATTGGTACCCCAGGGTTGCAGCCGGTTTCGGTCAGCAGAATGCGGAACGCTATGAGATGTTGCACAGGCTGGGACTGCGCCATGAAAGCAATGAAAGCCAGTTGCAGCGTTGGACGTCATTGGTGAAGAACCAGTTACAGCCATTGGGATTGCGTGTACAGTAATATAAAAATGATGTCTTGATTATGATTGCCAGTCATTGGGAGTATTGATTTAATGGCTCAGATTTTTTCTTTTGATGGAGTGATTCCTGTTGTTGATCCTTCTGCTTATGTCCATCCTGCAGCCACGTTGATTGGTGATGTACTGATTGGTCCGGCCTGCTATGTGGGGCCGGGCGCCGTATTGCGTGGTGATTTTGGCCGTATCCAGTTGCTGGCGGGCGCAAATTTTCAGGATAACTGCGTGGCACACAGTTTTCCTGATGCTGAAGTGCTTGTGGAAGAAGAAGGCCATATTGGTCATGGCACGATATTGCATGGATGTCGGGTAGGTAAAAATGCAATGGTAGGCATGAACTCCGTGGTCATGGACAGGGTGGTGATTGGTGAAAACGCCATCATTGGTGCCATGTCTTTTTTAAAGGCTTCCATGGAAATTCCAGCCGGCCATTTGGCACTGGGCTCTCCTGCCAGTGTCGTGCGGCCATTAAAACCCGAAGAAATAGCCTGGAAGCGTGAAGGCACCCTGGTTTACCAGCGGCTTGCGCTGGAATCCAGGAACAGTACGAAGCAGGTGGCTGAACCGTTAACCCGGCCGGAAGCCAACCGGAAGCGGGCTCTGGCACCCAAATATGATCCCTTGTTTATTGCCCGTTTGAAGCAGGATGCAGGGATGTCAGCGGGTATGCATTCCCACGCGGAGTGAACTCATCCCCGCAAAACCTCAATCAGCCCCCGGGTGGAGGCATCCAGGCTGTCCAGGTTGTCGCCTTTATGCATTCCCACGCTCCCGCGTGGGAACCGTTTCACTCACCAGGTCATTCCTTGGCAATATATTCGTATTTTTCAGTATTGACATAGGATTGTCGCAACTCTACCGGTTTTTCATTATACGTATAGGCAATACGGTTAATTTGCAGCAGGGCGGTATTTTCGGGTACTTGCAGCCAGGTGGCAATGTCTTTGTTGGCTTGGCATGTGATTAATTTTTCTTTGGTATCAATCACATTCACACCAAAATTATTCTGATAAAAATTATAAAGTGTGCTTGAGCGTTCGGCTAAGCTTTTCTCTGTCAGAGAGGAAAACAGATTCTCGGGAACCTGGATTTCATCAATCATGACCAGGTCATCATTCAGACTCAGTAAATTGAAAAACTCAAAAATATAGGCATCTTTGGCTAATTGAAGCTGCTCCCTGATTTCTTTGGACGCCTTTTTTTTCTGGAATTTCAGAAGCTGTGTAACAGGATAGGACTTGAGGCCGTCCCGGCGCTGGATGCGGAAAAACCTGAAAAAATGCTGGTCACTTTCTTGCGTGGCCACAAATGTGCCGCGTCCCTGGTGACGGACCAGAATATGTTCCTTGACCAGTTCATCAACGGCTTTGCGCAGTGTGCCGATAGAGACACCAAATTTCTTTGCAAGCTGGTTTTCTGGAGGAATGGCTTCGCCCCTGACCCACTCTCCACTTGCCAGTGATGCCAGTAATGATTGCTTGACAGCAAAGTATAGCGGTGTTCCCGGAACGAAATAATTTTTTTTATTCATATAGCTCAAAATGCAACTTGTTTAAGTGATGGTATCACGGAAGGAATATTGGTTCCATGGGCAGATGCGTAATTCTAACATCAAAAATTCATATAGATGATTTAGTTGACTTATATGATTAATGTGATTAATATTATTTCAACGGTAGATAAAAAAATTCAGAAAAATGTTTTATCTACCCTAAAGGTAAGTCGATTCAAGAACTGCTTATTCAATTGAAATTAAAGGAGAAGACAATGATCCATGCCGTATTGCATGATTCAAAAGATACCGTAGCGGTTGCCGTGGTAGAGGGGATAACGGCGGGTACGGAGCTTAACTGCTGGAATATGGAAGAAGACAAAATCATTTCCGTCAAGGCCACACAAGATATTCCTATTGGTCACAAAGTAGCTTTGGTAGATATGAAAGAAGGTGACACGGTGTTCAAGTACAGCGTCGACATTGGCAAGGTAGTAGCGCCCATCAAGGCAGGCGACCACGCTCATGTACATAACATCAAAACCAAGCGTTGGTAATCAATCCCGACTGACTTCGCTGTTCACCTCATTCTATTTTTTATAGACATATTTACAAGGAATTTACAATGGCTATTATTGATTCAAATACCACTTTTTATGGTTACAGAAGAGACAACGGACGGGTAGGGGTCCGTAACCACGTCATCATTCTTCCCGTGGATGATATTTCCAATGCGGCAGTTGAGGCAGTTGCCAACAATATCAAAGGAACCCTTGCCTTGCCTCACCCTTATGGCCGCCTTCAGTTTGGTGCCGACCTGGATTTGCATTTCCGTACCCTGATTGGCACGGGCTGTAACCCGAACGTGGCAGCGGTTATCGTGATTGGTATTGAAGAAGGCTGGACCAAGAAAATTGTGGATGCTATTGCCGTCACCGGTAAGCCGGTCGCCGGATTCAGCATTGAAATGCACGGCGATCATGACACCATCATGCGTGCATCCAAAAAGGCCAAAGAATTTGTGCACTATGCCACCAGCCTGAGAAGAGAAGAATGCCCGGTTTCCGAATTGTGGGTATCCACCAAATGCGGTGAGTCAGATACGACGTCAGGATGCGGGGCAAATCCGACGGTAGGCGATGCGTTTGACAAGCTC
Organism: Advenella sp. RU8; assembly: GCF_048381675.1. Taxonomy (NCBI): domain Bacteria; kingdom Pseudomonadati; phylum Pseudomonadota; class Betaproteobacteria; order Burkholderiales; family Alcaligenaceae; genus Advenella; species Advenella sp. RU8. The sequence continues at coordinate 18,275 of NZ_JBLWIS010000001.1, forward strand.
TACGCCAACGGCAATACGCTGGTGTTTGGCGAAACCTCTGAATTAACGGGCGGTGAACAAATCGTTGCGGCACGATGCGCCAATGATAAAGTGCGTGAAGACTTCATGTTCATGTTTAATCGTTACCAGGACATGATCAACCGCTGGAAAACCTCGGATCTGTCCGAGTCTCAGCCAACAAAGGGCAATATTGCCGGTGGTTTGACCACCATTGAAGAAAAAGCGCTGGGCAATATTCAGAAGATTGGTAAAAAATGTATTGTGGATGGTGTTCTGGACAAGGCGGAGATGCCCACCGGCAAAGGACTCTGGTTTATGGACTCCTCCTCAGCCGCTGCTGAAATGGTCACATTATGTGCCGCGTCAGGCTATGTGGTGCATTTCTTCCCGACAGGCCAAGGTAACGTGATTGGTAACCCCATTGTGCCGGTTATTAAAATTTGTGCGAACCCGCGCACAGTCAGAACCATGTCTGAGCATATAGATGTGGATACATCAGGACTTTTGCAACGTGAAATCAATCTGGATCAGGCGGGCGATAAATTGCTTGAATGCATGTTGGAAACGGCGAATGGCCGTTGGACAGCGGCTGAAGCGCTTGGCCATCGTGAATTCGTATTGACTCGCTTATTCGAAAGTGCCTGATTTCCAGGGCCGGTTAATAAAAAAACAAACCGGCCATTAATCCTACTCGTGGAGGAGACACCCCATGAAGCATTGTTTTAATGTAACAAAAAGAAGGATGTTGAAGTTTGGAGTATTATCAGTTTTCTGTGCCACCAGCGGGCTGGCGGCACCCGTGGCACACGCCGATTGGAAGCCGGCTCAGTATATTACGTATATTGTTCCCTTTGCGCCTGGTGGTTTGACCGATGTTGCTGCACGCATGATGGCCAAGGGGATTGGCGATAAAACGGGCTGGAATATTGTTGTCAGCAATAAAGCCGGCGCCAATGCCAACCTGGGTGCCGCTGAGGCGGCGCGTGCAAAACCGGATGGCACAACCTGGTTGGCCATTACCATGACACATGCCGTTAATAAAACCCTGTTTGGGGAAAAGGCCGGCTATGATGTTGAAGAAGACTTTGTCCCCGTTGCAAAAATTGCGTCTTCGGCAATTATGGTGGTCGTGCCGCAAAATAGCCCTATCAAAACCCTGCAGGACCTGATTGATACGGCCCAAAAGAAAACCTTGAATGTGGGCAGCAGCGGTACCGGAACACCTCCCCATATTGCCATGGCCTTGTTTCAGGACCTGACCGGTACGAAAATGACGCACGTTCCTTATAAAGGCGGTGCACCATCAATGGTGGATTTAATTGGTGGTCAGCTGGATGTGGTCTTCTCTAATTACCCGGAATCCCTGCCATACGTGCAACAGGGTAAATTGCGGGCGATTGCCGTGACATCAGACCAGCGGGCACCGGCCGTTCCGGATGTACCCACGACGGCAGAGGCAGGCTTGCCTGGATTAAAGGTGGACAACTTTACCGGCTTGCTGGCGCCCAAAGGCACTGATCCCGCTTTGGTCAAGGAAATCAGTGACCGTGTTGTCAAGGTTGTCGGTGATAGGGCGATCAGCGAGCAGTTGGTCAAGCTGGGCTTTATTCCAGACCCAATGGGATCCGATCAGTTCAAAACGTATTTGAATGAACAAATCCAGGCCTTGTCCAAAACCATTAAAGATGCCGATATTAAAGTTAATTAACGACTGCATATAATTATTATGAGCCACCTTATTGTTATTTCTGAATTTATGGACGATACCGCCGTGGATTGCCTGCGCGAGCAGGCACAGGTTGATTACCGCCCGGATCTTGTCGATAAACGTGAAACCCTTTTTCAGTCTTTGGCCAATGCCCGTGCCCTTATCGTACGTAACAGGACGCAGGTAAACCGGGAATTGCTGGAGCATGCCCCGCAACTGAAGGTGGTGGGAAGGTTGGGGGTGGGCCTGGATAATATTGATCTTCAGTTGTGTGAAGAAAAAGGTATTACCGTTTATCCAGCTTACGGGGCCAATGCCCAAGCGGTGGCTGAGTATGTGATTGCCAGCGCTTTCATATTGCTACGGGGCGCTTATCATTCCAGCGAGCAAATAGTGGAAGGTAAGTGGCCTCGTACCCAGTTGAGCAATGGCCTGGAATGTGCGGGCCGAACCATGGGACTGGTGGGCTTTGGCAGCATAGGACGGTTAACCGCCAGTCTTGCCAGGGCACTGGGCATGAAAATTATTGCCTATGATCCTTTAATCGAGGCGGACAGCCCTGTCTGGCGTGAAGCTGGGGCAACACGCATGTCATTGGATGAGTTGCTGCAGCACAGTGATGTGGTGAGCCTGCATACCCCCTTGACGCCTGAAACACGTCATCTAATCAATGAAAGGCGAATCGCATTGATGAAGCCGCAGGCTGTTCTCATTAACAGTTCCCGCGGTGGCATTGTGGATGAGCGGGCCCTGGTAGATGCGCTGAAACAGGGTAAACTGCGTGGTGCCGCGCTGGATGTGTTTGAGGATGAACCGGTCAAGGCGGGAAACAGTCTTCCCGTGATGCCCAATCTTCTTTTGACCCCGCATATTGCCGGGTTGACTGAAGAGGCCAACAAGCGGGTTTCGGACGTGATCGCGGAGAAGGTGATTGGGCATTTTGCTGAATGATGATAACAAGGATGAATGGTATGACAACAGTTTCACTGTCTGTATTAACGCAATTGGCACGCGAAACCCTGGAGGCTGCGGGGGCGAATGCGTCAATGGCCACATTAACGGCGAATGCCTTGGTGTTTGCGGATGCCCATGGTATTGCAACGCATGGCGTATCGCGGGTGCCCAGTTATGCCCTGCATTTGTCGTCAGGGCGTGCCGACGGAAATGCAGAACCTGAAATCCTGAAAGAAAAAGCTTCCTCCATATTGATTGATGCCGGTACCGGACTGGCATTTCCCGCCTGTGAGTTGGCGATTGCTTCAGCCATTAAAAAAGCGAAAGAAACCGGTATTTGTATTGCCGGCGTGACCAACAGTCATCATTTTGGTATGGCAGCCTATCATCTTGAACCTGCCACCCGGGAAAATTTGATTGGACTGGCCTTTAGCAATTCACCGGCTGCGATTCCCGCGTGGGGTGGTAAACGGCCCTTATTCGGTACCAACCCCATTGCAGCCGCTTTTCCGCGTATGCAGTCTGAGCCGGTCATGATCGACCTTTCTTTATCACAGGTGGCACGCGGCAAAGTGATTTTGGCGGCCAGAGACAATAAACCGATTCCTGATGGCTGGGCCCTGGATAGCGAGGGAAAACCCACCAACGATGCCAAGGCAGCCCTTAAAGGCAGCATGCAGGCGGCTGGTGGCGTAAAGGGGGCCATGTTGGCCATGATGGTGGAAGTGTTGTGTGTTGCCTTAACCGGTGCAAGCTTTGGTTTTGAGGCCGACCCTCTTTATGATGATGTGGGGAATAAACCAAGGTTGGGGCAAGTGTTTATCTTGATCGACCCCGAAGCACTGGCCGGGCAGCAGACTTACTTTGACCGTTTTGAAAGCCTGATTGAGGCGATGCTGGAAGATAATGGCGTACGCCTTCCTGGCGCCCGCCGTCATGACCTGGCAAAGATCGCCACCAGTGAAGGAGTGGATGTCCCGGATAGTTTGTTGATGCAGATGGGGTATCAGGCCGCTTGAGGTATGCATTCCGACGCTCTTGAACTGACCCCAATAAGTTGAAGAGGTGTCCAGCTTTTTGGGGTCAGTTCAGATCTCAGAATATATTTTTCTTGTATAAAAGGAAATTATATTTCTCTTTTTTATGAGGATGCTTTTTTCTGCGATATCAAATGAAATGTAAAAAAATATCAAAATTTCTATGTTTTTCTATGTTTTTCAGTTATACTTTCAGGTATCCAGCCCTTAGCAGTAAGCGCCACAACTATAAAGTGGTTGCCGAACCTCTGGGCTTTTCTATTTTTTAGTCACTGCAATATTATGCCAGCTGCTGTATTAATTGACGGTGCTTATTTTATTAAGCGATTTCGTAGTGTATACCCCGAAAATGCCTATAATGCGGCTCGTATGGCAGATATGGCCTGCCGATTTGCTTTAATTCATTTGGATGAAAAGACGGTCAAACACCCGCTGTATCGAATTTTCTTTTATGACTGTCCTCCAGTTGATAAAAAAATGCATTTTCCTGTTTCAAAGCGCTGTATGGATTTTAGTAAATCACCTGAAGCAATTTTTCGTAATGAGTTGCATGAATGCTTAAAGAAAAAAAGAAAATTGGCACTTAGATTAGGTAAGTTACAACATGCAAACTGGCGACTGAAGCATGGGGTAATTGAACAAATTACTAAAAAACAGCTGGATCTTGATCAATTAACCGATGACCATTATGAGTTAGATGTTCGTCAAAAGGGTGTTGATATGCGAATAGGACTTGATATAGCTTCTCTTGCTCTAAAAAAACAGGTAAATAAGATAATACTAATGGCAGGTGATGCTGATTTTGTGCCTGCAGCGAAACTTGCTCGTCGGGAAGGAATTGATTTTATACTTGATCCATTGCGGCAAGCCATACCTCCTGATCTTAATGAGCATATTGATGGCTTACGTTCTGTTATGAAAAAGCCAAACAGATAAATCTTCTCTGAAATTATTATAGGGTGTTCTCCCACGTCCAATTAGTTGGGACCTTAATTGATATTAGGATTTAACTCACCCGAGCAGGGAACTGTTATAAGTAGTCGTTGCTGATTTACTTCAATTTGGATTCCATGCCAGAAAAGTGAATGAATTTTTTGGCCTTATGAGTGAAAATTTTCCTTCTATAAACGAGAGGATTGTTAACATTTCAGAAGAGGATCCTGGGAATTGGGAAGAAAATTACCGGCATGCATTGAATGCCTTATTACACATGAAGTCTTTCGTGTTAGGTTATGCACATGCTGATCATAGAAAGATATTTTTAAGCGCCGAATCTAACCTGATTACGACATACATAAAAGTTGAATGGGTGTCCAACTTTTTGGGGTCAGTTCAGAGCGTGGGAGCCAGTACAACCAGTAAGTGACGGCCGACCACCCCGTCAGGCTTCGCCTGCCACCCCTCCGCAGAGGGGAATTTTCCGCTGGTTCCCATGCTCCTGCGTGGGAGCCAGTAAAGTGTCCCGCACTCACCCCCGCAAAACCTCAATCAGCCCCCGGGTGGAGGCATCCAGGCCGTCCAGGTTGTCGCCTTCACCATTAAGCAAGGGTAGCAACTGGTTGGCAATTTCCTTGCCTTTTTCCACGCCCCATTGGTCAAAGGGGTTGATGTTCCACAGGACTGATTGCACGAATACCTTATGCTCATACATCGCGATCAGCATGCCCAGGCTGTACGGGTTGAGTTCGTTTAATAAAATCGTGCTGCTGGGCTGGTTGCCTTCATATTGCTTGTAAGCGGGCAATGATTCCAGCACATCGGCCCCCAGCGCCTGGTTGCCAAATGCCAGCAATCGGGACTGGGCCAGGCAATTGGACAGGGCCAGGTGGTGCTGCGCCACCAGGGCCTCGGCATTTTCGGCATAGGTAAACTGGTTGGCGTTATAGCGCTTGACCGGGGCAATGAAATCGCAGCTGACGGCATGCGTACCCTGGTGCAGCAACTGGTAAAACGCATGCTGGGCATTGGGGCCGACTTCGCCCCATATAATCGGGCAGGTGTCAAGGTTGACCGCTTTGCCGTTGCGCTGAACGGATTTGCCATTCGACTCCATTTCCAGCTGCTGCAAATAAGAAGAAAAATACTTCAGCCGGCCATCATAAGGCAGCATGGCATGGGTCTGGATATCCAGAAAATTATTGTTCCAGGCACCAATCAGCCCCATTAATACGGGAATGTTTTGCGCAAAAGGCGCGGACTGGAAATGCCGGTCAATCGAATGGGCACCCGCCAGAAACTGCCGGAAGCCTTCCACCCCAATGGTTAGGGCAATCGGCAAGCCAATGCACGACCATAAAGAATAGCGTCCGCCCACCCAATCCCAAAGCAGGAACTGGTTGTCGGGGGCGATGCCCCAGGCCGTCATCTTTTCAGGTTTGGTGGAAACACCCACAAAATGGTGTCGCAACACCTGCGTATACTGCCCCAGGGCTTTTTCCAGCCACAAACGCACGGTTTGCGCGTTGGACAGGGTGTCGATGGTGCTGAACGACTTGGAAGAAATAATGAACAGGGTGGTTTCCGGGCGCAGCCGGTGCAGCAGTTCAGATAATTGGCTGCCGTCCATGGTGGAGACGAAATGCATGTTGAGCGGTTTGACCGTTGCCTGCCTGAAATCGGCCAGGGCATGTGAGGCCATTAACGGCCCCAGGTCTGAGCCGCCCACGCCAATATTGACGACATCCTGGATGACCTCGCCGGTAGCACCCCGGTATTGGCCCGCATGAATCTTTTCAACCAGGGCAAACATGCGCTGCAATTGCGCATGTACCTGCTGCGCCAGCGCCGGATGGCTGGCATCATTTTGGGGCAGGCGCAAGGCCCAGTGCATCACACTGCGCTGCTCGGTGTAATTAATGGCTTCTTCAGAAAACAGCCGTTTGATCCAGCCCGACAAATCCTGGGCATTTGCAAAATCAATCAAACGGTTCAGCACTTTCCGGTCAAGGCGGTGTTTGCTGAAATCATACACAACCTCATCAAACCGCACATGAAAACGTGCGAAACGTTCTGCATCTTGGGCAAACAAATCCTTCAAATGAACCGACTGGAACTGTTGGCCGGCTTCGGTTAAACCGGCCAGCACGGATTGGGTATCGTTAAGTGGCAAACGTTGAATACGGTGACTCATTATCGTCCTACTCCCATATAGGCAAAGCCCTGCGCCTTGACATATTCGGGGTCGTAAATATTGCGGCCATCCAGCACCAGGGGATGCTGCATATGCTGAAGCAAATACTTGTAATCGGGGCTCCAGTACTGTTTCCAGGCGGTCAGCAAACACAGGGCATGCGCATTCTGCACGGCCTCGTATTGGTCGTTGCACAACACCAAATCATCACGCTGCCCGTAAATGGCCGCAATTTCAGGCAGGGCCTGCGGGTCGTGCAGTTTTACCGTCACACCCTGGGCCCATAAGGCCTTTAACATGACATGAACCGGTGACTGCTGCACATTGGATGTATTTTCTTTAAAAGAAGCGCCCCAAATGGCCACTGTTTTACCCGCCAGTTCACCGTGATAATAATTCCACAGTTTTCTGAACAGCAATTCTTTTTGCTGCTCGTTAATCTCCCACACCTGCGCCAGCAGGCGGCTTTTTACCCCGGTGTCAGACACCGTATCGGACAGGGTTAAAATATCGTGAGAGAAATTATCTCCCCCAAAACCGGCCCCCGGGTATAAATACGCGGCGCCAATGCGGCTGTCTGCCGCCATGCCCTGGCGCACATGGGCAATATCAATACCCAGCTTTTCAGCCACCACCGCCAAATCATTCATATAACTGATGCGGGTGGCCAGCATGCCCGAAATGCTTAACTTGGTGAATTCGGCATCCAGCACCGGCATGAACAAATACTGCTGCTCGCGGGGAAAGAGCGGACGCAAGAACTCACGCACTTTTTTCTGCACGGCCAATTCGGTACAGCCCACGATCAGCTGCGTTACCTGCGAGAAACTGCTCAGTGCCTTGCCTTCCTGAATAATATCGGGCAGATAAATCCAGTCATCTTCGGGCAGTACTTGCCGGAGCCGGCGGGTGCCCTGCAATCCCAGGGTGGACGCGTTAATCATGAGTTTGGGGTGAATGACCGTGCGTTGCGCCAGTTCATGCAACAGTGCCTGGCCCGCCGCTTCTTCTGCCGGACTGAAACTGAAGAAATACACGTCGATATCCAGCGGCAGGGCAGACAACTCGCTACACGCCAGAAAACCGCCTTCAAACTGCTTTTCCAGCAAGCGGTTAACGCTTTCATCGGGGAAATGCTGCTTGAACAGTTCACACTGCCTGGCGTCACACCAAAACACCTGGTGCCCGCACTCGGCCAGCAGGGCTGCCATCACCCCGGCGTAGAGTGTTTTTCCGAAAATAGCCACTTTCATGCGTTTTTCCTGTTGTTTTCTTGTTAGGTGGTGGGCGGTTAGATAGCCAGCTCTTTGATCAGGCTCTTGAAATCTTCGCCCAAAGCAGGGTGCTCTACCCCATAGTGCAACACCGCTTTTAAATAGCCCAGCTTGTTGCCACAATCAAACGTTTGTCCCTTCATGCGATAGGCTTCGACGGTTTCTTCTTTTTGCAGCAGGGCAATTGCATCGGTAAGCTGTATTTCATTGCCAGCCCCTCTGGGGGTAACGGCCAGCAACTGCATAATGCGCGCCGGCAATACATAGCGACCCACCACCGACAGGTTGGAAGGCGCCGTACCCACCGCAGGTTTTTCGACAATACCTTGCATGGCAATGCTTTCACCTTCTGCTGGGGTACTGGCAACGTCAACAATCCCGTACTGGTCCACCATCTCGTCGGGTACCGATTCAACCATAATTTGCGCCGCCGCAGATTGGCCAAAGCGTTGAGTCATTAAAGACAGGTCATTCTTGCCAGAAGCATTTTTAACCAGCACATCGGGCAGCAGCACGGCAAATGGCTCATTGCCGGTTACCGCCCGGGCGCATAAAACCGCATGCCCCAGGCCCAGGGGTTGGGGCTGACGCACGCTGATCACGCTTACATTGGGTGGCAGAATTTCCGTGATTTCCTTTAGCAGGTCAAATTTTTTCTTCTGCTCCAGTGTGGTTTCAAGCTCAAAATTGCGGTCGAAATAATTTTCAATAGAGGCCTTGGCGGAATGGGTGACCAGAATAATCTGTTCAATCCCCGCTTCAACCGCTTCCTTAACGACGTATTCAATGGCAGGGCGGTCTACCACAGTGACCATTTCCTTGGGAATGGATTTGCTGGCAGGAAGAAAACGGGTGCCTAAACCGGCAACGGGAAGAATGGCTTTTTTAATCATGAGGCGTATTGGGCTAAGTGTAGCGATGTAGTTGGTATGTGTCAGTGATTTTGGGTCAGGGGCTTTGGGGTAATTGTGGTTTTGTTAGTTTTGGATGGTGATTGTTTTGTGAATGATAATACCGTGACTTTACAAGCGTTTGTCATGGTTTCTTGGATTTTAACTGGATTTCAGACTTCATTGCCTAAAAAAGCGGTTTGATGAACGGGAGATGAACAAGCCGTTCAGAATAGGTTCAAGCAAAGATCACTACACTGGTTTCCATCAAGCAAGTTTAAGGCCCGTTCCCACGATCTGCGTGGGAATGCATACCACAACATAACATCAGGAAATCACTACCATGCCCAACTTACGTTCAAACATCCTCAACAGCCTGGCATTTACCGCCTTGGTGCTAACGGGGTCACTCATGTTTCAAAATGCCCATGCGGGCGACACCACGCCACAGGCCCAGTTGCAACACTGGAACACGCAGGCCGGTACGGCAGGCAAGGCAGAAAACGGAAAAATATTTTTCAACCAGAAACATGGCAAGGAATGGTCTTGCGCCTCTTGTCATGGTGCGGCTCCGGTAAAAACGGGCACCCATGCCAATACCGGCAAAAGCATTCCGCCATTGGCACCAGCCGCCAACGACAATGCGTTTACCGATACGGCCAAAGTCAACAAATGGTTTCGTCGCAACTGCAAGGATGTGCTTGGCCGGGAATGCACCGCTGCTGAAAAAGCCGACGTCATTGCCTATCTGCTTAGCTTGAAACTGTAATTTTACCTCTTGAACCTGATGGAGCCACCTGATGAAAACCGTCAACCCGCTTACATTCATATTGATGACTTCAGCGCTTTGCCTGGCCACGATGTCCAGTGCCATGGCTGATAGTGATCAACTAATGCCTATTCAGACCCCCCCGTCTTACCAGCAGGAATGTGCAGCCTGCCATATTGCCTATCCCCCCGGCATGCTACCCCAAAACTCTTGGCGGCAAATGATGGGTGACCTTGAAAACCACTATGGCACAGATGCTTCTCTTGACGATGAAACTGTTAAACAACTGACCCAATGGCTTGAAAGCCATGCCGGCACGTACAAACGGGTGGCCGAAGCACCGCCAGAAAACAGGATTACCCGCTCAAAATGGTTTGTACGCAAACACCGGGAAGTACGTCCCGAGGTATGGCGGCTGGACAGTGTTAAAAGCGCTGCCAATTGCGCCGCCTGCCATACCGGTGCGGAAAGGGGCGAGTTTGATGATGACAACCTGAAGTTTCCGACCGGACTGGACAGTCGTTCCCGTCGCGCATGGAATGATTAATTAAAAATTAAAGTAAAGGACATGACCGTATTATGCAAACCCTTTCATCTTCTCAGGCCAATCAAGCCACTACTCGCTCAACCCGGCGCGTCAGCGATGCGCCTACCCGTATGTTTCACTGGCTGTTTGCCGCCAGCTTTTTAATTGCCTACCTGACGGCAGATGGCGAGCAATGGCGGCTATTGCATGTCACCTCGGGCTACACCATGGCCGGGTTGCTGGTTTTCCGGATTGTGTACGGCCTGTTCGGCCCACGGCAAGTTAGCCTGAAATCGTTGTGGAATAAAGTGTCTAATGCGCCCCAGTGGCTGCGTAATGCGATAAGCAGCCAGTCTGTGTCAGGCATCAACTGGCGGCAGGGCCAGAACATGCTGATGGCATTGGCGATTATCCTGTTGCTGTTAATGACCATTCCCCTAACGTTAAGTGGCTATGGCACCTATAACGATTGGAGCGATTTTCTGGGGGGAGATTGGCTGGAAGACTTGCACGAGTTTTTTGGTGAGGCGTTTTTGATTGTGGTGTTGGCGCATTTAGGCCTGATTATAGGTTTGAGTTTTTTACGTCGAAAAAACCAGGCTAGCCCCATGCTGACAGGCCGGGTTGAAGGCACTGGACCGGACTTGGTTAAAAACAATCGTGGCTGGCTGGCCATTTTGATACTGGTGACTGTATTGGCTTATGGCGCCTTTGAATGGCAACAATCACCCAACGGCCTGGTTTCGCCCGTGGCAATCAGCAGCATTGGGGAGGATGATTGAGCGGTATTAATTCGGGCATGAGGACAATATTGGTCCTTTGACCGTTTTCACCTTGCCATCTTTTTTATCCTTTGCGTCAACCCTTACTTTAAGCCCGTTTTTCATCATGTCTTTCAGGGTGTCATCACCGCACATGACCCGTCGCATTTGGTCAATGGGTGACATGATTGCCGTTTGCGGGTAGGCGTCCAGGTCTCTTCGCATGGTAAAAACCTGTACCGGGCCTTCCTTGCCTTTATAAGAAAGCTCCCAGCCTTTGGGGGTGGACATGGTTTCCATATAAAACGCGGCAATCAGAGGGCCCGAGAATGTTTCGGCAAAAGCCGGAGTTGTGGCGGCAGCCAATAAGCAGGCAACTAGATATTTCTTCATGATGAATTTCCTTATGTAGTGTCGTTTCGGCATAGTATATGGCAAACCATTGAAAATGCCAGCGTAATTTGCTCCCGGTTTGGCAGGGTGTTTGCTGGGTGATGCGTTCCCAGGCGGAGCGTAAAAAGTTGCTGCGGGGTGACAACTATCTTATCAACGAGGGTTAGCGTTAACCCTGTATTCAAAATTTAACTGTAAATATAAGCACTTGATTTTTTTGCTTAATCGTTGACCTATATCTTAAAGGTATGGGTTCTGATCTTTATGGTATTAGACGCCTTTGCGAAAACACTAATAAGCTTGAGCCTCAGTTTTAAATCAAAAACATTTCTCATGGAAATGAACATAAATATGAAGGATTAGAGGTGAGTAATGAGATTCGCTAATAAGGTAGTGATTGTAACTGGCGCTGCTCAGGGTATTGGTGAAGGTTTGGCAACACGAGTTTCGCAGGAAGGCGGCACAACAGTGCTGGTGGATCGCTCACCCCTTGTGAAAGACGTGGCTGAAAAAATCAAGAATAACGACAGCAATGCAAAAGTTTCCTGGGTTGAGGCTGATCTGGAGACTTACGAAGGGGCAGAAAAGATGGCGGCTCATGCGATTGAGCATTACGGCCAAATCGATGTTCTTTTCAATAACGTTGGCGGAACAATCTGGACAAGACCCTTCGAAAAATATGAGCCGGCGCACATTGTGGATGAAGTGAACCGGTCTTTATTTCCAACGTTATGGTGCTGCCGTGCGGTACTACCCTACATGGTGGAAAAAAAACGTGGGGTTATTGTGAACGTTTCCTCTATCGCTACCAGAAGTATCTATCGTGTTCCTTATGCGGCGGCCAAAGGTGGCGTGAATGCGTTAACTGCATCGCTTGCCATGGAAGCTGCCCCTAAAGGTGTTCGTGTGGTGGCTGTTGCTGTTGGCGGTACAGAGGCGCCTGCACGTCGCATCCCCAGAAACCCCTTGGGCAACCCATCAGATCTTGCTGAACAGGATCAGATTTGGTACCAGGAAATCATAGAACAAACAAAAGACAGTACCTATTTTGGCCGTTACGGAACCATTGATGAGATGGTCGCACCCTTGCTGTTCATGGCTTCCGATGAGGCGTCATACATTACAGGCACAGTGCTTCCCTCCGGTGGTGGCGATCAAGGTTAAAAAATTACCAAGAATGTTCATGAGATATATCAATTTTTAAAATAAACACAAAAGGATAGACAAAATGGAAAATTACACAAGTTTTGATAAGGTTCTGCTTAAGCTTTTAAAAATACCTGGTGCATTGATGATTGTGCCTTTGTTCCTTGGTGTCATATTTAATACTTTCGCACCTGAAGTATTGAATATTGGCAGCTTTACAACCGCGCTGTTCAAGAATGGACTGGCTGTTTTAATCGGGCTTTTCTTTCTGTCTGTAGGTTCCCAAATCAGTTTTCGTTCGGCACTGCCCTCGGTGGAAAAGGGAATCGTTTTACTGGTGGCAAAATTCGGCATAGCCGTTATTTTCGGGCTTAGTGTTGCTTTTTTTGCGCCGGATGGCGTGCTGTTTGGATTGCTTCCACTGGCCATTATTGCCGGGATGTCCAACTCAAACGGTTCACTGTATGTCGCCCTGACCAGCCAGTTTGGCAACAAGACAGATAAGGGGGCCATTTCCATTCTGTCGATCAATGATGGTCCTTTCCTTACTCTGGTTGCATTGGGCGTTGCCGGTCTTGCCGCTTTCCCCCTGATGGCTCTTTTTGCCGCTGTTTTCCCCATGATCTTTGGTTTCATTCTTGGAAACAGCAGTACGATTGCCCGTAATTTTTTGGCTCCCGGTGAAAAACTGATTATTCCTTTTGCCGCTTTTGCCATTGGCGCCGGTATTAATCTGGAGGTATTGCTGGGCCAAGGTGCAATTGGGGTGTTATTGGGCATTGCAACAGCCGTTATTTCGGGTGGTGCCGCGATTATTTCCCTGTATATCTGGCATGTGGTTCGTCGTCATCCCAAACCCACCAGAAACATGGTTTCTGCCGCTTCCGAGGCAAGTGTTGCGGGTAATGCCATTGCAACGCCTGCTATTGTTGCCTCTTTGGATCCCACTTATCTGGCTGTTCAAGATGCCGCAACAGCACAAATTGCCGCAGCCGTCGTTACTACCGCTTTCGTACTGCCGTTTTTTGTAGCCTGGTTTGCGGGCTGGCAAAAACGTCATGGCATCACGCCGGAAAATGAAGAAGCATTGTATGAGGTGGAACAGACGAGTGAGGAAGTTGGCTACGAGATAAAACCAGCTACTCGCTGAGGTTGCTTGAAGGGGAGTGTATTGGCTCCCGCGTGGGAGCCTCCCCCTCGGGCAGGATGTTCCTGGCTCCCATGCTCTTGCGTGGGAGCCTCCTTTGGCAGAATCGCTGACATACATGAAGTATCGGAAAAACAGTTTGACAGAGGGGGCGTCCAGATCTGTTTCAGGCAGGCTGACTGCCTTGATCCATCGCAGAGGACACAGCTTGGGGTCTTCATCACATAAGCGGTTGATGACTATGACCCGGAGCATGGGAGCGAGTAAGTAAGATACCTCTGTAGAAACAAGTCAATACTTACTGCCGTCGCATCTTAAATCTTGAAATTCGTCTACAAAAAAATCAATGCTTTCTGTCAGAATCCGGTCATAAAAGTAATTGAAATCCTGATTGAGTTTTTCCAGATTAAACAGTATGGCACTTCTTTGAATGTGACGGTAGTCAAAATAACGGGGTTTATTGCCGGTTTTAAAAACAACGTAAAAGTGATATTGGCAATCACGGGGCGTGAAGTTTTTCAGCATTTCCTGAAGAATTTCAGTGCCATTTGTAAATTTTCTTTGAATCTCATGATTATCAATTTGACTACTACGTTGATTTTTAAATTCAACGCAGTAAAGTCTTTTATTGTCGATATGGATGGCATCTGGTGAGGCGGGTAGCCTGCTTTTGTTGTAATTGGCTTTGATATATTCATCAAAATTATATACATTGGGCCTGTTTTCATCCTGGCACAGATATTGTTGATGTGCGTCATCGTAACTGGTTTGTTTGAAACTTGATTTATATGCACCAAGCTCTTTTTCCAGAAAATCTTTGAGCTTGAATTTACTCACCGCGCAACACCTCGGCATCCATTTTGCGGAATACTTCAAAAGGTTCGGCCAATACCTGAAAAATTTCCCCCAGCCTGTCTTCATTTTTTATGCAGCGGTTTTCTGCCAGAAAAAAACGGGATTTTTTTGCCAGACCTGCCTGGTCACCGTATCGTTTCAGGGCTTCTATAATATATGGACTATGGGAAGAAAGAAGGATATAAATCCCATTTCTGGCCAGTCTTACCAGAAATTCCGCCAGCTTCAGTTGCCATTTTGGGTGCAGGTGGTTTTCTGGTTCATCAAAAACCAGCATGCTGTTTTTACTGATAAAGTCATTGGCAATCAGTATTTGCAGCAAGCCAAAAACCTTAATACCGCTGGCGGTATTTTTTATGGAAATATCTTCTTGATTTCGTCTGAAGACAAAGTCACGTGCATTTTTATCATAGGCAATTTCACCATTAACGATATTGTGCAGTTCGTTTAACAATTCAGTCTTATCAATATCAAACAGGCTGTTGGGTAGTACAGGGTTACGTAATTTATCAAATAAATCTTTGGTATGCAGCGTGGTATAGGCCATCCCTAAATTGCCCAGTCTTCTTTTGTCTATATCCAGCAGGGTTTGGCTGCGGATAAGCACGTCATGGTAGTTCAGGACAAGTGCAGAATCAATGAAAGTGGCATCTTTTAATTCGATAGGCTCAATTTCACTAAGCAAGGTTACACCATTATGCTGATCTACTTCCAGGTGAATCAGGGTGATATTGTTATCCAGCAGTTGAATATAGCCTTTGCTTGCTCCTTGCAGAAGAAGGGATGAGTCAAATTCTGAGGCAAAAATTTTGTTAAAGGCATTTTCAATTGCTTTGCGCTGGTTTTCAGGTTGGGCAACCAGTTCTTTTATTTCGTTATGCAATTGAACAACATGTTCTTTTTGTTCGATGTTTAATTCTGCCGTGTGTATCAGTTCATTAAGGAGACTATCAAAGACAGGCCATTGTTCGCTTGAGATTTGTTCGTTAAGCGAGTGAGAGCGCAAAAACATCATGCGTTCTGTTAGTGAGTCATTCTTTGTTTTCAGGTTTGCACGCAGAAAAAAATAAATCTCATTGAGTTTTTCATTGATCCAGTAATCTTTGGATTCTCGCAAATCTTCTTTATACCGGTTGACTGCTTTAAGAATACAGAAAACGATTTTACCAATAGTGCTTTTACCGTTGTCATTTTCTCCGGCAATAACACACAAAGAGTGCAGGTCAATTTCTGCTTGACGGATCATGCCTATGTTTTCAATGAGTAGCTTCATTATTGATATCTGTCTGGATTGTCGGATTTGTTATTGATGCTTGTGCCAGGGGGCTTTACGGTTTGCACAAGTTTTGCACGAATGACTGCAGTTTATTATACATGAAGTTGATATCCTTCCCTCCCTCTCGCTGATGCCCGGCCCTGCTGGAGCCCTTGGCATAATCACCGCTCTCAGCCTCAAACCCTTAAATAAAATCCAGTACTTCGCTCTGCATGAGTGTTTCATATCGAAACTCAAGGTAGGGTTTGAGTTTGTTCAAACTGGTGATATCCCGACGTAGTGATTGCAGGGTTTGGGCATGTGCCTTGGTCTCTTTCAGGTGTTTCTTGATGGCGCGTTGGGTGGCTGCTGGCGATTTCCGCTGAAACTGGCGATACAAATCTGCAGTAAGTGGTTCTTCATGCAGAATATCTTCTTTGGTAATGAGCAAGTCCAGGTACTGCCGTTCAAGCAAATCGGTTGCACTATCCAGGTCTTCACCCAGCTCTTGCAAGGGAGACTGGCCAACATATTCGGCGTAAAAAGCAAAGATGCGTGGGATGTCATTGGTGTTCCGGGCCTCAATCAGCTCGCTCATCAAACGGTTTTTTTCCTGGCGTGCCGCTTCGTTTTTTTCTTTATCCGGGTGTAAAATACCGGCGACTTTGCGAAACAGCTTATTCACCGATGAGGACTTCATCAGTCGTTTCAAGGCCTGGCTTTGTTCCAGGCGCTCTTGCTCAAAAGCCTGTTGTTGTTTGAAAAAGTGGTGAAAAAATGATTCGCTCTCATCAGCGTCATCCTGTTCCTGGCCGGGATGACTTGCCGCACCGGTTTGTTCAAATTCGTTAAAAAAATCGTGCGGGTCATTTTCAGAAAAGTAATCTTCGTGCGTTGATTCTGGCATGCTGCCGTCATGAAACTCGGGCTCGTATGGCTGAGATTCGCACTGAATCGACAAGTGCGGATACATGGCATCTAACGCGTCATTCAACCCCTGCGTGATGGGGGCCAGGTCAAGGTGAACGCTGAACGGATTATCCTGCATGGCGCGCAGATATTGCGTTAGCCAGGACATTAATGTTTCACGCTGCCACTGCGGCATGGATTTTCTGCTGAAAAACCCAAGCAGGTGAAGGCATGTATCGTACATGGCTTCCATGCACGCTTTTTCTGTGTCCCGGATTTGATCAAGTGTTTCACGGATAAAAATCTGGACATTTTCCCGGAACTCATCATTTTCTTTCTGCTGGTTGATAACCTGTTGCCAAGCCCTATTAAAACGCTGTTCCTTGGGAGAATGTGTGGTTTTGTTAAGCTGTTGCCCGGTTTTGGTGGTGGTGAGTGACATTCAAGTGATTCCAGGATTAATAATGAGTGATCTTGCCATAGCGGATATATGCATTTTACTCGCTCCCATGCTCCAGCGTGGGAGCCTCCTTTGACAGAATCGCTGACATACATGAAGTATGGGACAACTAGTCTGACCGAAGGGGGTTGTGAACCACGCGTTGTGGTTGTCTGGTTAGAACCTCACCTTCAGATACAACGATCCGGCGTTGCTGGTGTTACCACCGCCGAACTCACCACTGTAGTTCAAGCCAATGCTCGCGTTTTTATGCACATCGACCTCGCCATTCAGCCCTAACTGCAGACTGTTGCGGCTGATTGGGGCACCATTAACGGTAAAGCGTGCCTCACGCAGCTGATCAAACTGCAGGGTGCGCTTAGGGGTTACATCCCCTTGCGCATGACGCCATCCTATCGACGCTGAGACACGTGCAGCGCTTTCATGGCTTAGCGCAAACTCCGAGTAGCTACGCAGGCCCAGGTTAAAGCTGGTTACATCATTCGTTTTGCGTTTGCCATGCAAAGCCGCTTCGCCACCAGACTCGGTAAAACTGCCACTGCGCTGTTGTGTCCAATCCAGCCGGGCAAAGGGCTGGAGCGCCGTACTTGTGCTCACCGGCATGGCATAACCTAATTCGGTATATGCCTGTACTTGTTGGCCGTGGTAGGAGGCACTTAACGATTGTGGCTTACCCACAGTAATACCATTGCGTTTCATATCTACATCGTGATGTGTCCAGGCAGCAGAAGAACGCCAGTTCAGCACATGACCATTTGATAACGCCCACTGTGTGCCCCCGTAAATGGCCAGGGTATAACTCTCGGTCTTGGCATGGCTTTGACGATCATGCACCCGTACGTTGCCATCGTGATAACCAAACGCTGCCCCAATATGCCCAC
This sequence comes from Advenella sp. RU8, assembly GCF_048381675.1. Classification (NCBI taxonomy): domain Bacteria; kingdom Pseudomonadati; phylum Pseudomonadota; class Betaproteobacteria; order Burkholderiales; family Alcaligenaceae; genus Advenella; species Advenella sp. RU8. The sequence goes on from NZ_JBLWIS010000001.1 coordinate 36,370, forward strand.
CGTTGCCAATGCGCGCATCACCGCCAATAAACAGCCCATTGGTGGTGTTGCGTACATCGGTCGTGCCACTACGACCGTTTAGGTCTGTCCACTGACGTTGTACGCTGAGCCATAACGGAGATTGCGATTCAGAAAATCTTGTAAATAAGGTGTCCATGCGACGACTTGCCGCATTTGTCCAGAGCTTGCTTTGCGTCAACAGTGCTGACTCTACGCTGGCATAGGCCTCACCACTTAGCTGATCCATTTTTGCGCCAAACTCAGTGCCCTGGCCATTTAACAACTCGTCATAAATGCTCGACAATCCTGTCGCAGGCTGATTGGAGAAGCGATCCAAGGCATTGGCAACTGCCGTCTGATTATGCCCTGAGGTGAAGTCCGAGAACGCTACACTATTGCGATGTACATTAAACGATAAGCCCGATGCCGATGCGGTCGCCCGAGGCGTTAAAAACAATAGTGACGAGTCAAACACAAGTCCTTGATTGGCGACTGTTCCGCCCGCTTCAAGGAAGTCATAAGCGATGCCTTGACGAAACACCTCACCTTGCAAGGCCACCACTGCACCGGATTGGAAGGTTGTATTACCCGTGACGTGCAAAACATCCACACGATTGTTGTTATCTACCTCGATCGCCAAGGTCGAACCCGGGGCCGCCGTGTAGTGACCATTCACCGTCAAGGTACCAATAGAGTTGCCTGGTGCAACTGTTCCCTTATTGAGCACCGAGCCTGTTGTACCCGTTCCCTCTAACACACCTTGCGTATTGACCGTCGTCATTACGCCTGGGGCAATCGTGCCATCAACGCGCAACACCCCTGCGTTAACGATATGATCACCCGTATTCTGCATACCCGTAATGCGCAATGTGCCACCGTCTACGCTGGTCGTGCCTTGGTACGTATTGCGACCGCTTAAGGTCAATGATCCTGCCCCCGTCTTACGTAACGAGCCCTTTTGGTTAAGAAAGTCGGGGTCTGTGGACAGGTCACTAATATCATTTGAAAACGTCGCGTTATACCCTTGGGTGTCGACATCAAACATCGATACAAATACCGCGGGACCACGTACCGCTTTACCGGCGTTTAATAGCCCCCACCCAAATCGATCATCTAAACGATAGCCATCATGGGGGGTTAAGTCTGTCGCCGTGGTCAACAATGACTGCTGCAGATGATAGGCGGTAAAGAAAGGAAAAGCTTCTTTAACTAAAGCTGCCACACCTGTCGCATGGGGGGCTGCCATCGAGGTGCCTTCCATCATGACATAGCCCCCGGCACTATGCACCGAATTGATGCCGACATAATCATCGGCATTACTTCCCGGTGCAGCTAAACACCAGGCTTTGGCCAGGCCGCAGGCATTGGAATACCAAGCTAGATTAGGCGTGCTACTCTCCAGATCCGCATTAACCGCCGTGACGGCGAGCCAATTAGGCTGCAGCTCGGGATCTAACAAAGGCATCCCGGCAAAAAAATCGGGATTAGGCTGTACTTCGTTGCCCGTTGCAAACACCATCAAGGTGCCGGCTTTTTGTAGGTTGTGAAAGGAGTCAATAATATTGGGAAACAACGTTTTTGCATCAAAGTAATGTGTGGCCTCTGGCAAGAAATCAGCCACATTACAGGGCTGTGAACCATCACTGGCAGCCCCGTCACTACAACTGTTCACACCAACGCTATTATTGATCACTGCAAGGCGCTGCTCTGCCATGTAGTTCCACGCGTTTGAGAATATGCGATCAGTTATTGCAGCAAACTGCTGATAATTTTCATCGTCATCGTCATCATCGTCATCATCATCGTCATCGTCATCGTCATCGTCATCGTCATCAAGAGCACCTAGTCCGTAACGAGCAACGAATAACTTCGAATTAAAGGCGACACCATGCATACCCTCACCATCGCGATTAGCCGCGATAATGCCACTTACATGCGAGCCATGGCCCATCGGAATATCATCCGTACCACTTTCTTGTGTAATTGCCTGTACTAAATTGAAGTCGTATCCACCTGCAATTTTTCCTGCAAATTCCGGATGGTTTACCACAATGCCAGAGTCCACAACGCCCACCGTCACGCCTTGACCGGTATAGCCTTGGTTATACGCATCAATCGTATTAATGAGTGAGAGGCCGCGCTGCGCGAAATATTCTTGCGTTTCGTATTCGCTCTGCGCGGCAGCAATGCTGGTTGTGAGCATAAAAACGGGAAACACTCGCCACATCACAGATAGTGTCTTTCGTCGGTTGCATTGTTTTTTTGAACTCATTTCAGCACCTGTTTCACACCGTCCAGCTTACCGTGAACAGCAACGTTCAGGTATTGGCAAGAAAGTATAAATTGCAAATTTGTAGCGCTAAATGATACCTCAAGACCTTGATATTTGGCGTTTAACTGTTGTTGAGAGAGGCAATCCTGCAACAGTAATTGAAATCCTGATTAAGCTTTGCCAGATTGAATAGTACGGTACTTCTTTGAATATGACGGTAGTCAAAATAACGGGCAAAAAAGAAGAGTCTGTCCTGGCTCCCATGCTCCTGCGTGGGAGCCTCCCCTCGGGCAGGATAGCTGACACACATGAAGTATATGACAACCAGTGTGACAAACATCGAACTTCAAAATAGCCACAATCTGAGTTTCTGTAACTTTGGGTCGTTTCATGATTTCCTCCAACAAAGATGATAATGGCAGAAATCTCTGGTTTTGGCTTGTGCTTTTTTAGGGTAAGTTTACGAAGTCACTAAATCAGGCCCCAGGCGCTACGTACAACTGGTCGAGGCCTACCGCGACGATACCGGGCGCCCCAAGCAGCGCACGGTGGCCACGTTTGGGCGGTTGGATCAACTGGGTGACTCCATCAAATCCATGCATGAGGGATTGTCTCGCCTTCTGGGTGTGGACGGCGCGCCTGCTGCGGGTAGTGGCGCCCCGCAGTTTGAATCATCTCGTGCGTTGGGCGATGTCTGGGTGCTTACCCAAATCTGGAAGCAACTGGGGCTGGACCGTTTGCGCCGGGTATTGAAACAACGAACGCGTCATCGTATTGATCTGGAAGCGTTGTTACGCGTCATGGTCATCAACCGCCTGTGTGATGCTGACTCCAAGCTGGGCACCTTACGGTGGATCAAGACCGTCAGCCTGCCTGAAACGGATCTGGATGCCATTAATCACCAGCAACTGCTGCGTACCATGGATGCCCTGTTGGAACATCAGGAAGTGATTGATCAGGTTCTGGCCGATGCTGTACGGCCACTCGTCAGTGAAGATCTTTCCGTTGTTTTCTACGATATGACCACCATCCGGGCTGAAGGCCTGTCGGAGACCGACGAAGAGATCCGCCAGTTTGGCAAATCCAAGGAAGGAGGTCTTGCCCGTCAATTCATGCTGGGTCTGGTGCAAACCGCCGAAGGGATTCCCCTGTATCACGAGGTCTTCCCGGGCAACACGGCCGAGGTCGGCACCTTGAAGTCATCGTTACTTAAAGTACTGGAACGCTTTCCGATCAAGCGGGTCATTGCCGTTGCCGATCGGGGCTTGCTGTCGCTCGATAACCTGGAGACCTTGCAAAAAATCGTGCTGCCATCCGGCGCACCGCTGGAATTCATTCTGGCGGTACCGGGCCGCCGGTACAACGAATTTGCCGATCTGCTGGCACCGTTTAATCAGCGTGTGCAGCATGCTGAGGAACCCGACATCGTGGGTGAGGAACAATGGAACAACCTGCGGTTGGTCGTCGCGCATAATCGGTACCGAGCTGCTGAGCAAACCGCGCAACGGGATGCCAGCATCGCCCTGGATGGCAAACTGCTACTAGTCACCAATACGGAGGATCTGAAGGCGAGCGAAGTCATCGCCCGTTATAAATCCCTGGCCGATATCGAACGCGGATTCAAGATGCTCAAATCAGATATCGAAATCGGACCGGTCTATCATCGCTTGCCCGATCGCATCCGGGCGCATGCGTATATCTGTTTTATCGCGTTGGTGCTTGCGCGTGTCATGCGTGAACGACTGTATCAAAATCCGGTGCCCGACATCTGCTCACCGGAACGGGCCTTGTCAATATTGCGCCGGATTCAGACCCATCAAGTTACGTTTGAGGGCCAGGCACCCATTACAGGGATCTCTGCCATTGATGCGGAACAAGCCGCGATATTGGCCAGCCTGAAGGTTAAAAAGCCACTGACGGATCTTGCTTATGTGAACTTGTAATGGAGCGTTTTTAAAACGATTCATTACAAATCAATCACTTACATTTCTAACTGTCGAACTCGGGAGTTCAGCAGAGCGAGAGAACGAGTAAACGAACGAGTAGGAGTAGACGGGTAGGGAGGGTTTCCTAGCTCCCATGCTCCAGCATGTGAACCCGTCCTGCCTCAATCTCCCCTCAAGCAGAAAGCTTATCTTTTTCTTGTTTTTTCACACCCTGCAAACCCACTCCACCCACATATTCAGGCAACTGCACATTTTCCCTAAGCGCTTCCTGCTGCTTATGCACCCAGTCCACAATATGCTCATCTGGTTTGAACCCTTCCACCAGTAAATGAAACACATCACGTACTTTCTGGTAGTCATACGCACGAATTGAATCATCCAAAGTAGCCAAATGAAACTTGAGTTCTTCCCATTTGGTATGCAGTTCGTTAGCCCGTTGAATCATGGGGTGTTCGGTTTTACTGACGTTACTGCCAATTAACAATTCCTCGTACAGTTTTTCGCCGGGGCGCAGGCCGGTGAATTTTATTTCCATCTCACCCTCGGGGTTTTCTTTAGACTTCAAGGTTAAGCCTGAAAGCTGGATCATTTTCTTGGCTAAATCCACAATCTTTACCGGTTCACCCATGTCCAGCACGAACACGTCTCCACCACGTCCCATGGAACCGGCCTGGATCACCAGCTGGGCGGCTTCGGGGATGGTCATGAAGTAGCGGGTAATTTCCGGATGCGTGACGGTAAGGGGGCCACCGTTGGCGATTTGTTTGCGGAACAGGGGAATAACCGAACCGGAAGAACCCAGTACATTGCCAAAACGCACCATGGTAAAACGGGTCTGGTTGGAAAAGTGCCCGTATTCCTCTGCCCCAAACAGCACTGGGGTAGATTCCCGCGCTAGGGCCTGCAGCACCAGTTCGGCCATGCGCTTGGTACTGCCCATGATATTGGTGGGGCGTACGGCCTTGTCGGTGGAAATCAGCACAAAATTCTTTACATGGGCCCGAATGGCTGACTGTGCGGTATACAGGGTGCCAAAAATATTGTTCCGTACGCCTTCGGCTATATTGTGTTCCACCATAGGCACATGCTTGTAAGCGGCGGCGTGGTAAACCGTATCTACCTTCCAGCCGCTCATGGCGTCAAACAGGCGGCTTTGGTTGCGAATGGAACCCAGTATGGGCACCACTTTTAAATCCAGTTGCTTGTTGCGCACGTAAATACTTATTTCACGGTGAATATCGTAAAGGGCGAATTCAGAATGTTCAAATAAAATAAGTACTTTAGGTTGCAGGTGGACAATCTGGCGGCACAGTTCCGAGCCAATCGAGCCACCGGCACCGGTTACCATGACCACCTGATTTTTTACACATTGCTCAAACAGCGCCATATTGGGGGCGACGGGGTCTCGTCCCAGCAGGTCGGCAATATCCACTTCACGCAGGTCTTGCACTTTAATTTTACCGCTGACCAGATCCATCATGCCAGGTACGGTGCGAACCAGTACCTTGTAAGGAGCCAGGGCATTAATAATTTCAAGGCGACGCGCACGGGTGGCAGAAGGAATGGCCAGCAACACCTTTTCGGTTTCGGTGTTGACAATCACCTCGCCCAATTGTTGGGGGTCAAAAACCGTTACCCCTGCAATCACACGGCCGATCAGGGCGGGGTTATCGTCTATGAACCCCACCACTTTCATGTTGCTTTCCATGTTAATGCCATTGAGCAACTGGTTGCCAGAGCGGCCAGCCCCATAAATAAGCACTTTCGTACGCTTGTCGCTGCTGTTTTTGGGTTTGCCATTGTAAAAAGGAATAAATACTGACAAACCCGATGAGTCCTTGCTGAAATAATGGCGCATTAACAGCCGCAGGCCACCTGTCATCAGCAGCATAAGCAGCCAGTAAATAAAAATCACGCCACGCGGTACGACCGGGCTAGTGGGCCCGATATAAATAACAATACCCAGTAAAATCGTGGCAATGGTTACCCCCTCAAAAATGGTGGTGCTGGCCTGGGAACCCAGGTAACGCATCACGGCCCGGTAAAATCCTTTAACCGCAAAAATAGGCAGGCTCACCAGCGGTGCCATAATAAACAGCCAGGCATGGCCGCCAAATGGCTGGATAAAATCGGCGGTGTCCAACCGCAGGTAAAAGGCCAGCCACAAAGACAGCCAGATAATGGCCACATCAGCCACCACCTGCAACAGGCGTTTGTTGCTGCGGTCCAGCTGCAGTAAACGATTCCGCAGCTTTTGTTCCAGGTTGGAATCCTTTTTGGAAACCGTCATTGCCTAACTCCTACTGGCCTGTTCCATGACATTGCTTAAAACCTGGCAGGTTTTATCTATTTCTGCCGGGGTCAGGGTGGGGTGCACCAGGAACATCAAGGACGTTTCACCCAGTTCCATGGCTACCGGCAGGCGCTGGGCCGGGCGCAGGTTGGTATTGTCGAACGCCTTTTCCAGATACACTTCAGAGCAGGAGCCGGAAAAGGCCGGCACACCTGCTGCCACCATTTCATTAATAATACGGTCGCGGTTCCAGTCGGGTTTTAACTGCTCAGGCTGCACGAACACATAGCATTTGTAGGCGGCATGTTCGCTGCCTTCGGGCACTTCCGGCACCCGCAGGGCAGGCAGCTGTTTGGCGGTTTCCCATATTTGCTTGGCGTTTTGCTGGCGAAGTCTCGTCCATTCCTGCATGCGTTCCAGCTGGATCAGGCCAAGTACGGCCTGTACTTCGGTCATGCGCCAGTTGGTACCAAAGCTCTCATGCAACCAACGAAAACCGGGTGCATGTTCACGTTCGTACACGGCTTCCCAGCTTTTGCCATGGTCCTTATAGGCCCACATTTTTAACCAGTAATCCCGGTTATTGGTGGTAACCATGCCGCCTTCACCCCCGGTGGTCATGATTTTGTCTTGGCAGAAAGACCAGGCACCAATATGCCCAATGCTGCCCACCGGCTTGCCTTTGTAAATGGCCCCATGCGCCTGGGCGCAATCTTCCACCACATACAGGTCATGTTCCCGGGCCAAGGCCATAATAGGGTCCATATCGCAGGGCCAGCCCGCCAGGTGTACGCATACAATGGCCTTGGTATTGGGCGTTAATACGGCTTTGATGGTTTCTGCCGTAATGTTTTGTGAATCACGGCAAACATCGGCAAACACCGGTTTGGCACCGGTATTAATAATGCTGGACACCGAAGCCAGGAAGGTGCGAGAAGTCACGATAACCTCATCACCCTGACCAATATCCAGCGCCTTGAAAGCAAGGTCCAGCGCCAGCGTACCGTTTGCCACGGCCACCGCATGGGCAGTATGTGTCCAGGTAGCAAAGGCTTTTTCAAAATCCCGGCATTGTGTGCCTGTCCAGTAATTAACCTTATTGGATAAAATAACATCACGAACGGCATCGGCCTCTTCAACAGTGAAAGAGGGCCAGGGAGAGAAGGGGGTATTCAGCATGATGATTTGACTTTTAACTAATTTTTAACCAAGGGTTTGGCCGGATTGCCCACAACCGTGGCTCCAGCAGGAACATTTTTTGTTACCACGGCACCCATGCCAACCACGGCACCGCGACCAATAACCAGCGGTTCGCCGGGTTTGCCTTGTTTAAAAACTACTCCAGTACCGATATATGCGTAATCTTCAATAACTATATTGCCATTACATTTAACACCTGGGGCAAATGTGACGTAGTCACCAATGACACTATCATGCCCAACAAAACTATAAAGATTAGCGTGGAAATGTTTCCCTACTTTTATGTTGGAGTTCATGGTAACGAAAGGGCTAAGGATAGTCCCTTCACCAATTTCAGCATTATCCAAAATAACAACGTTTGATGCGAATACCGACCAAGGATTTATATTGTCCCGGTAAATTTTTTCTGCTAAATTCTGACGTGTTTTGCTGTTTGCAATTGCGATGGTTATATAACGTGAGCTAGCGTCTGTGCTTAAAAACTCCTCATAAGATAAAACCTTATGACCATTTATAATGGATGCCTCTGGTTTGTCGTCAATGAATACTAAACGACTGCTATCAATATTCTGTTTTTTTAATTGTTCTCGTGCTAATGGCATAACTTGACGACCATAGCCACTTGAACCATAAACAGCATAAAATGGATTTTGCATATTTTCTCCTAATATTATTCGTTGAACTATTCAGATTTTTCAGTTTCTGAACCAGAAAATTTTGACATGGTGACTTCTTTTGATTGATTAATTCCATCACGCACAAACACTTTTTTTATGGTCATGAACAAAATTTTGATATCTAACCAAAAAGATTGATTCTCTACATACCAGACATCCAGCTTGAATTTTTCTTCCCAACTAATGGCGTTACGGCCGTTTACTTGTGCCCACCCTGTTACACCAGGGCGTACTTCATGACGTCTGGATTGTTCTTTGTTGTATAGCGGTAAATATTCCATCAGAAGGGGGCGCGGCCCCACCAGGCTCATATCGCCTTTCAATACATTCCACAGTTCGGGAAGTTCATCAAGACTTGTTGAACGAAGAAAATTACCAAATGGCGTCATGCGTTCTGAGTTGGGAAGTGGGTCACCGTTTTTGTCAAATGCATCGAGCATGGTACGGAACTTGACCATGGTAAAGGGCTTACCGTTCAGGCCAGGGCGTACCTGGCGGAAGAGAACGGGGGAGCCCAGTTTTTTTGAGATTTGCCATGCCACAATTGTGATGACTGGCGAAAGTAAAATGAGGGCGATGGCTGAGGCTATGATATCGATAAGTCGTTTATGCATGAAATGAATAAAAAGAAATTTTTATTAATGGAGATAAACTTATTTAGTTTAAATTAAATGATCAGTGTCAGCTAAGAATTTATTCATATAAGCAGTTCTACATATTTTTACGAATATACAGATCTATGTAGCTTGCATATAATTCAAAAATCAACCGAACATTAAATTGCTCCGCTTGATGTGGTAGCTGAGTATTACTGATGTTTGTTCAAATTAAGAAAATCGAGCATCATTTGTTCCGGTTTAACCAACCGATTATTCCCATTTTTATTCCGGATGCCCATATTAGCAATATCTCTTACATTTAAGTCAGCTGGAAAATGACTCATATTTAATACCTACTGGTACGGCCATTTTTTTTGATGGACGTTATTTTCAATAAAATGTATTGCATTATAATTTAAATTCTTCAGTTGCTTATTTGAATTGAGAGTAATATGATAACGCTTGTTTTAATACATCGTTATGATTATAATTTTTTATTACTTCAGTTCGGCAATTGTTTTTCATCGAAATTAAATATTCTTTAGATTTAAGTAAAGTCTGCATTTTATTTTTTAAATCTATTGCATCTTTTTTTGTAACAAAAAATCCATTTCTCCCTTCTATTACAATCTCAGAATGTCCCGTAATTTTTGAAACTAAAACTGGAACTCCCATTAAATTTGCTTCTAAAACTGATAGACCAAACCCTTCTCGATAAGAAGGAGATACAAAAAGATCCATAATGCTTAAATATTTTTTAACATCAATTTGAAAACCTAATTCAATAATATTTTTATTGTTTTTTATGATTTTCATGGTTTCCTCTTTGAGAGGATCTAATTCTATTTCATATCGTCCAATTAAAATTAGTTTAATATTTTTTGTTCAAGTTGATTGAAAGCATAAACTAGTTCATTTATGCCTTTGTCACCAACTAAACGACCGACAAAGCCAAAAACAAAGTCTTCTTCAGAGATGGCAAGTTCTTGATAAATTTTTTTTTTATTATAGTTTGCTACTAAAAAATCCTGAACAGGAAGGCCATTAGGGCTTCCATTATGAATAATAGATATTTTTTTATTTGTTAAATTTTCTTTAGCTTTTTGTTTAACTCCATTGCTGACTGCAATAATATCTGTTGCACAAAAACAGCATAGTTTTTCAATAGCTATTAAAATTTTTTGTTTTTTTTCTATCTCACCTTCATAGCGTAGACCATGAATGTAATATATACGAGTTGGTACTCTGGTGATAAATCCTGAAAATAATCCTAGCAATGCTGCTTTAGGTGTATTGCAATGTATAACAGCGGGACGTTGGATCAAAAATAACCAAAAAAATTTAATAAAACTAATAATATCGTTGTTTATAGAAATATTACGTTTCATAGAAATAGATTTATATTTTACATTTTCATTGTGTGCTATTGACTCAAGTTTTTCTCCGGGTGAACTAATTAAAGTTACATCAAAGTCCTGATTTAGTTTTTTTATTTGATTTTTAAAAAAAAATAAAGAATTTGGTATTGTGGTTATTAAAAATAATTTTTTTTTCATGATTTAATTATACTTAGCTGCCTATGATATTCTTGTTTTATTTCAGGAGTAATAAGGGTGGAATTTCTTCTTTTATAAATAATTGACATTAAATTTAAAGTGGAGGCAATTTTAATTATGGTTTTTTTTAATTTTAAAGCTCTGATTATTTTTTTATATTCTAAATCAGTCAAAATCCCATGATGATATTTATTAATAATATCAATTTGTACATTATAAGCACGAAGCATTTTTTGTTTAGTAACATTATTTTCTTCACGATAATAATATAAATAATCCGATAAAAAACCTACTTTTAAGTCATTATTAATAGCAGCTTTAATCCATAACTCATAATCCTGGCCTGTGAAAGTTGTTTCATTGTATAGATTTCTATTGTACCAGTTTTTTTTTGCAATAATTGTAGCATGGGCTATGCCAGCCTTTCCAACTAAAGCATCGGCTTTTGAGGGTTTTTTTTGATGAACTGTTCTTAAACCATTTAATGAATCATTGTTTTTAATAGAAAGTATTGATGTTGCAACTAAATCATAATGAGGATTTTTTATTAGAAACTCAATTTGTTTTTCTATTCTATTATTTGGTATTAAATCGTCTGCATCCATGCGAGCGATGTAATCATATTTGGCTTCACGTATTATTTGATTTAATCGGATAGGTAATTTTTTATTTTTTCCATCAGCGATAATACGAATTCTATCATCTTTAAATGATTGTGCGATTTTTAAAGAGCTATCAGTTGATCCATCATCTATTAGAATAAGCTCCCAATATGTATATGTTTGTGCTAATACTGATTTAATTGCATTTGCTAAATATTTTTCAGCGTTATAAATCGGCATCCCTATTGTTAAGTATATTGGATTGTTATTCATAGTTGAAATATTAAAAATTGGTTCGATAATTTAAAAGAATAAATTAATGGGTTTAGTGTTTTTTTGAAAATAAAAAAAATTAGTATTTCTTTAATTAGTTGAGATATCAATAATATTTTTTGAGTGTTAAAATATCTCCACTCTATTTCCGAAGCTTGATTCCAATCAGCAAGATACATTGTGAACCTTTTTTAATAAATTCACTCCCAACAAATTTCATATGGTTTATATCGGGTTTAAATGAGCTTAATCTAAGAATTTCCATCTCTAGAGCTGTTGGTAAATAAGCTTCAAAATTTAATTGATTAATTGGATCATAGTGCTCAACGATTAATGCTTTCTCATGAGGTATAAGAGCCCTTAGAGTCAAGATATATTATCTGATTACAAGCAATAATACGTTCATTAATCATATAGCTAGCTAAACTATTAATTATTTTTGCTTCTGACTTTGAAAGGGTTTTAAGAAATTCTAAATTTCGAATAGAATACTTGTTGGGTAATTTAACTTCTCATACTAAGACACTACCTCATAATCTTTGTAAATCTTCAACAGATATTTTTTCAGCATATTCTTGCCAAATAAACAGCGAGTCTTTATCAGGATCTAGTGGCGATAGACCTTGGATATCATTGGAAAGTTGTTCTTCTGAAAATAAAATAGCTTTTGATATATTAATTTTGGTTCGAGCAACTATGTAAGTAGAGGTTAGGTTTCCAGATTCGATTACATCATGTAGGGTTATTGTAGGTTCAATATGTACTATGTCTTTAGGAATATTCGTTTTTTCAGAATTTGTTATTAAAAAAGTACCATCTATTCTAAGTTGTTTTTTTTCGTTTAAGATATCTGCTGTGTTTTTATTGGTTTGTACAAGCATAAGAATTTCATTTCTCCTAACTTTATTTAATACACGTCTTTCTCTATTTTTTGCCATAGAAAAAGTAATGAACCCATACCTTTTTAAGTTAGAGTCTCCCATAATTTTATTATTAATTTTTCACCTGCTAAGTCTATATATTTTTCTGATTTTTTAACTTAATTTAAAAATGAATTATTCATTTACTAAATATAATAATTCTAAAATTATTTGGAAAGTTATTCAATTTAAATTAATTATTTGTTGATTTTAAATTTGGCTATCAATAAAATTACTTTTTTGTGTCAATAATAAATTCAATATATTGATGGCAAATTTTTTCTTTTGAATATTTCTCTCTAAAATTTAAATATTCTTTTTTCATTTTATTTATTAAATCCTTAGATTGCATTAGTTTAGATAGTTTTTTTACATATATTTCTTTTTCTTGTAAAGGAATTAAAAAACCATTTTCACCATCTTGAATAATATCAGCAGGGCCTGCAGAACAATCATAAGCAATACTAGCTAAGGGAAAAGCAACTGCTTCGCTTAATGCATTTGGAAAGCCTTCGGATATGGAAGTAAAAGCAAAAATGCTTCCAAGTGAAAAATAATAATCAATATTTTTTACAGCTCCAATCAGTCTAATTCTTTTTTCTTCTCCTAATAATTTAATTTTTTTTTCTAAAATTTCTCTTTCGGGACCTTCACCAAGTATTATTAATTCCCAATCTCTATTTTTATCAGCTTGTAAAAAAATATCAATTAATTCTGAGAAATTTTTACTAGGAATTAATCGGCCCATTGATATTATTACATTATTATATTTTTTCTCAAGTGAATCATCAATTGTACGTAATGGATTAGGTATTACTGTAATATTAGAATTATATTTCTTTTTTTTTGCTATATCCTTGGCTTGTTGGGTTTGAGAAATAAGTCCATTCGATAAAGGATAAAGGATTTTTTGAAAAAATCTTGTTTGTATGGGAAGTTTTTTTTGTGGGCTACTCCTGTCAGAAATAAAAACTTTACAACTAGATAATTTTGATCCAATTATTGATAAAGGATTGAAGACTTCACTGAATGATAAAACAGTATGAGGAGATTCTTTGCGAAGAGTTTTGACTAAATATTTAATCATTCTTATTTTTTCTAAAATGCCACCTTTATAGGGATTTTTAGGTGAAATAATATTGATGTTATTATTTAAAGGATATGCAACTTCATTTGATATTAAACAAATAATTGTAACTCTTAGTCCTATGTTATCAGCATGATTTGCAATAAGACTTAAAACTCTTTCCATTCCCCCCATTTGTAGTGATGGAGTAATTAAACATATTTTTTTTGAGACGTGTTTCATTTTAAAATAATTTTTTATTTTTTTGGAAGAAATTTATTAATAAATAAGAAGCAATGGTGCAGAATTAAAAGATAAATTATTGACTGTAATGGATATAATAACTGTCCTCTATTAATGGATAAAGCATCCATTAATAAACAAAGATAAATTAGTACATAAATCATATTAAATGAATTTGCTTTGATGAAAGATTTTGCAGAAAATCTACCAAATAAGAACATTATAATAAAAACACCATAAATACTAAAATTTACATAAATATCTGCTATAACTTCACTGCCTACACCCCATGTGGCATGATTTCCTAGGCTAATTATAGTAAAGAAGTTACTAGTTCCCCTGTACATGAGTGGTATGTCAAAGGTATTAACAACAATTCCAGCCAAAAAAGGAAATGCTCCAGCAATATTTACGAGGTATGTTGTGCCATATAAGTATGGATGCTTTTCAGGGACACTATCAAGAGCCATATATAAAATTCGATTTGAGCCTGCAAGTTCTCCAGTAATGTTGATACTGTCAGAATCAATCAACGAAGAATATCCTCTTTCAAATATATTTTGATTATTAAAAGTACTGCTATCTTTTCCACGCCCCATCCCTATAATTGTAAAAATTAAAGCTCCGGTAAGAATAAAAAATATTATTTTTTTTAAAGATATGGGTTTGATAAAAATTGCATAAGAACCAAAAAATAATATTAAAATTTTAAGGATAGGGCCTCTATCTCCAATTAATAAAAAAATTAAAATAAAAGATGAGACAATAATAAAAAATATGCGATTTGATAAAAAATCTTTAAAAATAGTATAGATTTTTGAGGATTGAGAAATTTCTTTAAAAAAATATATTATTCTTAAATATAATAAAGCATTAAGAATTAGAAAAATATACTTCGCCCCTTCCCCCCAACTCTCTCCACCATCATATATACCAGAAAATAAAACAGGACCTGCTGTAATTATAAAAAATATAAACGTTAATGTTAATAAAGAATCATGGACTAAATGATTTGTTTTTTTTTGAAAATTTATTTTTTGGGTTGTTTTATCATTTACCGTTTTATAGGAAGAGTAGCCCCACATCCATATTGTAATGCTTATTACGCTAAGCCAAGTAGAAAAATTAACTATGTTTTTGTTGATCCATATAAGTTCTGGTTTTTCTGGTTCAATGCCAAGCGATGCTAATGCTGGAATTTGTATGTGAACAATAGTAAATCCAATTAGAAATATAAAATCAAATCGCATCCAGTTTTTCGTTATTTTTTTATGACGAATAAAAAATAAAATTACTAATGTAAAATATATACATGTATAGACTAAGTTTAATGAGGGGCTGAATTCACCGATTATAGATGGTGTGAGAATTAATAATATTAAGATTGCACCCAAATAAAAAAGAGTGTTAAGCATATTTTATGATATGTTATTCAAAAAATTAAAAATAAATAAGAGTTAATATATTAAATTAGATTTAATATTATGATTTTTTATTTATTTAAAATTTTTTATTATTTAAATAATGATGGTTTCTAAGGGAAAGTTTAAAAATAAATAGTTTAGTTTTTCTTTAAGTTATTTATTAATTGCTCAATCATCCATTCTTGCGGAGTGAATGATTCCTCATGCCAGTTTAAGTGTTTATCCCAATAGCCAGGGCATTTGTCATAAGGTTTAACTGCAAATCCATAAGAAATTTCAACAATTAAAGGTAATCCATTTTTATCATGAATAAAGTCATAAGCTACTGATTGGGCATTTATTTTTTTATTGATATTAAAAGCTAAACTGACACAACGTTCATCTATACTCTGTCGATCAAATTCTATTGCTCCGCTACCTGATGCTCGAAAGTCATTTTCTCTGACTAATCGTTTAACAGCAAAGGCTTTATCTCCAATGATGATGATGCGTAAGTCAGATTTGTTGTTTGGTACAAAATCTTGGAAATATATATAGCCTCTTTCAGGCGCTTTTTTTCTTGAAAACTCTGTAGATATAAAAAATCTTACTAATCCTTTTAGTACATAAATAAAGGATTCTTTTTTTTCTTTAAATTTTCTATAACATTCACTTAATGCTGCAACACGATCATACTGAGAAAAACCTTTGCCAAAAGCTTTGTTGATTAATTTTAGTGCTTCATCTTTAGATTTGACCAAGCGTACATTTGATGCGCCAGCTCCACCTCTCAGTTTAAAAACTTTAGGATAGTTTGTTTTTTTGGCCCAGTTGGTGGCCTTTTCCTTGTCATAAAATACATAGCTGGGGACAAGTGGGGCATCTATAGCCTCAAGTAAATATTTTTGTGCTACTTTATCATCGAAATGCCATCCAGTTTTGAAGTCAGGAAACACTCTTATGCTTGCGTGTTCTAATGCAAAGAGAATTTTTTTAGCTACCATAGTATCTTTATTGATAGCATGGTTGTGGTGCCACATCAATACATTACAATCATGCAATTGTTGGATGATATCGTTATCAAATGCGTTGACTATTTTATAAGGGATTTTTTTCTTGTCACAATAAGAAATCCAGCGGTCAGAGAAGCTGCTGGGGCGATGATGTATAGCTATTTTTTTCATATGGATAACTCTTTTTGTTTTATTTTTCTTGCTTTAAGCATTACAGCTCCGCCTAACAGTATTCTGGTTAATGTAATAGTTATTGCGGCTCCAATAAAATCAAAATAGTGAATTAATGGAAACGATAAGATAAAACCTGCTGCTGAAACAATAATCGTAATATTTCTCAATGATTTTTCATATCCTTTAATAATCATATAGTTGGTGCCATATATGTTATTTAGAGATAAAAATACAATCGACAGGGATAATATTTGTAAAACTAATGCGGCCGGCTCGAATTCAGGAGTAAAAAACACATCAATTATCAATGGTGCTGCGAGACTTAAAGAAATAAAAAGTATGATAGCAAGACTCATTTGAACCCTGATATATAAATCATGCTTATTTATTTTTCTAGATAAGAACGGAAAAAATACTCTGGATATCACCATCAAAAATTGCTGGCCAATCTCTACAAATTTTCTTCCTGCGTCTAACATACCATTTGATATGCTTCCACCATAAAACCCCAGCAACACAGTAGAGAAGCTGTTGTAAAGATTCGGCATTATGTTATTGATAAAAATATCTGTACTGTTTTTGGTAGTGAGCATAATTTGTCGCCATTGCGGAGCATGAATTTTCACTTGCCATTTCACTATAATGATATACATGGAAAAAAAACCACATGTCAGATAGCCCAAGCTCATAAGTATGGGCTGTAGAATAAAGTCTTCTTTTTTATTAATGAATATAAACACCATCGCTGTGAACAGTGCTTTTGATAGCAAGTTGAAGATGGTAATGTATTTCATTCGTTCCATGGCCTGAAAAAACCAGTCAGGAAACATGATGTGACCGGGAATCAAGAGGAAGGTAACGAGAAGAATCGCCTGGTTTTCCTGAAAATAGGGTACAGTTGTTATTAGTATCAATAACAGGCTAAACGAAATTGCCATAAGAAGTGCTCTCGCCCAAAGCACATTGGAGAATATTTTAGATACTTTTTCTGGATTTTCTCTATTCTGGGCAACATCCCGGGTGGCAGTATAGTTGAATCCCCAGTCAGTAATTGTCTGAAACCAGACGATCACTGCTCCAGCGAACGCTATTTTACCAAATCCTTCTACACCTATTACTCGGGCAAGATAGGGTATGGTTAGCAAAGGGAAAACATAGCCAGTAATTTGCAACAGCATCATATAGCCGAAATTGCTGACTAATGTTCTGCTGTCTTTGCTTTTACTGACACGGACTTGCAATGCCTTTATTTTTTTTAGCATGTATTTTTAAAAGCCGTAAGTGGGCATTGCCTTGATATCCCGTACCTATTAAGCCTCAGAACCATACTCATAATTCGAATATTTGTAGTACCCATACTTCGAACCATAACGGCGATTCTTCGCTACCATATCGTTAAATATCACGCCCTTAACCTGTCCACCCGCCTGGCGTATGCGCTTGGTAGATTCATCTATTTCACCCAGGGTGGTTTCATTGGCTCGTGCCAGCAGGAAGGTGGCGCCTGCGTGGGGTGCCAGTGTCATGGCATCAGACACGGCCAGTACTGGGGGGCTGTCTACCAGTATCAGATCATAATGTTTGGCTAGTTGCTGTAGCTTTTCTATCGCTTGGGCAGACAGCAGTAATTCTGAAGGATTGGGGGGCAGTACGCCGGTGCTCATGAAGTCTACGTTGGGTAGTACATTTTTATGAATGGCTTGTTCTGCGCTAATGGAACCGCTAATGAATTCACTGGTGCCGTTGTTACGATGCTTGCCAAAGTATTGGTTAATATAGCCTTTACGCAGGTCGGCATCTATCAGCAATATTTTTTTGTTGGCTGAGCCCAGTACCGCTGCAAAGTTTACGCTAATGAATGATTTCCCAATACTGGGGGTAGGGCCGGTAATTAAAACAATGTTGTTTGCTGCTTCCAGCATGGCAAACTGTAATGCGGTGCGCAGGCTGCGCAGGCTTTCTACAGCCGGGTCTTGCGGGGCTACATAGGCCAGTACATGGTTACCAGGTGTTTTGTCATGTGCTTGCTGGTATTGTGCCAGTTGTTGCTGTGAACGGGGTACGGTGGCAAATACATGCATGCCCAGGTTGCTTTCAATTTCATTGGCTTCTTTAATACCTGGGTGCAGCATACTGCGTGCAATGGCAACACCCGTGCCCAGCATTAGTCCAAGTAAAACGCCTAGCGCCAATACCAGTACTTTTTTGGGCTTAATGGGGTTGTTAGGTGTTACTGCATCGTCAATCACCCGTACATTACCCACTTTGCCTTCTTTCACCAAACGTAGTTGCTGGGCGCTGTTTAGCAGGTTTACATACATTTCACTGTTCACTTTTACGTTGCGGGTAAGGGTAAGCAGCTGTTGTTCCAGTTCCGGCATTTTTTTTACGCTGCTGGTAACTTTGGCAATTTCCTTGTTAAGCGCGGCTATTTGCTGGTCGATGGCTTTAATGCTGGGGTGGGCGGCGGTAAACTGGGGGGTTAGTTCACGCCTTTTTTGTTGCAGCTCCAGCAGCTTCAGTTGCAGGTTAACGCTGGTGTCTAAAGAGGCCTTGCCTTCTGCACCCAGGTCAAAGGTGCCTTTTTTGTCGCGGAATTCAGTGTACTGGCTTTCAGATTCCTGCATTTGCTGGCGCAGTTCAGGTAGGAAGGCATCCAGAAAACTTAAGGATTTGTCGGCTTCAGCGGCTTTGCGGTCTATGTTCTGTTTTACATAAACGTTGCCCAGGGTGTTCAGGATTTCGGTAATTAAACGGCGGTCTGGGCCTTCTAGCGTAACGGCTAGCATGCCAGATTGTTTGCCTTTTTCGCTTACCTGCAAGTCTCTTTGCAATTGCGCAATTTTTGCCTGGCGAGAGGTGCTGATTACGGTAAAACGGGCACCAGGCCTGGCTTGCAGGCTGGCAATGTTAACGCGGCCAGGCTCACCGTTATATAGGAATTCGTGGGTTTGGTCGGTTGGGCCGCTTACCAGTAAATCATTGTTTTCGGTGTACAGGTCGTAGCCGGTTTCAGTGGCCACCAGTTTCAGTTCTGTACCCAGCAGTTCATTGGGTACGTCCAGTTGGCTTAAGCGGATGCTTTCGGTACCCGATACATACCCCCCAAAACCAAAAATGCCGGGGTTTGAAAGTTCTGTGGCCCGTTTGGCCAGCCATTGGCCAATAATGGGAATGTAATCGGGGGTGGCGCTGTTGTTCAGTTGCAGTCGGTCTACGGTTTCACCCACCACCATGCGTGAACGCAGTATTTCAATTTCAGCCGCTACGGGGGAGCCGGCATCAAACAGCAGGGCCAGTTCGCCCATGGCGGGGTTGGTATTGCCCTGGTTTTGTTCTACCTGAATCAGGGTGTTGGCCTGGTAGATGGGGGTGCTGAACATGGCGTAGGCAATGGCCAGCAGGGTGCAAACGCAGGTAATGGCAACAATCAGCCATTTGGCATCTAAAATGGTGTCAAGAATGGCCAGTAAATCTATTTCGTCGTTATCTTTTTGTGGGTTTAAAGACGAAGAAGGGTTTTGCTGTGGTACGGTCATGAAATGCTTGGTTTAGATAAGTGTAAGGGTGAAACAGGAGTGGTGGAAAACCCTGCTTAACTGATTTGTTTGATCAGGTTGGCCCAGTGGCTGACGCCTTGTGCAATAAGCTGGTGTGAGGTTTCAAACGCAGTGCGGTCTTTTCGGTAGGGGTCGGCAATTTCGGTTTTTTGGCTGGGGCTGGTGTGGCCCAGGCAATGTACTTTGCCACGGGTAAACGGGTATTTTTGTTCCAGCTCTTGTTTGTGGGCGGTTTCCATCACCAGAATCAAGTCTGCCTGGGTGCACATGTAGCTGCTGATTTGCTGGGCACGGTGGGCGGAAATGTCCAGCCCGTGTTCCAAGGCAATTTCCTGGGCGGTTTTGTCTGCCGCATGTCCGCTTAGGGCGGCCAGGCCGGCCGACCAGATGTTTTTTTCGGGCAGGGCGGCCTTTAGCAGTGCTTCAGCCACCGGGCTGCGGCAGATGTTGCCAATACAAACGGTTAATATATTGTTCATTACTGCCGGGTTTAGTTGGTGGCGTTTACCGTGGAAACAACGGCACCATAGCTGGGCAGAATGTTGCTGATGACACGGTTCCAGCGTACCACGCGGGCGGGGTCTACATAGACCATGTCTTGCGGTTTCAGCTGGAAGCCGCTGGCCAGGATAAGGGCGGTGGGCGAGTTGGCGTTCAGGTGGAAAATTTCAGCCTGTTCCTGTTTGCCTTTGCGAATCACGTAAATTTGGCCGGGGTTACTACTAATAGAGGTCCCCCCTTTTTCACCCAATGCCTGGGCCAGGGTAAGCTGGCCGTCGTTCATGAGCAGTGCTTCTGGTTTTAATACTTCACCCATCATGAATACTTTCGCGATGTCGCGGTTGTTAACCCGCAGCATGTCACCGTTTTTAAGCATGATGCGGTTGGGGTTAATGCCCTGTGCGGTTAGTTGTGCCAGGTTGATGACGGTTTCTTTGCCATTGCGAATGAGCACAATGGAAGAGCGGTCTGCCTTTTCGGTAAGTCCGCCTGCACGGTTAAGGGCTTCGGGCAGGGTCATGGGAATGTCGTTCAGGTTTTGCAGGCCGGGTTTGTTGACTTCACCATCAAGGTAAACACGGCTGTTGCGGTATGAACGGATTTGGACGGTAAGTTGCGGATCTGTAATGTAGGTGGACAGGGTTTTGGTTAGTTTGTCGCGAATTTGCAGTTCTGTCAGGCCAGATACTTTGACTGCACCGGCAAACGGGAACTGGATACGGCCATCGGCACTAACGTTATAGCCGGTGCCGACGTTGCCGCCTTCAGTACTGGCAGCGGCGGTGGCGCCAGCCAGGGAAAGTTCGGGGTGATCCCACACAATAATGTTCAGGATGTCACCAGGGCCTACGGTGTAGGCGGTAGGATTGCCAAACAGGTGGTTGACATTGCTAATAACTGGCTGGTTCAGGGCTTGCTGATTAATAAGTGCTGCGTCTATGGTTATTAAGGCACCGGCGGGTGCTTCACCGTCTTTTAGTTGTTCGTTGTTGTCCAGTTCGTTCTGGACTGAACCGGGGCCCCCCATGTACATGCCAGGCGCCATGGCGCAGGCGGAAAGGGCAGCGGAAGTAACGGCTAAAAGTAAGGTTGTTTTTATACGCATAGGTCAGTTTCTTCGATTAATGGATTATATGGGCAATTTGGGCATTGGGTTTTATTGTAAGGGGCGACCAAACTGGGTATGAAGCGAAATTATAGGCCTTTTATGTACCTGTTTGTGCAATTGCATAATTTGCAGGCAGGCTACCGCAATGTTTTCATGTGTTTTTTTGAAAACATTGGCTTGGATTCTGATTTTTATGTTGCGGGGCAATAAAGGGCTAACCCTGTATCTTGTATAAGACGGGGGTTAGTTTAGGTGATAAATGCAAAGAAATGACATGTTTCATATTGAATTTTGATTTTTTTGTTGTTTTATTGCGGTTTTTGTTTATATAAATGTCAAGTTGTTTTGATTTTTATCATTGCATTGGGGTTTTGTTATTTTTTAGCCACATTTTTAATGTTGTGCTTGATTGAAATGTTGTTGAAATATTTAATAAAAACAGCGGATTATGTGTTTTTTAGATGATTTTTTATATTACTTTAAATAATGTCAAGCTGATTCGGTTCAAGCTTAATGGTTTTGGGTTTGCCCAAGATGTTCAACAATACAACAACCCGTTTGGATGAGGCCGTTTGCACCAGTCCTTCCAGCCCTTGAAGGGGGGTGTTGTGGTTAAGCGTGACTTTGGTGCCCGGTTTCAGGGGACTGATGTCGTTGAAGCTGGCCTGGTTACGGTGTTGTTCAAATTCCTGGATGGCGGCAATAAGGTCGGCAGGCATGGTGGCCAGTTCCACGCCAAAGCGCACCAGTGTAACAATGCCGCGCGTGTGCTGGGCTTTGTTAATGGCCTGTTCCTGGCGGGGTTGCTGCAGGAAGAGATAGCGCGGGAACATGGGTTCGTGCACGACCTGTATTTCCTGGTTAAGGGCGTTTTTAGCCGGTTTTTTAAGTATTTTGTAGCGCGGCAGGTAGGCGTTGAAGTCTTGCTGTAAAAGCTGGCTTAAGGCAAATTCTTCTTGCCGTGGTTTGGTGTAGGCAACGTACCATGGGAAACGGGCGGTTTTGTGTTCTGGTTGCACCGGTTGTGTGGTGGTGTTTTCTGGAACAGGGTGTTTGGATTGTCTCATAGGCTCGCTGTTGTTGTCTGCTTGGGGGTAGTGTAGCAATATCTGGAAGAGGATGGTAGGCATTACCACGCGGAGCGTGGGAGCCAGGGAGTAAATTAACAGCGGTAAAGCGCTTGTTGCTTGTTTGAAATTTATTCTAATGCTATATTAACGGGCTGATTGCGTGTCCCTGTAGTTCAATGGATAGAACAGGTTCCTCCTAAGAATCAGATCCAGGTTCGATTCCTGGTGGGGACGCCATCATTATAATTATAATAAAGACTGTTTTTTGCATCTGTTAATGCGTATGCATTCCCACGCGGAGCGTGGGAATGAGCCGGTTGCTGGTGCAACCTGATCTGGCTACACGATTATTTTCCCCAGCCTGCGTTGCCGTGCAATATTCAGCAAGTATTGGTCGGGTATGTCCTGGCAATCAACATCAATACAGCTTTTTGAACCCGCTGCGTCTGTATCGTCACCATAGATAACGCGCTTGTTTTCGGCCACTCCGGCCAGTATTTGTTGGGCTGACTGCTGGGGCGTTTGGCAGTTTTCCGGTGCTGCGCCTTTCCAGATGGCGGTGGCCGTGGTGCCCGGCGTTGCCGAGCAGATTTTGATGTTGTCGTCCCAGAATTCGGCCCGCAGGGAAAGCGTCAGGGCGTTTAAGGCGGCTTTGGTGGCGGCGTACATTGATTGGTAGGGCATGGGGTAGAAGGCAATGCCGGAAATGATGTTAACGATTTGACCGCTGCCTTGTTTTTGCATGATCGGGATGGCATAACGGCATCCATACAGTGCGCCATAAAAATTCAGTGCAAAGGCGTTTTCCCAATCCTCATTACTTTGGACCTTGAAACCGAGCTTGTCCATTTCCTGCGCCTGGGAGGGTTGCACGAAATACCCGGATAGGCCGGTACCTGCGTTGTTGATGAGCAGGTCAATTTCCCCACCGAACCATTCCGCTGCACTTTCGATTAGGGCTTTGACATGATGCTCTTGGGTCACGTCACAAAGTATG
This sequence comes from Advenella sp. RU8, assembly GCF_048381675.1. NCBI lineage: Bacteria > Pseudomonadati > Pseudomonadota > Betaproteobacteria > Burkholderiales > Alcaligenaceae > Advenella > Advenella sp. RU8. The sequence continues at coordinate 59,843 of NZ_JBLWIS010000001.1, forward strand.
CCTTTGACGTTGCCTGGATACTGCTGTTGCAACCTGCTAGTGTGTTTTTTCAGGTTTTCTTGGTGAAAATCAGCCAGTACTACTTGCTTGGCGCCAGCGTGCAGGACTTCTTCAACCAGTGCCAGACCAATACCCGAGGCCGCACCGGTAACGATGATTGTTTTTCCCTTGAAGTAGTCGTTGTAGGGTTTCATTTTGCTTCATCCTTCCTTAACGGTTTAAATTTTGCAAGGCATACGGAGCCCACTTTTTATATGTGCCCATGCAGAAAGGCATTACGAAATGCCCAAGGTTTGTGGGTTGGTTTTATCCAGCTTCATCAAGAGGCTTAGCAAATATAACAGCACCAGGCCATTGGTGGCCAGAATGAAGCCAAGCAGCAGGCCCGGCATTAAATTGGAAAAGAACATGGTGGCCCCAAACAGGATAGATAGCAGATTCATGGCTAGCTGCGCTAAAAAAACCTTTTTCAAGATAATCGCTTCGGGTTGGTGGGCAAGTGGTGGTATATTTTGTGGCGGTTGATTTTTATAAGTAAGCACACTTTTTCCTAAACCAAGGAAACCGCCCGCCATGTTCAGCGCACCAACCAAAACGGTCAGGAAGGGCACCATGAGGTTGGGAATCATGCAGGAAATAATACCAAGCACCGCAAACATCACCCCCAACGCAATGACCAGCCATGAGCGCTGAAAGGGCCCGATTGGCGTGTTTCCTGAAGCCAGCATTTGAATGGAAAATAACATCATCAGCAGGCCAAGCTGCGCGCTGCCAGAAAAGGGCAATATGTCCAGATTCACCGGAATCAGCAGCAATCCCAACAAAACCATGAACAGCCCCATCAGTAGCATCATCGCTTGTTCGGTTGATAGCGCAGCATTTCCTTGCGCGGGTTTTGCGGAGGCTGGATAGATGTGATGAATTTTCTTTAACACGCCGGCAAGATACACGATTGATGCGCCAAAAAGCATGATTACGATTGAGTTGGCGGGTGCTTGTATTAATTCTTCCTGCCAGATCATTGCGCCGATGAGGATCGACAAAGCGTAAACTATGGTACAGGCAAGTATTAACTGCCAGAAAATTCCCCCATATTGTTTCCAGGCCCGGTATTTATTGCTGGAAACAATCATCTGCAAAAACAAGACCAGGCCTCCGGCACCAAAACAGAAGGTTAACAGGACGCGCTGGATATCGTTCAAGATGTTGGGAACAAAACTGCTTGTGATACCCACAGCGGCGATGAATAGTCCGATACCAAGCATGGTTTTTGAGCGCAGAAAATCCCCGATGGGGGATTTTCCGAGCATGATCATTTGCAAAGCAAACAGAATCAGAAACAGGCCATATAAACCATTTTTGTAATAAGGAATGGCCCCGAGGGATATGGGAAACAACAATAAACCCGACACCAGCACAGCGGTTCCTGACACTAGCAGGATAACGACTTCTAGTGACAGGTCGGGTTTTTCCAATATCTTTTTTATCTGCATTGCAGTGGTCCGCCAAGATTAAAGGCTGCCGATGGTTATTACTCCCAGGTGTTTTCGCTTGCCCGATAAATGGGATCTGCCTGCCTTTGTTTTGCAAGCATCTGCATTGTTTCTTCCACTTCGTTCGAGTCGGTTCTTAAGGCCTGGAGCATTTTTCGGGCAAAATCCTGCACGGGAATTATCGGCTGGCCGGCTTGTATACCTGTCAGGATTTCTTGGGCCGCCTCATCAATGCTGATGCATTCGGGTGGTTTGGGTAATTCTTGGTGAATTTTGTAGTCTAGCGAGCGATAAAAAATCATGGTATCTACCGCACCGGGGCAGATGGTGGAGACTTTGATATTATGAAAAGCCATTTCATGACGCAGGTCTTCACCAAAACCCAGCACGGCATATTTAGAGGCCGCATATACGGTTTGGTAGGGCAGTGGCACAATGCCGCATACAGAAGAGGTATTAACGATGTGTCCATGGCCCTGTTTGATCATAATGGGCACAACGGCATGCACACAGTTCACAACGCCAAACAGGTTTACATCGAAGACGGTATTCCAGTCTTCCCGCTTGGTCACGGTAAACGCCTGGCCAAATCCTACGCCAGCGTTGCAGAATATGTAGTCGATGGGGCCTCTGCTGCCCACATATTCAATATAGTCCTGAACCGCTTTCTGGTCACGCACATCCAGGACTTGGGCGTTGACCATTGCGCCGTATTGCCGCAAAGATTCTGCTGCGGCAGCAATGTTTTGGGGGGTTCGGCTGCTCATGTACACTTCAGCGCCCCGTGCCAGCAAAGCGCGGCTTAGCCCCAGGCCTATGCCCGTAGACGCCCCGGTAATAATTACTTTTTTTCCCTTGAAGAAATCTTCGTTACTTTGCGCTGCACGGTTCATGGTCATTCTCCTTGTGATGTCATGAAGGCTAAAAAGCGGCCGGTTTTTCGCTGTCAAACCAGTTTGTATGGCTTGTATTTGTGAAGAGGACAGCGATAGATATCTTGCGTCTTTTTGGCATCATAACGCAATACTCGCTTACTATGAAGGGTAACTGGACAGTTAGCAGGGCCTCGTTCCCACGCGGAGCGTGGGAATTCATACCCTAAGGCTGGTAACCAGAGTCTTTGATGACCTTGCCCCAATATTCTATGTCACGATGTAGCGATTTTTCCATTTCATCAGCGGGAACGAACTTGGCAGAGAGCATGGCCTTGGATTTGATCGATTCCTTGATATCATCCCTTGCGAGGACTTTTTTCAGTGCGGCTTCCATTTTCTGGACTTCTTCGGTTGGCGTACCAGCAGGGGCAAAAAATCCTTGCCATGCCTCGTCGACTTCAAGGTTATACCCTTGCTCTTTGAAGGTAGGTACATCTGGCGCCAGTTCCCAGCGTTGATTGGCCATTACGGCAAGAATTTTGATTTTTTCTCTTGGGTGGCGTAGCGTATCCCCGGTTGGCATGATGGCTGCTGGTAGTTGCTCGCCGAGCAAATCGGCGATGATGGGGGCGGTGCCTCGATAAGCGACTGGTTCAAGGTCTGTTCCCAATGCTTTTCCGGCAACCCAGCCAACAAACTGAACCTGACCACCTGGGGCGGGGGTTCCAAACTGTGCTTTTTGTGGATTTTTTTGTATCCAGGCCGCATAGTCTTTCAGGTTGGTCGCAGGAACTTGATTACTAACAACTAGGGCCAGCGGATATGACACGACCTGAGCCACGGGGCGCAGATCTTTCATTAAGTCGTAGCGAAGGGTAGCTGGCGAATGCATGGCGGTTGGGAAGATTGCCCAGCCATCAGGCCCCATCAGATAGGTCCTTCCATCAGGGTTTGCATTTTTTACAAACTCTGCAGCAATTCGTCCGCCAGCACCGGCCCGGTTTGTCACAATGACGGTTTCGCCAAGTTCTTTGCTGAGCGGTTCAGAAAGAATCCGGGCTATCGTATCGGTTGTCCCTCCTGCGGCAAAGCCGACAACTAGTGTGATGGGGGGCTTTTCTTGTGCAACAGAGGGGATGGTAAGCGTTGCACAGGTTAAAAAAATGGCTGACTTTATAATGTTGAACTTCATTTTGTCTCCTTTTGCCTATGGTTAAGAGGCGTGGTTTAGTTAGTTTGAGCTTTACGTTGCTGGAAAAAATCCTTGATGCGTTTGTCGCTCTTGCCTGCGTTTCTGGTCATGGAGGTCACCATGGTTTCGGCAAAGAGTCCATCGGCGCTTGACATTTCACCGATCCGTGAAATGCCATGAATAATTGCGTAATTGGACGTGGGGGCATTTTGAGAGACGATTCCGGCAAGGGCTAATGCTTTATCCAGGCCTTGTCCGTTCTCAACCACATAGTGGGACAGTCCAAGGTTTGCCGATTCCTCAACCGGAATTTTTCTTCCGGTCAGCATTAATTCCATGACGCGACCGGCGCCAATAATTCTTGGAATACGAACTGAGCCGCCGCCGCCAACAAAAATGCCACGCTGGCCTTCCGGGAGTTGAAAATAAGTGGATGCTTCACTGACCCGAATATGTGTTGCGGCGGCCAGTTCAAATCCACCCCCAATAACGCCCCCTTTAAGGACGCTGATGACGGGAACCTCGCCATATTGGATCAAGTCAAAAACCCGGTGCCATTGTTTTGAGCGGCGCATGCTTACGATCGGGTCAGAGGATCTTTTCTCCATGAGTTCAAACAGGTCCAGACCCGCAGAAAAGTGTTCGCCGCTACCTTGGATGATAATGCATTGACAGTCTTCAACGGGTTGGGAAAAAAAATCCTCAAGATCACTGACCAACTCATCATCGAGTGCGTTTCTTTTTTCGGCTCTGTTAAGGGTTAATATAATGTGGTTGTCGATTCTTTCCACAAGGAGTTTTTTTTGATTCATGGCAATCTCGTTTGCTATCGCGGTTAAATTAAAATGAGGTTAGGTGATTCATCACCTTCATAAAGTTTTTCGACTTCCTGTTTCCTGTTTTCCAGAACCTTTCTTTGATTGATGTAACCTTTGTCAGTGGTTTCTCCGCTATCAATAGAGGGGGGCGTTTCCAGGATCCAGATGCGTTTGATGGCCATGCTTGAACCGGGGTGGTTTTTGTTATGTTCAAGGAAGCGCTTTTTCAGGGATTCACGCAGCTTTTCGTTCTGGAGGCAGGCTTTTATGTTGTGAGGGTCCAGATTGAATTGTCGGCAGCATTCAGCCAGGTTCAGCCACACCAGGGCGCCCAAATAAGCCCGGTCTGCGCCCGTGATGACGACGTCATTTAATAGGGGAGAGCAGGCATTCAGGCAGTCCACCCGCAGGGCGCTTACCCTGACAAAGACCCCGGATTGCAGTTTGAATTCTTCAGCCACCCGGCCTGCAAAGGCCAGGCCCTCGTGCGGGTTGGCGGGATCAACAAAAGTGGCGGCATCGCCCATTTTGAAAAAACCTTCTTCATCAAAGCTTTCTGCGGTCAGGGCAGGCTGTTTCAGGTAGCCTGGGGTGACGGCAGCACTGCGTACTCGAATTTCATAGCGGTTTTCATCATGCAGTGGCACGAGCTTCATTTCCACGCCCGGATGTGGTAACCCGATAAGGCCCGTTTTATTTGAGGGCCAGTGTACATAGGTGACTGCGGCTGAGGTTTCGGTTGATCCGTAAGCGGATACGAAGGGAATTTTATAACCAGTGTGCCGGATTGCCTGCTGCTGTATGGCATCGTAGACGGTTTCGGGAAGCTTGGCGCCTGAATAGGTCATTCGCTTGAGGTTGCGGAAGAAACTTTTTCCCAGTGCTTCATCTTTCTGTAGCGCCTCGGCGAGCATGGTATAGGAAACGGGCATGCCACTGAATCTGACGGGTGAAATTTCCTTGAGGTTTTTGAGGGTTTGCTGAAATTCGGTCGGCGTTGGTCTTCCATTATCGATATACAGTGTGCCGCCATCTTCCAGTACGCCGTTGAAGACCGCATGCCCCCCCGCGACATGGCTCCAGGGTAGCCAGTCCAGTAATATGGTTTCGGGCCTGTCATCGCCCCATTCAATCATTTGTGAGGTCATTGCCATGGCCGTGCACAGCATGGATTGCGTCACAATGGCCGCTTTCGGTATGCCGGTTGAGCCGGAAGTGAACTGGTATTTCGTAACCGTGTCACCGGTGATTTTATCAATGGAATCAGCGACATCCCGGGTGACGGGTGTTTGAATGACTTCATGCCAGGATTTTATTGATGGGTGCTTGATAGGGTTATCCACACAGATGACATGAGCATCCTGTCCGATGGCCTGCAGGGCATTTTCGTACATTTTGCCATCTTGTACAAAAATCACGGCAGGCTCCAGCAGCTCGTACATGGCCTTTAATTTGGAGAAATCACGACTCAATAAGGAGTAAGCCGTTGTGATGGGGGCATAAGGCATTCTGGCTTGCATGGCAGCCACTTCAAGGATGCCGTGCTCGATAGAGTTGGCACTTAACACCATGACGGTTTTACCCGGCTGATTCAGGTTGAGCAGGTACTGCGTGATTGCATTGACCTGTTTTTGTCCTTCCTGGTAGGAGATGGAGACCCACTGTTGGGCCTCCCCCCTTCTTTGGGCCAGCCACGGGTGATGGGGGCGCTGTTGTGCATTTCTGTGCAGCAATGAGGGGATATTCTTTTCGCGCGCTTTCAGGGCGATCTCTGATCGTACGATGAGCGTGCCATCCGGACGCGTTTCGATTGAAATATGACGTGGCAAAAAAGGAATATTGAGGAACTCAGCCTTCATGGAAAATCCTTGATCCTTAACTTAAAGTAAGGTAATCTTATATTAATTAATATCCTTATAAACCTAGGGAAATCCCCATATTTTATTGTTATTTAATGGATTTTATATTTTTCAATAGGTATTTTTGGTGTTTGCATTATTTATATATAAGGTAGCCATACAGTGGAAATAAAAAACAAAGCATATATCGCGGGTATTTACGAGCACCCTGTCAGAAAAGCGGGGGAACTGAGTACTGCACAGCTTCACGCGGATGTTGCGTTGGGTGCCCTGGAAGACGCCGGGCTGACGCTTGATGATGTTGATGCCTATTTTTGTGGCGCCGATGCGCCAGGCTTGGGTGGACTAACCATGGCCGAGTACCTGGGTTTGCGTAATCTTAAATACATGGATACAACCGAATCAGGGGGCTCGTCTTATCTTTTGCACGTGCGTCATGCGGCGCAGGCCATTGCCGCCGGTTACTGTCAAGTAGCGCTTATTACGATGGCCGATCGCCCGCTGGCGACCAAACAGGGAACCGCTTTATCGGGGGTGGATCGCAGCAGCATGCCTGATCTGCCTTTTGCGGCCGGTGTGCCTGGCATGCCGGTTTACGGATATGCCATGGTGGCAAGGCGTCATATGCATGAGTTTGGCACAACGCCAGCGCAATTGGCCTGGGTGAAGGTGGCGGCATCACATCATGCGCAGTACAACCCTCATGCGTTGCGACAAGAAGTGGTCACGGTTGAGGATGTGCTTCAGTCACCGATGGTGGCGGATCCTTTGCACCGTCTTGATTGTTGTGTGATGACCGATGGTGGTGGCGCCATCGTTGTGGTCAGCCCGGAAGTGGCTGCCGGATTAAAGCAGCCCAAGGTCAAAATTATTGGCACCGGTGAAGCAACCAAGCACAGGGATGGCGGGTTTATGGATATCAGCTATTCGGCAGGAAGGTGGTCGGGAGAGCGTGCGTTTGCCGAGGCTGGCATTTCGGTCGATGATATCCATTACGCCTCGCTGTATGACAGCTTCACCATTACGGTCATCATGCAGCTGGAAGATCTGGGTTTCTGCAGGAAAGGAGAAGGCGGAAAATTCGTGCAGGACGGTAATCTTATCAGCGGTCAGGGCAGGCTGGCTTTCAATACGGATGGGGGAGGGCTGTGCAGCAACCATCCGGGTAACAAGGGGGGGATGACGAAGTTGCTGGAAGCGGTTCGCCAGTGTCGCGGGCAGGCACATCCCTTGCTGCAAGTAAAAAATCACGAATTTGTCTTGGCCCATGCAACAGGTGCCATGATGTCAAGCTATCACAGCGCAGGAACAATCATTCTGCAGGCAGAGTAAAGGATATAAACGTGCAAACTTCATTAAATACAGCGGCAGGCGTTTTGGCGCAATTTTCGCAATTTCTCAAGGCGGGCCAACTTGGCTTCAAATGGTGTGAGCAATGCCATAAACCTCATTTCTATCCTCGTGTTCATTGTCCTCATTGTGGTCACCGGGAGACGGTTTGGCGTGTTTCAAGTGGAAAGGGGCGTATTTATTCTTTTACGATTGCCGATCGGATTGCACCGGCCATTATTGAAATGGAGGAAGGATTTCGGTTGACTTCGACCATTGTCGAGGCGGATGTTCATGCGTTGGCTATTGGGGATGAAGTGGTGGTGCATTGTTCTAAAGGACCATCCGGTGAGCCTGTTTTAAGTTTTACGACACCGGCAGCAAATCGTGCCCGGGCGTATTCCCAAAAAGCCTTGGCGCAAATTCAGGCCTCCATTCCTTCTGCTGATGATGGGGCATTTCCTTTGAACTGCGTGGCCATTATTGGCAGTGGCCGTATGGGGCGGGGTATTGCGATGGCCTTGATTAATGCGGGCATTTCCGTGATGCTTTATGATCAAACGCAAGAAGCGCTTGATGCGGCCCACAAAGCCATTCATGACGAGCAGCAAAAGCTGGTTGATAAAGCCAGAATCAGCCAGGATGAGGCGCAGCAACGTTCAGGACGCATACGCGCTACCTTGAATATGGCCGACATTGGCGCGGCCGATGTGGTGATTGAGGCGGTGTGGGAACAGATGGAATTGAAAAAAGCCATCTTTGCGCAAATAGATCAATATGCCCCATCGCATGCGATATTGTGCAGCAATACTTCTACGCTGGATATTGACCAAATTGCATCGGTCACGCGTCGCCCCGAGCGCGTTATTGGCCTGCACTTTTTCAACCCGGCGCATGTCATGCGTTTGATTGAGGTGATTAAAGGGCCACGTACCGGTACGCATGCCCTCAATCTGGCCAAAGTGCTTTCAAACCGTCTTGGCAAGATCCCGGTGGTGGTGGGTATTTGCAAGGGTTTTGTCGGGAACCGTCTTATGATGGCGCGTGAGCGACAGGCCGGCCAGTTGTTGCTGGAAGGCGCATTGCCGCAGCAAATTGACAGGGTGTTGCGTGCGTTTGGGCTACCCATGGGGACTTTCGAGCTGCAGGATATGGCAGGGGGGATTGCCGTTAATTACATGCGCAGGCAGGAAAGCGGCGAGAAGGACCTGATTATTGACAGACTTTACGAAACGGGGCGAATCGGCAAGCAGGCAGGGAAAGGATACTACGATTATGTACCGGGCAAGCGTGCGCCCGTTCCTTCTCAAGAGGTCAAAAGTATGCTTGAGGCCGCCTCGGCACAGGCGCAGATTCCCCGACGTCACATTGGCGATGAGGAGATTATTCAGCGTCTTGTTTTTCCCATGGTTAATGAGGGCTTCAAGTTGCAGGAGGAAGGTATTGTTGAGCGTGAGAGCGACATTGATATGGTATGGCAATACGGATATGGCTGGCCGTCATGGAAGGGGGGGCCGATGTATTTTGCCAGACAGCAGGGTTACGCAAACATTTACCATAAGCTTGTTGAGCTTGAACAACGTTATGGCGAGTCGTTTCGGCCTGCCCGTTTACTTAAAGAATTGGCTCTTGATCAATAATACAAGGAATGCGCCATGCTGGTTTACAAAGCACCTACAAAAGACTTTTTATTCATTTTGAACGACTTGCTGAAGGTACAGGAGCTTAAGGAGGTAGACGGATTCGAAAACCTGACGCCTGAGTTCTGCCAGGAGATTCTTTATCCGGCGGCCCGGTTTCATGAGGAGGTGCTGTTCCCGGTAGGCATCGCAGGAGACCGTCATGGCGCGCATCTTGTTGATGGCAAGGTGCTGACGCCACCCGGTTATAAAGAGGCCTGGAAGCAGTACTGTGCTTCTGGTTGGTTGCAATTAAGCATGCCCGAGGAACTGGGGGGGGCGGGTTTGCCGTCCATTATGGCGTCGATGATTGGCGAAATGCGTATTACGACGGCGCATTCTTTGGCGATGTATGGCAGCTTTTGCCTGTCGGCCGCGCGAATGCTGAATTCACTGGCACCCGAGTGGATCAGGACGCATGTGGTACCCAATCTGGCCACCGGCAATTGGACGGCCACGATGTGTCTGACGGAAAGCCATTGTGGCACCGATCTTAAACAAATCCGAACCGCTGCGGTAGTGCAGCCGGATGGCAGTTATGCGATTCATGGCAGCAAGATATTTATTTCAGGGGGCGATCATGATCTGACTGACAATATCATTCATCTTGTTCTGGCAAAAATACCGGATGCAGAGGGCAAGGTGGGATCCCGTCTGGATGATGTGAACGTGTTTATGGTGTCCAAGCACAAGATAGATGTGCAAACGGGGGAGCTGCTTGAGAAAAATGCCTGTCATGTCAGCTCAATCGAACATAAGATGGGGATTGAGGGTAGTGCAACCTGTGTTCTGAATTTTGATGGGGCACAGGCATGGCATATTGGCAGCACTTCCGGGGGCGTGAAGCGTAACTCCATGTTGCCCATGTTTCTCATGATGAATTATGCGCGTTTGAGTACAGCCTTGTCCGGGGTGGGCTATGCCGAGATCTCGGCGCAAAATGCCCTGTTTTATGCCAAGGAGCGCAGGTCAGGCAAGACCCCCATCTTCCCGTCGGGTGCCCAGGCGGATCCCATTATCAACCATCCGGATATTCGCCGTAATATTATGGGTGCCCAGGCTTTTGCTGAGGGTGCCAGAGCGACTGCTTTGCGTGTGGCGGTCTGGCAGGCTCAGGCTGAGTCAGGCAAGACAAGTGCGCAAGAAAAACTGCGTTTGAAGGATATGGTGGATGTGCTTACCCCGGTGATGAAGGCATATTTTACCGATAAGGGGTTTGATTGTGCGAGTGATTGCCTGCAAGTGTTTGGTGGACACGGCTATACCAAGGATTATGGTATTGAGCAGGTGGTCAGGAATGCGCGCATTGGAAAAATTTATGAGGGGGCCAACGGTATTCAGGCGATTGATTTGTTGCGCAGGAAGTTGCCAGACAATGACTGGAGAGCTTTTGATCATTTTTTTAAAACGATCTCTGCCTGCATCGATGCACCTTGTGCGCCTGGGGCGGCCGACCAAAGTTTGGTCCGGCGGTATGCTGAAGCCCTTGCTTTATTGCATCGCACTGTAGAGGGCATGAGGCAGGAAAGTCGGCAAGGTTCAGGTGTCTTGTCACATTTGGCCGTTGCCTATGACCTTTTGCATGCCTTTGGTATTATTGTTGTTGCATGGAATTGGCTTGAAATCCATCAATTGCTGCATGAAAAAGCCAAGGGTGCTGAATTGACACCCTTTGAGAAAAGGAAAGTTATACTGGCTTGTTTTTGGATTGAGTATGAATTACCCTTGGTTCACGCATTATGTCAGCGAATCCAGCAGGGAATTCCCTCGGTTTTGAAACTGCCACCGGAAGGATTAGATGTCGAGTAAACGCAGACCTTTTTTTTACATTCATCAACTGGAACAGCTTGTTAGATTGCAGTTGGAGAGCACCTTGAATCCCCTGGGGGTCACCGCAGGTCAGTACATGATATTAAGTCTTATTAGTCACCATGAGCCCATATCATCGGCTGAGTTGTCACGGCTTGTCAGGATTACGGCTCAATCAATGGGTGAGTTCATAAAATATTTGGAGCGTAAAGACTGGATTCTTCGAAGGGAAGATCCGTCTAACAAGCGCGTGTTGCTCATCGAGACAACGGTGGAGGGGCGTGTTTTGCTTCGCCGGTGTGAACAAGAGGTGGACAATTTGGAAAGGGAGTTTTTCAAGTCGGTGTCGGCACAGGAAATGACGCTGCTTGAAGGCATTCTTAAGAAGTTAAGTGCCGGGCAACATTAAGGTGTCAGGTGTATTGACTTCTCAGTGAGTCATGAAAATGGTGATGGATCATCTGGAAATCAATATTCAGTTATAGGCGGGAAGGAATTGTGAAAATGAGGTTTTACTTGGTTACGGATGTATATTATGCCTAAAAAATCATCAACGTTATCAATGGCTGATAATAATCCCTCGGCGGGTGGTGTGGCCGCTGTTGACAGGGCATTATCCTTGTTGGTTTCTTTTAATAAGGACGATGAGTATCTGTCTTTGATGGAGCTTGCCGACCGTACAAAAATGTACAAAAGTACCATTTTAAGACTGCTGGCCTCTCTTGAACACTATGGCCTGGTTCGCAGAACCGAGCAGGGACGGTATGGGCTTGGAGAGACGGTTGCCCAGTTATACGGGGTATATAACGCTTCATTTTCTCAGGCAGATGTCATTCTTCCCGTGCTTAAGGCATTGGTGGAAAAAACAAAGGAAAGTGCCTCGTATCATGTCATTAGCGGTAAGGGACGATTATGTTTGCATCGTATTAATTCGCCGCTGCCTATCAGCTATCAAACAAGTGTTGGTGATATTTTACCCCTGGATCAAGGGTCGGGGGGGCGAGTTCTGCAGGCCTTCAGTGGCGCTAAGGGGGAGATTTATGACCAAATTCGTAAAGAAGGCGTGATTGTGCTCGATGGTGACAGAATGCCCGATTTGGCAGGTGTTTCTGCCGCGGTATTCAATGCCAACAATGAGCTGGTTGGGGCAATTACATTAACGATGCCCTCCAGCAGGCTGGTGCCTTCTTTTAAAGAAGATGTTTTACAGGCGGCCCTGACTTTAAGTCGAAAACTGGGTTTTGTAAAAAAATAAATGAATGACATCCGCTGGATGTCATTGTAAACATGCCCGAATGGTTCGTTGTTTTTATTGGATCGATGGGTTTGCTTAAATGGGTGTGCGTATCAGATTGAGGATGGTTGCATTTATCGGGAGTTTTATTTCTTTTAGATGAAGATGCATGAAAATTATATAAAAAACAAGATATTGCCAGACAAAAGTCTGGTTTTTTTTGGACTGAATAAATCTTAAATGATTGACTTTAATGTGAAAAAAAGCCATAATTCTATTATGTAGAATCAAATTCTATTAGATAGAATTTAAATATAAATACTGATTTTTTGGAGATGGGTAATGAAATTGGCTAGGTTTAATGAGGGGCGTGTTGGTCTGGTGCTTGGCAATGAAGTGGCTGACCTTACCGAGGCCCTGGAAGTCGACACGACAGAGTGGCCATCAATGGGCTTGTTGCGTGTTATTGCAAATATTGAAAAGTATCAGCCGGTAATCGAAGAGGCGCTTAAAAATGCCCCGCGATACAGTCTTGATGACATCAAGCTGATCACGCCCATTCCCTGGCCAAATAAGGTTATCGCTTTCCCTGTTAATTACCATGACCATGGTCAGGAAATGCAGGCTGATTATCGGGCGACCCATCAAGGATTTTTCCTGAAGCCAAACTCTTCCTTGTCCGGAGCCGGAGAGCCTGTAGTACTTCCCGATGTAAATAATAGAGAAGTCCATCACGAGTGCGAGTTGGGTATCGTCATCGGCAAGGGCGGTAAAGATATTCCTGCTGAAAACTGGAAAGACCATATTTTTGGTTATGCCTGCCTGCTGGACATGGTTGTTCGCGGACGTGAAGAGCGTGTGGCACGAAAAGCCTATGATACTTTTTGTCCCGTTGGTCCATGGATAACAACCGCTGATGAGGTGAGTGATCCCTGTAATCTTGAAATGAAACTGTGGGTCAATGGTGAGTTGCGCCAGCATGCCAATACACGGGATCTGGTGTTGGATATCCCGGGCATGATTGAAATGGCATCCGCTGTCATGACTCTTTATCCGGGCGATATCATTGCAACAGGTACCCCGGCAGGTGTGGGCCAGGTCAAGGCCGGAGACACAATACGCATTGCCATTGATGACTTGGGTGAGATGAATATACCCGTGATACAAGGCGAGGGTGGTCGCACCTTTATTTTTGAAAAAGATTACACACCAAATATTATCAAGCAGAAATAATCATGAAAAATCAAATAGACACATTGGAAAAGCTTTATGAGGCATTTGATGGCTTAAGCGTAGAAGGGGGGTGGCACCGTCGCACGCCATCATTATGGCCAGAGCCCAGAAAAACCATGCATCCTTTTATGTGGACTTATGAGTCTGTGAAGCCCATTCTTGATGCGGCCGGTCATTTGGTGAGTACAGAGTTTGCAGAGCGCCGCAACTTAACCATGACCAATCCCATGGAAGGCAATATTTATTCTACCGTCAGGACCATGGTTGCGGCTTATCAAATGATCAAACCCGGCGAAACCGCAGCCTCGCATAGACATACCCCCAATGCGCTCAGGATTATCCTGGAAGGTCACGGCAGCTATACGACGGTAGAGGGCACGCGGGTTGAAATGCGTCCGGGTGATGTTTTACTGACACCTAGCATGATGTGGCACTCGCATGAGAACGTGGGGAATGAAGATTGTTATTGGGTGGATATTTTAGATGTCCCACTTGTGCATTTGCTTGAGCCCATGTTTTTTGAGCGTCATCCCAACCGTGTCGAGGACGATTTTGTGAATGCAGAAGAGTCTCCTATTGCATTTCGTTGGGAAAACACCTTGAAAAATCTTGAGGCGGCCGGCGAAAGTGGCCATCCTATGGCTGAGCGCGAAGTGCAGTTGGGTAACCCCGCGATGGTGTCGATTGCGTTATTTGTGCAGCAGTTTGGCGCAGGGTTTGCATCTGCCCGTAAACGGACAACCGCCAATCAGATTTTCACCGTTCTTGAGGGATCAGGAAAAACCTATGTGGATGACCAGGTGTTCGAGTGGAAAAAGGGCGATGTCATTGCGGTGCCCGGCTGGAGGCCTTACAGGCATGAGGTGTTGGAGCCTTCCTATATGGTATGCGCAACGGATGCCCCGGTTTATGCCGGCTTAAATCTGTTGCGTGAAGAAATTAATTAAATGCTGATCTGGAGACATACATGAAAATCCATAAAAATTTATTAAGAAATATTGTGTTAGGTGTTTTGGCTTTGGGAACCAGTGCGGCATTTGGCGCGGAAACATATCCCCAAAGACCAATCAAAATCGTTGTGCCTTATCAACCGGGCAGTGTCGTAGATACGACCAGTCGAAAAATTGCCGATCAGTTGTCAAAACGTTTGAACCAGCCGGTTGTGGTTGAAAACAAAACGGGGGCTTTCGGTCTGATTGCCTTGAAAGCGCTTAGGGATGCTCCTGCAGATGGCTATACATTAATGGTGGATACGCCTGCCATTGCAATTAATCCAAGCGTTCGCAAAGTTGACTATGATCCTTATACAGATATTCAGCCGATTGCACAGTTAATGGCTTTGCCTTTTGTTGTGGCTATTAATCCGACTGTTCCCGCGAAAAACCTCGAAGAATTCATCGCGTATGGTAAACAGAATGAAGGCAAAATGAATATTGCCGAGGGGGGGACGTCAACATTACTGGCCAGTCTTCTGTTTGGCATGGAAACAGGCGTAAAGATGCAAACCATTAGCTATAAAGGTGCGGCGCCTGCTGTCATGGCGGTGCTTCAGAATGAGTGTCAGGTGATCCCCATTGATTTGGCGAATCTTGCGTCACATATCAAGGCTGGAAAAATGATAGGTTTGTTGACGACAGGGGAAAAAAGATCACCTATGTTGCCAGATGTTCCTACCGCTAAAGAGGTGGGGCTTGACAATTTTAATGTTTCAACCTGGTTTGGTTTGTTTGCCAAAAAAGGCACGCCTCAAGAGATTTTGGATAAATTGAATGCGGTGATTAGCGATACGTTTAATGATCCTGATTACAAAGAGTATGTGGAAGCTCGTGGCGCGACGCTGAATCCCTATTCGGTTGAGGAATTTACTGAGTTCTTTAATAACGATGTAAAAACCTGGGCCAAAATAGTTAAAGACTCTGGCGTAAAGTTTGAGCAGTAATACTGACTTCAGTTTATAGGACAAAATCATGAAAAAAGATATAAAAGTAATTATTGCTGGTGGTGGCATTGGTGGTTTGTCGGCAGCATTGGCGTTATTGAAGCAAGGCTTTGATGTAGACGTCTATGAACAGGCCAAAGAACTGAGGGAAGTTGGTGCAGGGATCCAGATAAGCCCTAATGGCAGTCGTGCCCTGGATGCGTTGGGTGTTTATGATCAAGTTAAAGCAGATTCTTGTAATCCTGAGAAAAAAGAGTTTCGACTGTGGAATACCGGAAAGTCATGGTTGCTTTTTGATCTTGGAGATGAGGCAGTTGAAAAATACGGTTATCCCTATTTAACGGTTTATCGTCCCGACTTGCTCAAAGCATTGATTGATGGTGTCGAGGCCATAAAACCAAACGCCATTCATCTTGACAGTAAAGTGCATTCTTTTGTCCAGGACAAGGATTCCATCAAGCTTAAACTTGAAAATGGTCAGGAAATAAGCGGTGATCTGCTGATTGGTGCGGACGGGGTGCGTTCGGCCATTCGTAATCAATTGTGGGGGCCAACGAATCCTAATTTTTCAGGGATGGTTGCGTGGCGCGGTGTGATTCCAATGAAGAACCTGCCAGAACACTTGCAAAAAATGGTGGGTTCAACCTGGATTGGACCCGGAGGTCATGCCGTTAATTATCCCTTGCACAGGGGTGAGATCATGAACTTTGTGGGCACCATAGAGCGTAAAGACTGGCAAGTTGAATCCTGGAGCACGCAAGGCACGGTGGAAGAATGTCTGAATGACTTCAAAGGCTGGCATGAAGATGTCCAAACCATGATTCGCTTATCACCCCAGTTATTTAAATGGGCGCTGATGCAGCGCGATCCGATACCTCAATGGACTAAGGGAAGGGTGACATTGGTTGGAGATGCCGCACATGCGACGTTACCTTTCCTCGCACAGGGGGCCGTTCAGTCTATTGAAGATGGCGTGGTGCTGGCAAGGTGTCTGGATAAATATGTCCATGATTTGCCATTGGCATTTGAAAAATATGAAAGTGCCAGGATTGAGCGGACAAGCAAAATGGTGCGTGGTGCGACGGCCAATACCGGACGTTTTCATAGCGCCGAGCTGGAAACTGAAGCGGGTGCTGAAGCCTATCTGCAACGTGAGTGGAGCAGTAACCCTATTGCTGACAGGTATGACTGGCTGTATCGCTACGACGTCTTGACAGCTGAAATTTAATCAAAACACACCAATATAAAAGAGAAGTTCATGTCAAATCATACTGGCGATACCGTGTTGATTAGTGAAGTAGGCCCAAGGGATGGCTTGCAGAGTATTAAGACAATTATGCCAACCGCCTTCAAGCTTAAATGGATTTCAGCGCTTTATGATGCGGGAGTCAGGGAAATTGAAGTGGGTTCTTTTGTTCCCAGCAAGCTGTTGCCACAATTGGCCGATACAGCCGAAGTGGTGGCGCATGCATTGCAGCACCCTGGCCTGACCGTGATGGCCCTGGTGCCGAATTTGCGCGGTGCGATCTCGGCTTTTGAAGCGGGTGTGCATAAAATTACCTTGCCTGTTTCTGCAAGTGTTGCCCATTCTCTGGCCAATGTGCGCAAGACACCGGAAGAAATGATTGAAGAGGCAAAGCGCATTGTTGCCTATCGTGATGCAAATTTTCCGGCTATTAGCATAGAGGCGGGTATTTCAACCGCTTTTGGTTGTACGCTCCAGGGCAAAGTCGAGGAGGATGATGTTATTCGTCTTTCAGTCATGGCTGCCGAGGCCGGTATTGATGATATCGGGCTGTCCGATACCACTGGCTATGCAAATCCCGGACAGGTGCGCCGGTTATTTAGACGGCTATTTGATGAAGTCGGTGATAAGGCAGGTGCGGCACATATGCATAATACCCGAGGTCTTGGGATTGCAAATTGCCTTGCCGCTTTTGAAGAGGGTGTCAGAACGTTTGATTCATCTCAGGGCGGGTTGGGAGGGTGTCCGTATGCGCCAGGGGCTTCAGGAAATGTGGTTACCGAGGATCTGGTGTTTATGTTTGAGGCGATGAATGTAAAGACCCATATCAATTATGAAAAATTAATGCAGGCACGGGTTGCTTTGCAGGAAGGTTTGCCAAATGAGCCCATCTATGGAATGACGCCCGAGGCTGGCTTACCTAAAGGGTTCATTCAATAACAATAATTAATAATACAGGAGCAATAATGTCTGAAGATAAAAAACTGCCTTTGGAAGGTGTTAGGGTTGTTGAGTTTACCCACATGGTGATGGGGCCAACATGTGGAATGGTGCTGGCTGACTTGGGGGCTGAAGTCATTAAGATAGAGCCGGTGAAAGGTGATAGCACCAGACATTTAATGGGGTCGGGCGCGGGTTTTTTCCCACTTTTCAATCGAAATAAAAAAAGTATTGCTCTTGATTTGCAAAGTCCAGAGGGTATAGAGATCGCGTATAAATTGATCTCAACGGCGGATATTGTCAGTGAGAACTTCAAGTCCGGCACCATGCAAAAACTTGGCCTGGATTATGAGTCTTTACGTCGTCAAAACGAAAGTTTGATTTACGTGAGTCATAAGGGGTTTTTGTCCGGTCCCTATGCCCATCGTACAGCGCTTGATGAGGTGGTACAGATGATGGGGGGGCTTGCGTATATGACAGGTCGCTCAGGGGATCCTTTAAGAGCCGGCACCAGTATTAATGACATTATGGGAGGCCTGTTTGGTGCAATAGGTGCCATGGCGGCGCTTATGCAGCGTACACATACCGGTAAAGGAATGGAAGTCCAATCGGCTCTATTTGAGAATAATGTGTTTTTGGTGGCGCAGCATATGATGCAATATGCGGTTACTGGAAATGCGGCAAAACCAATGCCAGAGCGGATTTCCGCATGGGGTATTTACGATGTTTTCACCTTGAAAGATGATGAACAGGTGTTTCTTGGTGTGGTCAGTGATACCCAGTGGGATCTTTTTTGTAATGCTTTCGGTTTCAAGGATTTGCGTGCTGATGATCGGTTGAAATCCAATAATGCCCGAGTCCAGCAAAGGTCCTGGTTGATGCCTGCGCTGCGTGAGAGATTGGCAGGGTTTAGTGCTAAAGAGATCATGGCAGTTTTTGAAAAACATGGTTTACCTTTTGCTCCTATTTCCAAACCACAGGATCTTTTCGATGATATCCATTTAAAAACAACGGGTGGGCTTGAAACCATGTCGCTTCCGAATGGTAAAGAGACTGTCGTGCCACTTTTGCCTATTACATTAGGGGGGGATCGGCTTCATATACGTATGGGCCCCCCAAAAATTGGTCAGAACAGTCTGGAGTTATTGACTGAATTAGGTTATTCCGAGATTGAGGTGAAACAGCTTTTTGATGGAAATGTTGTGCAAGCCGTTGCTTAAGAATGTTCCCTTTGTTGGTGGTTTTCCAGCAGGAGTTGCCAAAATGTCCGCTAATGATTTTATGGGGTGGGCATTGGATGTTTTTTTCTGTGTGACGTCATTGCTCGTTCCCACGCTCCCGCGTGGTAACGAGCGTAATAGAAGCTCGCTACCAGTTCAATTAGCTAGGCTCACGGCCATGACCGGTATGCCTAACTGAAAAAAGGAATAGCTTTTATGCTATTCCTTTTAGCGTTAAGGCTATTTAAAATTGCCAATTCACGGAAAGATTGCCCGCTAATGACTTTTGTCCTGCCTTAAAGAATTGGCTAGAGACCTGGGCACTTAGCATTAGGTTTTTATCTACTTGATATGCCAATCCTGCCCGAATACCTAGCGAGTCTCGCCCGGTAACTTTGTTTTGGGTGGTAAAGGCCGCTTCAGGTGAACCGTCAAAGTGGGCATGCAGGCTTGCTTTTTTATTTAGCAATTCCCTGTCCCAGCTTACTTGTAAATTGGCCAGTACTTCATTTTGCTGGCTAGTGGGTAGGCCCATGTCCAGGGTCAAGCCAAGGCTGGAACGCAGTGAGTTGAAGTGGCTGGACTTAATCACCAAGCGGCTATCCTCAGCGCCGGACTCGTTAAGTTTGGGGCGGTAAAGGCGGGTATAGGCCAGAGAAGCCATCGGCCCTGCACTAATGCGCTCACCCAGTGCCCAACGGTAACCCCCACCGGCCAGTAGCGAGCCACTCCAGCCAGTCCAGCTGCTGGATTGGCGGGCTGCGTAGCCTTCAAATTGGATGTTGCGGTGGAGTTTGCCATCTTCAATACCCAGTTGGGCCTGGCCAAAGGCATACATGCCGGTAAGTGGCTGGGGTGCATAACGGGCGTGCAGGCCAAGGTTGAAGCCGGTAGTGTGGCCTTTGCCGCTGTACGGGTCATCAAAGTGAACAGATTGGCGGCTAATGGCACCGTAGGCCCCCCATGTCCAGGCCGGGCTACTGGCGCTGCGTGTTTCTGCACCCAACACAACGCCGTATTGCTTGCTGTTGTAGCCCACTAGAGAGCCGCGTGTGTCTTGCCATACGCCACCTCCAAAGGGGACGACAAAACCGGTTGCAGAGTCAGCGGCAGGGGTGCCCAAGCGGTCGATCATGCCGGTAGCGCGGCTGGAGATAATGTTGCCAATCTGCTGTTCTCTGTTCAACGAGCTGGCGACCATGGTGCTGTAAACGGCAGGTGTGAGCTGGTTTAGCGCCTGGGTAACCACGTGGCCGTTGCTGGCTGAAAAGTCTAGCGTTTGCAGCAAAGCGCGGTTTTGTGGGGCATTGAGGGCAGCAAGGGTATATAAAGCATTACCCGCGCTTTGGGCGTTGGGATTTTGGGCATATTGGCTGTAGGCATTGGGTTGCCTATAAATACGTATGCCCACGTTGCCTGCTTGCAGGGGGTGCATGTTCACGGAAAGCGTGGGTGAATCCAGGTCTACCGAGACGGTGTTGAAGGTGCCGTCAATAGACCCGGCTTGTACCAGGCTGGCTGATTCTAGTAGCCAGTTTTGCCCGTACCAGTCGCGTTGAGGTGCCACGGTAAGTTGCCCGTTTAAGGCGGCGTTACCGCTAACCGCGAGCAGGTCATGCTCTTGTTGGCCATTGACTTCCATGATTAAACGGCCGGTAGGAGTTTGCAGGTAGTTGCCGGTAATGTCAATGCGGCCAATGGAGTTGCCGGGTGACAGGGTGCCGTTATTCTTAAAATGGCCATTGGGGTGTAAAACGTAGCGGCCATTGCCACCCAAGGTGGCATCTGCAGCCACATTCACACCATAAACATCGTATTGCCCATTAAGCCGGGTGGTGCCGCCCATGGGGAGCAGTTCAATGTTGTTGAGGCCGGTGATGTTGCCGTTGTATTGCCAGTTAAAGTTGGCATCGGGCAGGCCGGTGGCATACCCGTTGGTATCGGCCAGTTGGCCAAAGCTAATACGGGTGAGTCGTGGATTGCCGCTTTCATCCAGTTGGGCGTAATCAGAGCGAATATTCCCTTCAATGCGTGCGCCTTGCATAATATTAATGCGGTTAACCAGGGCGTTGCGGGATAGGTAAATGGCCTGTTCTTTACCCGCCACGCGGCCGGTAAGGTCAAAGGTGTCTACCAGCGCGCCATTGAGTTCTTCGGGCAGATAAGGGGTGGGTCTGAAAAAGGTGTGTATGTAAGAACCACGGTATTCATCTTCATTGCCCACAAGGTTGTTGCCAAAGTCAAAACTGACACCAATACCCAGGTCGCCCATGGCCTGGACATCACCGCGAATGTTAAGCTGGTGATTTTTACCATAGGCGAACATGACACCGCGCCCATTCAGGCCATCGGCATAAACGCGTGTGCCAGAGGGGATGAGCAGGTGGTTGGCTTCACCATCAACGCGAATACCGGCGCCACCGCCACCAATAGACAGTAAATCAGCCCGTTGAACAAGGGTATTGCGATTGCCGTAAATGTGCAGGCCCAAGCCTAGGGTGGCCGTGTTGTATTGGCCGGGCACGTAGGCGGTGCCTTCGGGGTTGCGTAAAAAGAAGCCGTTATTGTTTTCTATATACTGATCATTCCCGTACACTGAGTAGCCAAAGAAATTGCGCCGGTCGATGTTGTAGCCCAAGTCTTGAATAACCGCCAGTTCCAGCTCCGTGAAGTTGGTGTAGTTTCGATAAGTCTGATGGCTCATGAGGCTGTTTTTTAGCTCGAAGTGGCTCATGTAGTTATTGTCTAGTATTTTTTCACCAAAGATGGTGTATCCCAGCATTTTAACGGGCATGCCGGGCATGGCACCAGCCAGCACCTCTTGAACGTTTTCACCGGTAAAGTAGCCTTGGTCTTGTCGGACGTCAAAAGCGCCAGGTGATTCCGGGTTATTGCATAACGAGCACAAGATGGCTTGGCCAGGCCGTGCCGGGTTGCCGTTGTCATCCCGCAGGCCTTCGCCCCAAGCGCTTAAGAATGGAGCGTAGTGTGGGGTGCCCGTGCCGTTGGTGTCGAATACGAAGTTAAGAATACCCACAGCATGGCCAAGCTCGTGAAACAAGACAGCGTGCTGGTCCCATGGTCCATCAGGCCGGGGTATTTGCGAAGGGATGTAGGCAAGCGTGTCAAAATTTAAGTCACCAATGGCAATCGATCCATGTTCCTCAAGCATTTCCGAGCCGGGTACGCCTGCAAAGGTTACTTGCATGGGTATGTAGGCAAATTGTTCATCCTCATCAACAAGCGGACTAGTGGTGGCAAAGGCATCCGGTGTGCTTAATGTGCCTATTTTGATAATGGCAGGTAAGGCGCCAGGGGCTGGCTTCAGTATTTCCGCCCAGTACGACATGGCGCTGATAATCTTGCTTCTGTCCAAAGCGCTTAGGGGTCGTGTTGATTCAAGGGGATTTTGGTCGGCAGGCATGAAGCTGCCATCGCCAATGCCAAAGAAACGCAGTTTAAAAACGGTTTGGCCGGTGGGAGAGGTAATCAGCTGTTCTTCAATGGCATAGGCAGAGGGGGCCATGAAAGAAAGGGAAATTGCGAGTGCCAAAGTTTTCAGCTTGTTCATGAAAATGTTTTTTAATAAGTTAATCAAAAGGATATTGCCGGTAATCAGTTTTTTTACCATGAGTGATTAGACTTAACAACAGGTTTCATTTTTTGTTTTTCCTAAGGTTGTCTGCAATCGACAACGCGGGCAAGGTCTGCAGACCGGCTATAGCTTCTGATCCGCATGAGTAATCAAATTTCTTTATTGGCTTTTTCTGTGAAAAATGGCAATATCGATTTTACTTGCCGGTCAATAAATGTTCGGGCAAGCACCCGGATTTCCCATTGCATATTATGTTTAGAGAATAGACATGTCTTTTGATACTTGGCTTCTGCTTTTGATTACGTCGTTGGGTATATCGTTAGTCCCCGGGCCCAATGCTTTGCTGGTGCTTACGCATGGGGCCTTGCATGGACGGCAGAAAGCTTTGTTTACCATTATGGGTGGCTTGCTGGGCTTTGCAATTATGATTGGCCTGTGCGTTTTTGGGATTGGCGCATTGTTGAAGTCTTCGGTGTTCTGGTTTGGTGTGTTGAAGTGGGTGGGCGGGCTATATATTATCTGGCTGGGTATAAAGCTGTGGCTGTCGCCACCTATTTTGTTGGAAGAGGACCAGGCGATGGGTCAAACCGCTAGCAGTCAGTTGTTTAGCCAGGGGGCTTTATCTGCGATTACCAACCCCAAGGCTTTGCTTTTGTTCATGGCCATGTTGCCGCAATTTATTAATCCCAATGGCAATCTGTTTGTGCAGTTTCTGATTATTGCCATTACTTATTCATTGACCGAATTTGCGGCAGAGTATCTGTGTGTGTATGCTGCCAGCCATATACGGCCCTGGCTGGCCAGGGTTGGGAAGAGGTTCAACCAGGGGTTTGGCGGCTTGTTTGTGGTGATCGGTGCGGCTTTGCCTTTGCGTTCGTAGCGGGTCGTATTAAAATCAATCTTTAGCTAACCATTTTTGGAAATAGGGCATGAGTAACGATACAGATCTTGATTTTGATACCGCTTTCGACAATATTGATTTTGACGAAATTGAAAAGAAAAACGCCGAGCGCGTTCAGCAATTGGATGAGAACGTGCCCGAGGCGGATAATGATTGTGGTGATGCCTGCAAGATTTAAGCAGGCGCGGTGTAGGGGGCTAGGGCATTTATTGGGTTGGGCGTTTGCCGTGAAAAGCGTGATCCAGTAATTGCCGTACGCTGTCAAATTCAACCGGGCGGGGGTTCCAGTAAGCATTTGCCACGGCTAGCCTGGCAGCCTGGTCAAGGTTCTCTTCTTTTAATTCCAATGCTTTTAATGAATGCGCTATGCCCAGTTCCTGCAAAAGGTCGAACAGGGCTATTGGTGCAGGGTCTTGGGGCTGTCCTAATGCTCGGGATATGCGGTTCATGGCTTCGGGGGCGGCACTGGCGTTATAGGCAATTGAGTGGGGCAGGATGACGGCATGGGTATCTGCATGTGGCAGGTTAAAGCTGCCACCCAAGGTATGACAAAGCTTATGATGCAGGGCCATGCCAGCGCTGGCCAATACCATGCCGCATAGCCAGGCGCCATAAAGACAATCATTTCTGGCTTGTAAATCCTGGGTTGATTTCTGTAACCGGCGTAAGCCTGCGGCCATGGCGCGTATGCCTTCTTCAGCCATCAAGGCACTAACGGGGTTTATATCCTGCGCATATAGGCCTTCTGCGGCATGGGCAATGGCGTTAAGGCCACTGCTTGCCGATATGGCATAGGGCAGGTTCAGGCTAAGTTCAGGGTCGTATAGTACGGTTTTGGGTAAAACATGCGGGTCTTTGTTGGTGGTTTTCAGGCCTTGGCTGGTAATGCCATAAACCATGGTCATTTCAGAACCTGAATAGGTTGACGGAATGGCAATGAACGGCAGTTGTGTTTTGCTGGCTAGGGCTTTGGCTAAGCCAATGGTAGAGCCCCCGCCAATCGCCACATAGCCATCGGCACTGGATTGGGTGGTAATGTTTAAGGCATCTTCAACAATTTCAATGGGTACGTGCATTTTTGCCTGGTCGTAAATGCCGTTTGCCCGTTCAGCCAGGAGGTGCACTACTTTTTCAGCCAGGTGCCGTTGGCCTGGTGTGCTAAGGATGAATATTTTTTTCATGCCAAGAGCATCTGCTTCAGCGGCTATGTTGTGCAGGATGCCATTACCAAAGCAGACGCGAATGGGTTGTGCTGTGTATATAAAGTGTTGCATTGTTTTTGTCTTAGTAGTTGAAAGATACGTGCGGGTATTTTTGACCGCACGTATTAACTAAAGTGGTATTAAAATCAGTTCACTTTGGCGCCTGAATTTATAACGATGTCTGCCCATTTCTTGATTTCTGTTTTGGCAAACTGGTTCAGGTCACGGGTGTTTTCACCGCCAGGCTCCAATCCCAGGTTTTTCAGCTTTTCTATAAGCTCAGGATCGTTCATGGCTTCATTGGCCGAGCTTTTTAGTTTTTGCAATGCGGGCTCGGGGGTTTTGGATAAGGCATACAGCCTGAACCAGGGTACCAAATCATAATTTGTATTGGTTTGTTCGGCGATGGTGGGAACATTGGGCGCGGCTACACTTGAACTGACCCCAAAAAGTTGGACATCCTTTCGGCCTTTTTGGGGTTTTTTCTCGTGCCCACGCTCCTGTATGTGAACAAATGCCTTAAGCCTTGCTAGCCTCCAGCGCCTGGTCCAGGTCCGCAATAATGTCATCAATATGCTCAATACCTACAGACAGCCTGATCATGTCAGCGCTAACTCCAGCAGTGGCCAGTTCTTTTTCATTCAGCTGACGGTGGGTGGTGCTGGCAGGGTGGCAGGCCAGGGATTTGGCGTCGCCAATGTTAACCAGACGGGTAATTAATTGCAGGGCATCAATGAAACGGGCGCCGCCTTCGCTACCACCTTTAATGCCGAAGGTTAAAATGCCAGACGGTTTGCCGCCCATGTATTTTTGTGCCAGGGCGTGTTCGGGGTGGCTAGGCAGCCCGGCGTATTTTACCCATGCCACTTGCGGATGGTTGTTTAGGTGTTCGGCCACTTTAAGGGTGTTTTCGCAGTGGCGCTCCATGCGCAGGGAAAGGGTTTCAATGCCCTGAATAATCAGAAAAGCACTTAATGGGGCCAGGGCTGCGCCGGTGTTGCGCAACGGGCCAACGCGGCAGCGGCCAATAAACGCGGCGGGGCCAAAAGCTTCGGTGTAGACCACGCCATGGTAGGCTGGGTCGGGTTCGTTCAAAATGGCAAAGCGTTTTTTATTTTCGGCCCAGGGGAATTTGCCTGAGTCCACCACGGCACCGGCAATGGTGGTGCCATGGCCGCCAATGTATTTGGTTAGTGAGTGCACTACAATGTCGGCACCGTGTTCAAAGGGGCGGCACAGGGCGGGCGAGGCTACGGTGTTGTCAACAATCAGCGGTACGCCATGGCGGTGGGCAGCATCAGCCAAGGCCTGGATGTCAATAATATTGCCAGCCGGGTTGCCAATGGATTCGCAGAAGACGGCTTTGGTGTTGTCGTCAATAAGCGCTTCCAGGGCGGCAATGTCGTTATGGGGCGCAAAGCGTACTTCAATGCCTTGGCGCGGGAATGAATGTGCGAACAGGTTGTAGGTACCACCGTACAGAGTGCTGACTGAAACAATGTTGTCACCGGCCCCGGCAATGGTCTGGATGGCATAAGTAATCGCGGCCATGCCCGAGGCTACTACCAGCGCTGCAATCCCGCCTTCCAGTGCGGCAACACGCTCTTCAAGCACAGCATTGGTGGGATTCATGATGCGGGTGTAAATATTGCCAGCCACTTTCAGGTCAAACAAGTCAGCACCGTGCTGGGTGTTGTCAAACGCGTAAGAAGTGGTTTGGTAAATAGGCACCGCTACGGCTTTGGTGGTGGGTTCGGGTTTGTAGCCGGCGTGAATGGCCAGTGTTTCTAACTTCATGCTTCCTCCTGGGGATAAAAACAGCAAATATGTATTCCCACGCAGGAGCGTGGGAATGAGGTAATGTGTATGTATAAGAAAAAGGTTAATCCGTAGACTAGCAGATTTTACATAACTCCAAGTTATTTTGTTATTGCAAATGGAGGTATGCGTCCCCACGCAGGCACGTGGGGACGAGGTGGTGAGGCTCCTGCGCGGGGATGTGGTTCATGCTAAAAACGGGATCTGTACTTGCGCTTGTTCCCATGCGCCAGCGCGGGAACATGGTCATCGTGAATTGGTTTTATAATGCTCTTGAAATCGGATGTTACGTTCGCCGGACCGTGTTTTTCTTGTATCTGTGGCAAAATGGCGTACCCCGTATATTTCTAATAAAATAGCGTAATCCGTGTATTTTTCAAAAAATAACGTACCCTATATATTCTTAATTTTCTTTCCTGATAACGCTTTTTATGTCCAACTTTACCATTGCCGCTTTATATAAATTTGTAGAATTGCCCGATTACGAGGCAATGCGTGAACCCTTGCAGGCTTTTTGCGAGCAGCATAATGTAAAGGGTACTTTGTTGCTGGCGCTTGAAGGCATTAATGGCACGATTGCCGGCCCGCGCGAGGGGATTGAGGCGGTGTTGGCTTATTTGCGTAATGACCCGCGCCTGGCAACCCTGGAGCATAAAGAGTCCTGGTCGGAAGACCGTGAGCCGTTTCACCGGATGCGGGTGCGCCTGAAAAAAGAAATCGTCACCATGGGGCAGCCCAATGTGAATGGGCAGAATGCAGGCACGTATGTGAAGCCCGAAGACTGGAATGCCCTGATTTCCGATCCTGATGTGGTGTTGATTGATACCCGCAATGATTACGAAGTGGATATTGGCACATTCAAGGGAGCGGTTAATCCTGAAACGGTGACGTTCCGTGAGTTTCCGCAGTGGGTTCAGGAGCAGGCCAAAGAAGGCGGTTTGCTGGACAAGAACAAGAAAAAGAAAGTGGCTATGTTCTGCACCGGCGGGATTCGTTGTGAAAAATCAACCGCTTATATGAAATCCCAGGGCTACGATGAAGTCTATCACTTGGAAGGTGGCATTCTGAAGTACCTGGAAACCATTCCCCAACCAGAAAGCCTGTGGGACGGAGAGTGCTTTGTATTTGATGAGCGGGTTTCAGTTGGGCATGGGCTGGTGCCTGGGCCATATATTCAATGTCGTGCTTGCCGACATCCTTTAAGTGATGAAGACCGTGCATCACCGCATTATGTGCGTGGCGAAAGTTGCCCGCATTGCTGGGACAAGATAACCGAAGAGCAGCGCGAACGTTTCAGGGAAAGACAGCGCCAGGTGGATTTGGCCGAAAAGCGCCATGAGGGCCATATTGGTGCAAAAATGGATGAACAAATTCGCAAGCGCCGCGAAGAAAAACTGGCACAAAAAGAAAAATCCCGTCTGATAGCACATGAGCTTGATCAACAAAAGAGCAAATAATTATTTTTATGTGTTGAAAAAGTGCATAAATTAGTGCATACCCTAAGTGTGAATTGTCACATTGTGGTGCATAATGCTCTTCATGCAGGTGAGGAGACAAAATGCTCGGCAAAGATCGGGCAACTTGCTGGTAACGGCTCTTAAGCAGTAAGCGGTTCCAAAATAAATACAAGATAGGGCGATTAATGTCACAAGCATTAATCGCCCTTATTAATTTCAGCACGGCTTATGCATTCCCACGCGAGCGTGGGAACACTTTGCTTAAGCCTTAGTGTTTAATAACACCAGCAAAGCACCGGTTCCGCCCATGCTTTCAGGGGCCTGGATAAATGCCTGGGTGGCTTCCAGTTGCCGTAGCCATGCTTTCACCATCTCTTTTAACACTGCCTGCCCGTCTTTAGAACCATAGCCTTTGCCGTGAATGATGCAAACACAACGTATCTGATGCTGCAGGCAAGACTGAATGAACCTGTCAAAACGTTCTGCGGCTTGTTCTGCGGTAGTGCCATGCAGGTCCAAGGTGGCAGAAACGGGCCAGGTGCCACGGGCCAGTTTTTTCAGCAGATCTTTACCATGGGCATGTTGCACGTAAGTATTGTCATCGGCCGGTTCGTTTTTGCCAACTTGTACTGGGCGGGTGTCTTGCCTGGCACCGGGGGCCGGGTTAAGTGCTGGCGCTGCTTTGCCTTCGGCTTGTGCCCGCCGGGCCAGTACCAAGGCATTGGGCGACTTGGGGCTGGCCACATGTGAGATACGATTGCTGCCTGGCAGGGGGGTAACCCCCTTTACCGATTGCCTGAACAGGGCGGCATCTTCACTGGACAGTGCGGCGGCTGCGGCACTGCCAGAAACGGATTTTTTCTGCCGGGCCTGTTCTTTTGCCTGTTTTTCTGCCTTGGCCTGTTCCGCGCTGTATTTTTTCTGCAGGCGTTTCAGGTCTTCAAGGCTTCCTTTAATTACCTTCATTTTCCAACCAGCGTTGTGCATCAAGGGCAGCCATACAACCTGTACCTGCACTGGTAATGGCCTGGCGGTAAATATGGTCTTGTACGTCACCGGCCGCAAAAACGCCGGGTACGGACGTCATGGTGGCAAAGCCTTGCTGGCCGCCATGGGTTTTAATGTAGCCGCCGTGTTCCATTTCCAACTGGCCTTCGAAAATGCGGGTGTTGGGTTGGTGGCCAATCGCAATGAATGCGCCCGTAACTGCCAATTCCTGTGTGGTATTATCTTGCGTGTTGCGAATGCGTACACCGGTTACACCGTTGTCGTCGCCCAGTACTTCGTCAAGAGTGTGAAACAGTTGCAGTTCCATATTGCCGTTTTTGACTTTTTCCATCATTTTGTCAATCAAGATAGGTTCGGCACGGAATTTGTCGCGGCGGTGAATAACCGTTACCTTGCGGCAGATGTTCGACAGGTACAGGGCTTCTTCAACGGCTGTGTTGCCACCGCCCACCACGACCACGTCCTGGTTGCGATAGAAAAAGCCGTCGCAGGTGGCGCAGGCAGACACGCCTTTGCCCATGAAGGCTTCTTCGGAAGGCAGGCCCAGGTATTTGGCGCTGGCGCCGGTGGCAATGATTAAACTGTCGCAGGTGTAAACATTGCCCATGTCTGAATATAGGGTGAACGGACGTTTGGACAGGTCCACGCGCTCAATCTGGTCTAGAATGATTTCAGTGTTGAAGCGTTCTGCGTGTTGTAAAAAACGCTGCATCAGGTCGGGCCCTTGCACGCCTTCGGGATCGGCTGGCCAGTTGTCTACATCGGTGGTGGTCATGAGCTGGCCGCCTTGTGCCATGCCGGTAACCAGTACCGGGTTCAGGTTGGCGCGGGCTGCATAAACTGCCGCAGAATAGCCAGCCGGGCCAGAGCCCAGAATCAAAACCTTGGAATGTTTAACATCGCTCATTTATATTCATCCTATAATGGTAATCCACAATTATAATATGACTTATGGCACGTTCTTCTAATACACTTTCAAATCGCACAGCTGGTCGCAACAAACGCAACCAGAAAAGCGGCTCTTCCCCCGCAACCGATCGCGTGGTTTCCCTGTTTGGCGAGGCCAAATGGGTGCTGTATGCGGCATTGGCCGCGGCTTTGGCGTTCACGCTGTTTACCTGGCATCCCACCGATCCCGGCTGGGTCAGCACTTCTTCCTCCCAACAGGTGCAAAACAGGCTGGGTATTGTGGGGGCTTACGTTTCAGACATTCTGTATTACCTGGTGGGGTTTTCCGCCTGGTGGTTGGTGATTTGCTTTGTGCAAAGAATGTGGGTGGGTTATCGCCGCTTAATGAAACGCATTGTGCTTGATCCAGACCTGGATTTACCCCGCGTGCACTGGGAGCAGGGCATTGGTTTTGTCATGCTGTTTCTGGGTTCAATGGGTTTTGAGGCCAGCCAGATGCAGAGTGTGGGCGAACAACTCCCCGGTGGCGCGGGCGGGGTGTTGGGGCAGAGTTTTGCCAAGTTCTTGCATGACCTGATTAGCCCCAGCAGTTCGGCCGTTGCACTGTTCCTGTTGCTGGCCTTGGGCATTAGTTTCTTTTTTGGTTTTTCATGGTTGGCGGTGGCTGAAAAAATTGGTTTTGCCATTCAGCGTTTTATTGGCAGTATTGGTAACTTTTTCAGTGCCCGCAAAGACCGCAAGGCCGGAGAGGCTGCCAAAGCGGTGCGCCAGGAAAATCTGGTAGAGCAAAAAGTAAAATTAACCCACGAACAACCGGTAAGAATAGAACCGGCCATTACCAGCATTCCCAAGTCAGAGCGGGTGATTAAGGAAAAGCAGCAAACCCTGTTCCCGGCCGTGCGCCAGGAGTCCGAA
The DNA here is from genome assembly GCF_048381675.1 of Advenella sp. RU8. Taxonomy (NCBI): domain Bacteria; kingdom Pseudomonadati; phylum Pseudomonadota; class Betaproteobacteria; order Burkholderiales; family Alcaligenaceae; genus Advenella; species Advenella sp. RU8. The sequence continues at coordinate 90,513 of NZ_JBLWIS010000001.1, forward strand.
GGCACGTTGCCGGCCCTGGATTTGCTTGATCCGGCCCAGGACAACGTAGAAACCGTTTCTCCGGAAACCATTGAATATACGTCCCGCCTTATTGAAAAGAAATTGCGTGATTTTGGGGTGGAAGTTACCGTGGTGGCCGCCCAGGCCGGGCCGGTTATTACCCGCTATGAAATAGAACCGGCCACGGGGGTCAAGGGCAGCCAGATTGTTAACTTGTCCAAAGACCTGGCCCGGGCGCTTAGCTTAATTAGCATTCGGGTGGTGGAAACCATTCCCGGCAAGAATTTGATGGGGCTTGAATTGCCCAATCCGCGCCGTCAAATGGTGCGCCTGTCTGAAATTATTGGCTCCAAAACCTATCACGACAACCCTTCAGCCCTAACCATGGTGCTGGGTAAAGATATTGCCGGCAATCCGGTGGTGGCCGACCTGGCCAAGATGCCCCATTTGCTGGTGGCCGGTACGACCGGTTCAGGCAAGTCGGTGGGTATTAATGCCATGATCCTGTCTTTGTTGTACAAGGCTGATGCCTCTCAGGTTCGCTTGATCCTTATTGATCCGAAAATGCTGGAAATGAGCATTTACGAGGGCATTCCCCATTTGCTGGCTCCGGTGGTTACCGATATGCGCCAGGCTGCCAACGCGCTGAATTGGTGTGTGGGCGAAATGGAAAAGCGCTACAAGCTGATGAGTAAAATGGGGGTACGCAATTTAAGTGGTTATAACGCTAAAATTCGCGAAGCCGCCAAAAAAGGCGAGTCTATCCCCAACCCGTTTTCTTTAACCCCCGAAGAGCCCGAGCCCTTGACCACATTGCCATTTATTGTGGTGGTGATTGACGAGTTGGCCGACTTGATGATGGTGGTGGGCAAGAAAATTGAAGAGCTGATTGCCCGTTTGGCACAAAAAGCCCGTGCCTCGGGTATTCACCTGGTACTGGCTACCCAGCGGCCCAGTGTCGATGTGATTACCGGCCTGATCAAGGCCAATATTCCTACCCGTATTGCTTTCCAGGTGTCTTCAAAAATAGACTCGCGTACCATTCTTGACCAGATGGGGGCTGAAACCCTGTTGGGCCAAGGTGATATGCTGTTTCTGCCACCGGGTACCGGTTTGCCACGGCGGGTGCATGGCGCCTTTGTGGCTGATGAAGAAGTGCACCGTGTGGTAGAGTGCCTGAAAGAACAAGGCGAGGCCGACTATGTCGATGGTATTCTGGAAGGCGGCGTGCCCGGAGAAACGGGTGATGGCCTGGGCAGTGTGACCGGTTTTGCCGATCCTGAGTCTGATCCTTTATATGATCAGGCGGTGGCGATTGTGTTGAAAAACCGCCGGGCATCCATTTCTTCGGTGCAGCGTCATTTGCGCATTGGCTACAACCGTGCCGCTCGTTTGCTGGAGCAAATGGAGCAGGCGGGTGTGGTGTCTGCCATGCAGTCTAACGGCAACCGGGAAATTCTGGTGCCAGCCGGGCAGGAAGAGGGCTGATTATTTCAAGGCCGTAATTGTATTTACGCTTGTGTAACAGTGTGGTGGGGAGAATTCTGTTAAAAACAAGACGTAGGTTGCGTGAAACTTCCAGAGCTGGTTGTGTAAAATCAAACCCCACCCAATCGAAGCCCCGCCGGGGTGGTTGTGTAAAGCATTCAACCTCACCCAGTAAATCCCGCCTCCGCGGGAATTGACAAAAACACATCTAGGTTGCACTGCCAATAGTGGCGGGGTTTTCCGGAGAATATTGAATGAAGAAAAAAGCGTTTCTTGCGACCATTACCCTGACATTGGCCGCTTCCAGCTGGGGTGTTCAGGCGCAATCCATTTCGGTATCACCTTCTTTTCAGCTGCCTGATGCAGGCCTGAATACAGATTTGCAAAACTTGAAGTTTGAGGATATTCCGGAAGTCAAGAACAGTGTGCGGGCCGATGCCAGCCAGCAATTGAAGGATTTTGTGCGGAATGTGAAATCGGCCAGTGGCCAGTTTGCCCAGCAAACTACCGGTTCGGGCGCACAAACCGGTTCCTTCGGTTTCGAGCGGCCCGGCAAGTTTTACTGGAATGTGGCTACGCCCTACGAGCAGAAGGTCATCTCAGACGGAAAAACCGTATACCAGTACGATCCCGATTTAATGCAGGTGACTCAGCGTCCGGTCAACCAGGCGGTGGGGGCTTCTCCGGCAGCGATTCTGTTTGGGTCGGGTTCGCTGGACGAAAGCTTTAATGTCAGCGTGTTGCCGGCCCAAGATGGCCTGATGTGGTTGCGCGCCACCCCTAAAGTGCCTGATGCCGGTTTGTCGCACGTGGATATCGCGTTTGCCAATAACCTGCCAGCCGAGTTGGTGATCCTGGACTCTTTCGGACAAACCACCAATATCAAGATGCGTAATTTTAAATCTAACGCCAAAATTCCAGCCAGTCAGTTCCAGTTCAAGGCACCGGCCGGGGTAGATACCGTTAAAATGTAACTTAATGAACGACAATGATTTATTCCAATCCCAGGCATTAAGTTCAGCGCCACTGGCCGAGCGCTTGCGGCCGCGTACGTTAGACCAGGTAGTGGGGCAGTCGCATTTGCTGGCGCCAGGCAAGCCGTTGCGGGTGGCGTTTGAGTCTGGCCGGCCGCATTCCATGATTTTTTGGGGTCCGCCGGGTGTGGGCAAAACTACGCTGGCCCGCCTTATGACGAGTGGCTTCGATGCCCAGTTTATTGCCATTTCCGCCGTGCTGGGCGGGGTGAAAGACATTCGTGAAGCCGTGACCGCTGCGCAGGTGGCGCAAGGGCAGGGACGCAAAACTATTCTGTTTGTCGATGAAGTCCATCGGTTCAACAAGGCCCAACAAGACGCTTTTTTGCCTTATGTTGAAAGCGGCTTGTTTACCTTTATTGGCGCCACCACCGAAAACCCTTCATTTGAAATGAATTCGGCCCTGCTGTCCCGGGCCCGGGTGTACGTGCTGGAATCACTGAAGCAGGAAGAGCTGCTGGAACTAATCAACCGTGCGGTAGAGCTGGTAAACAGTGACCACCCTGAACACCCGGTAACCATGGACGAGGCGGCCCGCGCGCAGTTGGCTGCCTGGGCCGATGGTGATGCCCGCCGCCTGATTAATGCAGTAGAAGTGGTGCTGGATTCAGCCATCTCTTCAGGACGCGACCTGGTAGACACAGCCTGGCTGGAAATTGCCCTGTCGCAAAACCTGCGCCGTTTCGACAAAGGGGGCGATGCTTTCTACGACCAGATTTCCGCCCTGCATAAATCGGTACGTGGTTCAGACCCGGATGCCGCCCTGTATTGGTTTACCCGTATGCTGGATGGTGGGGCCGATGCCAAATACCTGTCGCGCCGGATTGTGCGCATGGCCTGGGAAGATATTGGCCTGGCCGACCCGCGCGCCATGCAAATTGCCAATGATGCGGCTGCCACTTATGAGCGGCTGGGTTCGCCCGAAGGAGAACTGGCTTTGGCGCAAGCGGTTATTTACCTGGCGGTGGCTGCCAAAAGCAATGCAGGTTATATGGCTTACAACCAGGCCCGCGCGTTTGTGAAACAGGACAAAAGCCGCGAAGTGCCCCCTCATCTTCGCAATGCCCCCACCAAACTCATGAAAGAACTGGGCCACGGTCACGCTTACCGCTACGCCCATGACGAACCCAATGCCTACGCCGCTGGCGAAAACTACTTCCCTGAAGGCATGCGCAAACCCGGCTGGTATCAACCCGTACCTCGCGGGCTGGAAATCAAGATTGCTGAAAAAATGGCGTTTTTGAAAACGCTGGATGAAGAAGCGCGGAAGAAGAAATAGATTAATTGTCGGGCCGGATGGATTTGGCTATGTTGAGTTATGTTGCTACGCTCTGCTTGCTATGATGATCCAGATCCGGATGCTCTTGCTTGAACATCCGGTTTATGTGTTTACCTGATAATTAAATTATGTTATCTTATATGATAACAAGAAGAAGCGTGGATAATGATCTGGAAAGTTGAGTTTTATGATGGAGTAGAGGATGTAATTCTTGATATGCCTCCTAAAATACAGGCCCGTATGATTAAATTGCTTGAACTTATGGAAAAACATGGGGCAAATTTAGGATCACCGCATACAGAGGCTTTAGGTGATGGTCTGTTTGAAATAAGAGCAAAAGCTCAAGAGGGTATTGGGCGAGGGTTATTCTGTTACTTAAAAGGTCGGCATATTTACGTTTTACATGTTTTTGTGAAAAAAACTCAAAAAATACCTAAAACAGAGCTAATGTTGGCAAAACAGCGACAAAAAGAGGTTAATTTATTATGAGTTTAAAGAAATTAAAACAGCGGGCATTTGAAAATAGTGAAGTTAAACAGGAGTACGACAAACTGACAGAGGAATTTGCGCTGGTTGATCAGTTGCTTTCCATGCGTAGCAAGGCTGGTTTAACGCAGGAAGAGGTTGCCAGGCGGATGCAAACACAAAAAAGCAATATTAGCAGGCTGGAGCGGGGCAATAGCAATCCCAGCTGGAATACTTTAGTGAAATACGCGCACGCCTGCGGTTTTGAATTGGGCTTGAATCTATTGCGTCAATAGCGCTTGCTCGTTCCCACACTCCCGCTTGGTAACGAAGATTACGTCAATAGCGTTTGCCCGTGAATTTTCTGCGGGCTGGCAGAATGCCGTTTATAATGGTAGCCTTTGGTGCTCACGTAACAATCGGCGTGAAGCAAAGTCTTCCGGCTTTCTGCCGGGAACCCCAACATACTTGAACCCTGTTTAAAAAGAAGATTATGTTAGATCCTGTTTTATTGCGCAAAGATTTACCCCGGGTGGTAGCGGCGTTGAAACGTCGTGGCGTTGAGTTTGATGAAGAACGCTTCAATGCCCTGGAAGCCCGCCGCAAGGCGGTTCAGGTTGAAACCGAAACCCTGCAGGCCCAGCGCAATGCGCTGGCCAAGCAAATTGGCAAACTCAAGTCGCAAGGACAGGATGCCAGCGAGGTGATGGCAGAATCCCAGGCCATTCCCGGCAAGTTGAAAGAACTGGAAGGGCAGTTGAACGAGATCAAGCAAGAGCTTGATGGCTGGTTAATGTCCATTCCCAACCTGCCTAATGATGCCGTACCCGATGGTAAAGACAGCGATGACAACGTTGAAGTGCGCCGCTGGTTGCCAGGCAAGGAATATGTAAAAGACGACATGCCGGCTGCGCTGGGCTTTGAAGTGGCCGATCACGTGGCGCTGGGTGAAAAACTGGGTATGGAATTTGATACTGCAGCCAAGCTCTCGGGTTCACGCTTTGTGTTCATGCGTGGCCAAATGGCGCGCCTGCACCGTGCCCTGTCACAGTTCATGCTAGACCTGCACACTGCGGAACACGGCTACACCGAATGCTACACCCCTTACATTGTCAACAGTTCCACCCTGTTTGGTACGGGTCAGCTGCCCAAGTTCAAGGAAGACATGTTCTGGGTGACCAAAGGGGGCGATGATGAACCCCAGGTAGACGAGCAGGGCAACCCGGTGGCCAAAGAAGAGCTGTATCTTATTTCCACCTCTGAAATCACGCTCACCAGTACGGTGGCCGATGAAATCGTGCCCGGTGCCAGTTTGCCCATCAGGCTGACCGCGCATACGCCTTGTTTTCGCTCCGAGGCCGGCAGTGGTGGTCGTGACACCCGTGGCATGATTCGCCAGCACCAGTTTGACAAGGTTGAAATGGTGCAGGTGGTGCATCCTGAAAAATCTTATGATGCACTGGAAGAAATGGTTGGCCATGCCGAAAAAGTATTGCAGCTGCTGGGCGTGCCTTACCGTGTGGTCTTGTTGTGCGCCGGTGACATGGGATTTGGCGCCAGCAAAACCTATGACCTTGAAGTGTGGATTCCTTCCCAGGATACCTGGCGCGAGATTTCTTCGGTTTCCAATTGCGAGGCTTTCCAGGCCCGTCGCATGCAGGCGCGTTTCCGTAACGAGCAGGGCAAGACCGAATACGCCCATACCTTGAACGGTTCCGGCCTGGCCGTGGGCCGTGCCCTGGTGGCGGTGCTTGAAAATTACCAGCAGGCTGACGGCAGCATTGTGGTGCCAGAGGTATTGCAACCTTACATGGGTGGCCTCAAGGTACTTCAACCTTAAATGTACATCCCCACGCAGGAGCATGGGGACGAGAGCGAGCGTAGTGAGTACGTAATGCCCGCAGTTAAAGTTGATGATGAAAAGGCATATAAAAGCGGAATAAGTTTTTCATATCAAGGCCTTGTCTATTTTTTATTGGACAAGGCCTTATGTTTGGTTTAAATATAAAGGCATTATCAGATATTTTTCTGTGTTCCATTTAATTGCCTGTCCGGGTGCAAAGCGTGCCGGGCGGCATTCTTCACAAAAGTAGGTTGAATTTATGTTATTTGTTTTATCTCCCGCCAAAAAACTGGATTACGATACCCCGTTGGCCATTAACAAACATACCCAGCCTTTCTTTGTACCGCAGGCCGCTGAATTAATTAATATTCTTAAAACCAAGTCTGCCGAAGAGATTTCCGCCCTGATGAGTTTAAGTCCGGCGTTGTCCGAGTTGAATGCAGGCCGGTATGTTGCCTGGACGACTACGTTTAACCAGCAGAATTCACGCCAGGCTCTGTTTGCTTTTAATGGCGATGTGTATGAAGGCCTTGAGGCGCAAACCCTGAATGAAGCCCAGGTTGACTGGGCTCAGGAACATATTGCCATTTTAAGCGGGCTTTATGGGGTGTTGCGTCCGCTTGATTTGATGCAGCCTTACCGGCTTGAAATGGGCACCCGGCTGGAAAATGCCAAGGGTAAAAACCTGTATGCGTTCTGGGGTAGCCAGATTGCCGCTTACCTGAATGCGCGTTTGCAGGCGCTGGATGCCAGGGTGGTGGTAAATCTGGCCTCTGAAGAATATTTCAAATCGGTTGACCTTAAAACATTGGATGCGCGTGTGGTACAGTGCGTATTCCAGGATTATAAAAATGGTGTTTACAAAATCATCAGTTTCAATGCCAAGCGGGCACGTGGACTGATGGCACGTTTTGCCATAGAGACAAAAGCACAAAAACCCGAAGACCTGCAGTTATTTGACAAGGAGGATTACAGGTTTGATCCTGAGGTATCCAGCCCGGACAAGCTTGTATTCAGAAGGAAGCAATGAATGCAAAAACAGGCATACGCATTTTTTTAATTTTTGCGATAGGTTATTTTTTATCGTATGTATTCAGGGGCTTAAACATTGGGTTTGCCCCTTTTTTGGCTGCAGAGCTGGGGTTATCGGCTGGCGACCTCGGTTTGCTAACCAGTGCGTATTTTGCCAGTTTTGCCCTGGCGCAATTGCCCGCCGGTCTGGCGCTGGATACTTTCGGTGCCCGTAAAACCGAGGCCTGCCTGCTCTTGGTGGCTGCCGTGGGAACTGTGGTTTATGGTATGTCCAGTGGCATGATTGGCCTGTTTGCGGGCCGTTTTTTAATTGGGGCAGGCGTGTCGGTGTGTTTGGGGGCCGCTTTTATGGCGCTGGCGCAAAATTTCCCCATGTCCCGCTTGCCCATGCTCAATGGCGTACTGGTGGCGTTGGGTGGCATGGGTGGAGTGGTAGTGGGGACGCCACTGGCCTCCTTGCTTGAACACTATTCATGGCAAACCATTAGTATTGGCATGGCCGGTTGTACCTTGCTGGTTGCTGCGCTGATATGGTTTGGCGTGGTCGAGCCCAAGGCACAGCGAAACAGGCCCAAAATGTCTTTCCGCAAGCAACTGGAAGGTACCCGGCGTATTCTTTCACACCGTGTGTTCTGGCAATTGGCTTCTTTGCCTTCGGTTTGTGGTGGTGCATTTTATGCGGCCCAGTCATTATGGGTGCGTCCTTACATGATTCAGGCGCAGGGCATGTTGCCTGAACAGGCTGACCGTCTGGTTTCCCTGCTAGGCCTTACCATGGTGGCCGGTACGGCGGTTACCGGTTTACTGGCCCGCAAACTGGAGCGCCTGGGCTTGAACTTGTTCCGTTTTGCCGGGTTGGGCATGTTGGCTTTCCTGTTTATCCAACTAGTGGTAATCATGCAGTGGCCAGTGCCTGATGTGCTGTTGTGGAGTGCTTACGGGTTTTCTGCCTCCAGCGGCATTCTGGCTTATTCAGTCATGGCCGAAGTGTTTCCTCAGCAGGTGGTGGGACGAGTGACCACGGCTTTTAACATGGTGTACTTTGTGTGTATTTTTTCCATGCAGATGGGAATTGGTTATATTTTGGACGTCTGGCCTCATCAAGATGGCATCTATCCGGTCCAGGCGCATATCACAGCCTGGGGGATTATGCTGGGCCTGCAATTGCTGGCTGCTTTATGGTATTTCTGGCCAGCGGCGCTTAAGGTAGAGTCTGCTGAATTTGCTTGAAGCTGTTGGTTCCCACGCGAGCGTGGGAACCAGAAGACAGGAAGACTCACCGCTTCTATGCTTCTGCTGGGGAGTGAGAAGTCGTGCCCGTTAAACCCGCCTCTTGGTCTGGCGCCTTTTCAATGGATGGCATCAGGCCCAGTTCAGCGGCCTGTTTGCGTATGTTTTGCACTGCTTTTTGCATTTGCTTCAGCGGGAAGGCCAGGTTGCTATAGTCGCCGTCGGTTTCAATCTGGCTGGGCGGATCGGGTACTTCGGTGCGGTTTTCATCCAGCATGGCCTCAATGTAATTGAGTGATTGTTGCATTTTCGGAGGCGTTTCGGGCAGGCTGGCCAGGTAAGGAATCAGCGAATTGATTTCACTGCCTACCGTATCGTTTTGCACCAGCAGCTTGTTTAACTGCCTGATGTGAATTTGCTTGGATTTAGGCTCGTTCAGCATGCGGGCCACACTGTCGGCAAATTCGCTGTAGGCGGTATGCAGGTTTTTTCGGGCCAGCTGGGTGCTGAAAAAGAAAATATTATCAGCCGGAGACGGGTCTTTTTCCCGGTTACTCTGTTGCTGGCTGGATTGTGCATACAGCATGGCGTTTTGCAGGTAATCGTGATTGGCCTGAATGGTTTTGCGGGCCAGTTTCAGGATTTGCTGCTTTTCCCACCAGGGGAAAACAAAACTGCAGCCAAATGCAATTAAGCAGGCAAGGGCGGTATCCAGTGCCCGCTCGCCAATAATAAACAGCACGCTGGGGGTCAGGAAATAAAAACCAATCAGTACGTAAATGGTAATGTAGGTAGAGCCCAGGCGGTAGTTGGTGGCCACAAAAGCGTTACCTAACACCATGGCCATGAGCATGATAATGAACAGGACCACGGGATTGTCGGTAAGCAAAAACAGCAACAGTGTAATGGCGCAGCCCAGAATGGTGCCGGTCAGCCGCTTTTCGGTGCGCTGGCGGGTTAAGGCAAAACCGGGGCGCATAATAATCAGAATCGTGATCACGATCCAGTAACTGTGCGTAGTCAGGGTACGGATGGTTGCCGAATCCGAATAGAGCAGCGGGGCAAGGTTAATGCCCAGCAATACCACGAATACCGCCAGCGTAACGCGCAAGGCATAGCGGAAAATGGCCGATCCCATATTCAGGTTGCGACGGAGTTTATCCAGGCGGATTTCCTGGCTGGTTTGAAACTGGATCAGCGAGTGGTCGCGACGAAGCGTGTTCAAAGGCTCGATTTTGGTGTTTTCGCGCAGGTTGTCGGCAATACGGTTGATAAAGCGGTTGGCATTACGCATGCGTCGCAAAATTTGCACCGCCAGTGCATAGGTTTCCGGGTCTTCTTTTTGCAGGCCGTTGTTGCGCAACTGTTCGATTTCAAACTCAATGGCCCGCAATTCCGCCTTGACACTGTTGCGGTAATCAACCGGGCGGTTGCGGGACAGGCTAAGGGCCGTGCGGTTCAGGGTACGGCTTTGTTTGAACAGGGTGTCGCGCATGAAGAGCAGAATGTCGTGGTCCCTGAAGCGTTCGCGAAGCCGGACGTAGTCGGTTTGGGTGGCCACCAGGGTGTCCAGCAGGGCAATCATGTCAATGAAAATATTCCACAAAATAATGCGCTGGCGGTCATTGCGGTGTTTGCCTTCGGGCAGGTTCCTGAGTACGACGTCACGGGCGGTTTGGTGACGGTTGGTCATGGACACCATTTTGGGCGTGAGCTGTCGGTAACAGTCGTCCAGGTCTTTGGCCGTGTCGTACAGGTCGGCACGGGCTTTCATGTAGTCGGCTGTGGCATACAGGGCATCTGCCAGGGTTTGGCGCTCTTCACGAAAACGGAAAATATGACTGCTGATAATGCTGAACAGGAAATAGCTGGCGCTACCCAGGAGGGTATACTGGGTATGATTCAGGGCCTGTTCCGGAGTCAGCGGGGTGCTTAAGGTCAGCATCATGATGAGCATGCAGCCAAAACCAATGAAACCGCCCCTGACCCCATACACCGACAGCATGGAAAAGAAAAACACCTGGGCGCAAATGACAATCAGCACCAGTGGCGGGTATGGGTTGATCAGGCCGGTAAGCAAGGCGGCCAGGTTGCCCATGATGAGCCCGGCCAGCATTTCATTGAAGCGGGATTTTTTGGTGCCGCCAGGCTGGTCGATTAGCGCAATACAAAGTGCACCGGCCGCAAACGCCATGCCTTCATTGTGTTTCTGGAAGATCCCCAGGAATATGACAACCGGCAACAGGACGCCGATTGCCTTGCGTACGGCGTAGAAAAGACTGGGGCTGTAAAGGAATTTGGTGATGTTTTCAGCGCGTAAATCCATTGGGGGCTAATTCGTTGAATGTGTTGAGGTTATTGATGTTAACCATCTTAATATGAATTGCTCCTGAATGGCCCAGGCCGGGCTGCAAATTTGTGACCCGCTTGCCACAGCCGTTTAGGCGAAATTGCAATTGTTGTTTGCTTTCCGTGCTGCAATGCGGTACATTTAAAGCTTGTTTATTTTGCAAAACCTTAAGCAAAATAAGTGGTTTGCATAGTTTTCATGCTATCCGCATGATTTTTTTGCGCCCAGCAGTAAATAGAATACAGCTCTTGGCCGCGCCACAAGCGTTGTTGCCTAAGCCTCCATTTCGAACTATTTTGCGTTTTTAAACGCGTTAGCGAAAGTTGGTTGATCATGCATGCGCTGGTTTTTCAGCGTCCTCGGGTGGATTTTCTCCGTGAGAAATGAAGCGCCGTCGATGAAGAACAAAGCGGTTCATGTATGCGGTTTTAATACCAGTCAATGCAACCCAGCCAGTTATGAAAGGAAATAACATGGAACTCAATGGCGCCGATATCGTCGTGCGTTGCCTTGCCGAAGAAGGTGTTCAACACATTTTTGGCTACCCAGGCGGCGCGGTGCTCTACATCTACGACGCAATCTATAAACAAAAAGATTTTCAGCATATCCTGGTTCGTCATGAACAGGCAGCCGTACATGCGGCCGATGCCTATTCACGTACCTCGCAAAAAGTGGGTGTCTGTCTGGTTACCAGCGGTCCTGGCTTAACCAATGCGGTTACCGGTATTGCCACGGCCTACATGGACTCCATCCCCATGGTGATCATCAGTGGCCAGGTTAGTACCAAAGCCATTGGCGAAGACGCCTTCCAGGAATGCGATACGGTGGGTATTACCCGTCCCTGTGTCAAACACAACTTCCTGGTCCGTGATGTAAAAGATCTTGCCGACACCATGCGCAAGGCCTTCTTCATTGCCAAAACAGGTCGTCCTGGCCCCGTGTTGGTGGATATTCCCAAAGACGTGTCCATGGACAGCTGCAAGTATTCACCCTCCAAGACCGAAGTAAAAATGCGTTCTTACGCGCCGGTCGTCAAGGGGCATCATGGCCAAATCAAGAAAGCGGCCCAGTTGCTGCTTAATGCCAGCCGTCCCATGATTTATACGGGTGGCGGCGTGGTGTTGTCCAATGCCGCCCCTGAATTGCGTGAACTGGTCAAGTTAACCGGTGCTCCGTGTACCAACACCTTAATGGGCCTGGGTTCCTTGAATGCCGATTCAGAACAGTATCTGGGCATGCCAGGCATGCATGGTACGTATGAAGCCAATATGGCCATGCAAAACTGTGATGTCCTCATTGCCATTGGTGCCCGTTTTGATGACCGGGTGATTGGCAATACCAAGCATTTTGCCCAGGTAAACCGCAAAATCATTCATATCGACGTCGACCCTTCCTCTATTTCAAAGCGTGTCAAGGTAGATATCCCTATCGTGGGTAACGTCAAAGACGTGCTGCTAGACCTGAATGAAATAGTCCGTGAGGCGGGTGACGTTCGCAAGAAAAATGAAAAAAGCCTCAAGGCTTGGTGGGAACAGATCAAGGTCTGGCAAGATAAACAGTGCCTTAAGTATGAACCTTCCAACGAGCTTATCCGTCCGCAGTTTGTGGTGGAAAAACTCTGGGAAGTCACTAACGGCAATGCGTTTGTCACATCAGACGTTGGCCAGCACCAAATGTGGGCGGCCCAGTATTACCGTTTCAACGAGCCTCGTCGCTGGGTGAATTCGGGTGGCTTGGGTACCATGGGGGTGGGCCTGCCTTACGCCATGGGTGTGCAAATGGCCAACCCCGATGCGCAAATTGCGGTTATCACGGGCGACGGTTCCATTCAGATGAACATCCAGGAACTGGGCACTTGCAAACAGTATCATTTCACACCTAAAGTACTGTGTCTTAACAACCGTTACCTGGGCATGGTACGCCAGTGGCAAGAGATTGATTACGGTGGCCGTTATTCAGAGTCCTATATGGAGTCGCTGCCCGATTTCGTCAAGCTGGTGGAAAGTTACGGCCATATTGGCATGCGCATCGATAAACCTGCAGATGTGGAACCTGCACTGAAAGAAGCATACGGTAAATATAAAGATCGTCTGGTCTTTATTGATTTCATTACCGATCCTGCTGAAAACGTCTGGCCTATGGTCAAGGCGGGTAAGGGTCTTACCGAAATGCTGCTGGGTTCAGAAGATCTGTAAGGAGCCAACATGAAACACGTAATTTCCATCTTGCTAGAAAACGAACCCGGTGCGCTGTCGCGGGTCGTGGGTTTGTTTTCCGCGCGGGGCTATAATATTGAAACCTTAACGGTAGCGCCTACCGAAGACGCCACCCTGTCTCGCCTGACCATCATGACCACCGGTTCCGAAGAGGTGATTGAACAAATCACCAAGCATTTGAACCGTCTGGTCGATGTGGTCAAGGTGGTTGACCTTACCGAAGGTGCCCACATAGAGCGCGAACTCATGTTAATCAAGGTTCGTGCCGTGGGTAAGGAACGCGAAGAAGTCAAACGCATGGCGGATATCTTCCGTGGACATATCGTTGATGTAACCGATAAGTCCTACACGATAGAACTCACCGGTACTCAGGAAAAAACCCAGGCATTCATTGATGCCCTGGATCGCAGTGCCATTCTTGAGACCGTTCGCACCGGCGTATCCGGTATCGGGCGCGGTGAAAGGATTTTGAAGCTGTAATTGTTGTGAAATCAGGTATGATTCCCCTGATGCAGTTCAAACCATTTTTTTGATTTATAAAAATATATATTTTGAGGCTTTAAATGAAAGTTTTTTACGACAAAGATTGTGACCTGTCCTTGATCAAGGGCAAAAACGTTGCCATTATCGGTTATGGTTCTCAAGGCCATGCCCACGCCCTGAACCTGCACGAGTCAGGTGTTAACGTGACCGTTGGTCTGCGCAAAAGTGGCGCAAGCTGGAACAAAGCGGTTAACGCTGGCCTGAAAGTGGCTGAAGTGGCTGATGCCGTTAAGTCTGCTGACCTGGTCATGATTCTTCTGCCTGATGAAAACATCGCTGAAGTGTATAACAACCAGGTTGCTGCCAACCTGAAACCCGGTGCTGCACTGGCATTCGCTCATGGCTTCAACGTTCACTACGGCCAGGTTGTACCTCGTGCCGACGTAGACGTGATCATGATTGCACCGAAAGCACCTGGTCATACCGTACGTGGTACTTACTCACAAGGTGGTGGCGTTCCTGCGCTGGTTGCCGTGCATCAGGATAACTCCGGTGCCGCTCGCGACATCGCTTTGTCTTACGCTTCTGCTATTGGTAGCGGCCGTGCCGGTATTATCGAAACCAACTTCCGTGAAGAAACCGAAACCGACCTGTTCGGTGAGCAGGCCGTTCTGTGCGGTGGTGCCGTTGAATTGATCAAAGCCGGTTTTGAAACTCTGGTTGAAGCCGGTTATGCCCCAGAAATGGCTTACTTCGAATGTTTGCACGAACTGAAACTGATCGTAGACCTGATCTACGAAGGCGGTATCGCAAACATGAACTACTCTATTTCCAACAACGCTGAATACGGTGAATACGTTACCGGCCCACGCGTGGTTACGGAAGCCACCAAACAAGCCATGCGTGACACCCTGAAAGACATTCAAACCGGTGAATACGCAAAAAGCTTCATCCTGGAAAACCAGGCTGGCGCACCCACACTGCGTTCACGCCGTCGCCTGAATGCCGAGCATCCTATCGAGCAAGTAGGTGCACAACTGCGCGCCATGATGCCTTGGATTGCTGCCAACAAACTGGTTGACCAGTCTAAAAACTAATTTTGGTTTGCGGGTCAGAAGACTCGTTCACTAAAAACTCAGCCCTGTATTTCCCCACTTTTGGTGGGGTAAATACAGGGCTGAATTGTTTTTAACTACAGAAAAAAATACCTTTTGAAAATAATGTAGCGTTTATGTCAAAGTTCTACTGGTTCCCACGCTTCCGCGTGGGAACCAGTTTTTTCTGCCCGTAGTACTCTCCCTATTCCCACGCAGAGTATTTAAATGAAAAATTTTTTCTAATGCTCAGGCAGGCAGATTTGTTTGCGTTTAACGGCCTGCAGGGTGCGGTATGTCAAAATTAAAATGATGCCGCTCAGCACAAATAGCAACAGGCCTGCCAGCAGGCTGTAGAAGCTGCCAGGGTTTTGAGTGGCCATTTCGGTGGTGGCAATAGTGATGGCCGCCAGCGGAAACGAGTAAGCCCAGGCTGAAATGGCAAACGGCAACCTGAAAAACCGCATGGCATTGCTGGCCAACAGCAAGGTAAGGAATAGGGCAAAGAAATACAGGACTCTGGCAAAGCCATCCAGCTGGTGGTTATTAAGGGCCAGGTAGGAAATAAAGGCCACAGATGGCGGTGCAATCAGAATGAACAGAGTGGGCGTTAATTTGGCCGGTAGCGGTTCATGAAAAAAAATACGATAAAAAACAATCGTCATTAACACTATCCAGAACACCAGGCCAATACTGAAAAAGAACCAGCTGATGTCCATCGGTGCATGGTGCACGCCGGCAATGGGAATCAGGATATTGCCCACCACCGGAATGAACCATGCCGGGTTGGCATGGGTAATTTGGTAATGGCTTTTGTTCAGCCAGCTGTTAATCACGGCAATGGTAAGCAGAAAGTGCCCGATGGTGGCCACTGTCCACATCCATTTTGAAACGCCGGGTACCGATAGCCATGAAATGGAGACCAGTAGCAAGCCAATGGTGATGGCGGCCATGAAATTGATTTTAACGGGGTGGCACCATTCTTTTTTCACTTCTTCAGGAAAGCGCAACAGTTTGCTGGTGTAAACAAGAAGCAGAAACACATACAGCAGGGTGGCCAGCCAGCGGATGCCAATCCCGGGGCCAAGCGGCAGGCCAAAGGCCTGTGCGGCTTTCAGCCAGGCAATGGCCAGGCCGGCCATACCCATGACGGAAGAAAACAGGGCAACAGGAAAATAGGCAAGCCGACTGTTTTGTTGAACGGGAAGGGTGGAGGTAATGGAATGATTCATGTTTAAAATATCCCGGGTTAATGACAATTCAAGACAGACAGGCCAAAGGGATAGGGTGATTGCACAGGCATTTGGCGGATAATATCCTGCAGCGCAGACTGGACCATTTCCTCAAGGACAGGATGATAAAAAGGCATTTGCAGCAAAGAGGCTGCGGTTTCTTTGCGTTGAATGGCCCATGCCAGCAGGTGGGCCAAATGTTCGCCACGGGCAGTCATGCCGGCAGCGCCCAGTAAGGTGCCGTTTTCGGCGTCGGCATAAATATGCAGCAGGCTGTTTTCTTCATGCAAAACCCGGGCCCGGCCATTGCTGGAGCCCTGTGCCTTGCCGGTAATAATGTTGCGTTCTGTAAGGTTGCCAATAGTTTCACCCACACTGAAAACATCCGGATCTGAAAAGGCAATGCCCAAGGACACCATGCGTCTGAAGCAAACGGGGCTGTCTTGCACGGCATTGAAGCCGGCAATACTGCCTTCGGCACTGGCTTCATGCATTAAGGTTTTGCTGCCAGTGCAGTCGCCAGCGAGAAAGACCGGCAGGCCTGTGACCTGCATGGTATGCGGATTAAAGGAAGGGATGCCTTTGTCATTGAGTGGGAACCCGGCTTCCTGCAGGTTCAGGGAGTCAAGGTTGGGGCGACGGCCCAGTGCTGCCAGCAGCAGGTCTACCTGGGCTTGGCGTGCACCCGACTGTAAAAGTACCCCTTTGTCGACCAGGCTTACGGCGGTTGGCTGGCCAAGCCATAACTCCATTTCCTGGCTGAAGCGCTGAATGGCCTGTTCGTTAATTTTAGGGTCAGCAATGCCTGCAATGGCCGGTGATAAATCAGCCCCCACCACCTTGATACCCAGGCGTGACAGGGCCAGGCCCATTTCCATCCCGATGGCGCCAAGCCCTAAAATACCAATACTGGCGGGTAGTTCTTTAAGTTCAAACAGTTCGTCAGTGCTGACGGTGTATTCCAGAACCGGATCAAGCCAGCCGGGTATGGCGGGTCGTGAGCCGTTGGCGATAATGACTTTCTTTGCAGAAACCAGGGTGGTTTGGTCGTTGTTGCTGACTTCCAGGGTCGTAGGGTTCAGAAAGCGTGCGGTGCCGGTTAAAAGATTGTCTTGTGCCGTTGAAATGGCCATATTGCTGGCCCGGCCTGCAAAGAAATCCCGCTGTTTTTGTAGCTGTGCCCAAGTGTCATTAAGTTTGTCTGCATCCAAAGCGGTGGCAGGGTTTTGCATATTTTCTTGCAATCGCTGGACAGCACCGGCATGCAAGGCCAGTTTTGATGGCATGCAGCCCACCCGTGCACACGTGGTGCCTAAAGGGCCCTTATCAATAAGAACGAACTGTTTATTGGCACGGCGTACTTCCCTAAGCGCATATAGGCCGGCAGTACCTGCGCCAATAATGGCAACATCGGTGTGTATGGTTTTGTGCATGGTATTCCTTGCTGTAAAAAGAGTCGTAATGGCTTACAGGTAAATATTATATAAAATAATATAATATATTTTTATATAATTATTTGTTCAGAATCAATGTGCATGGAAAATAGTTGCGTCTCGTCACTGTTTCTTTATCTTGTTACGGATGTTGGCAAGGCTTGTTGCCTGGTATGGGTTTGTGGCCCATAAACGGTTGATCAATCCATTAATTGCGTGTAGCCTTATTGTTACTCGCTAGCGGTTCAGGCTGGTGTTTTCTGCCAGGGCAGGGGGCGCAGACTGTATCGACACATGTTATAAAACGATCAACCTCTGTGCAAGCAGAGGTTTTTTTGTAGGAAAATAGATGAATATCAAACCTTTGATTTTGGCTGGCATGCTTGCCATGGCCTCTGTTACCAGTGTGGCCCAGACCAACGAAACATTAAAAATTGGCGTAGAGGCGCTTTATCCACCCTTCGAAAGCAAGGCCCCCGATGGTACGCTGATTGGTTTCGATATCGAGTTGGGGGAGGCAGTCTGTGCCAAAATGCAGGTCACCTGTGAATGGGAAGAAACCAGTTTCGATGGCCTGATTCCCGCCCTGAATGCACGCAAGTTCGATTTCATCAACTCTGCCATGGACATTACGGCAGCCCGTCAAAAGGTTATTAACTTTACCCAGCCCGTTTATGTGGTCCCCAGCCAGTTGTTGGTTAAAAAAGGTTCAGGCTTGCAGCCAACTCCAGAAAGCCTGAAAGATCTGTCAATCGGCGTATTGCAGGGTTCTTCTCAGGAAGCCTTTGTGCGCAAGCACTGGGGTAAAAAGGGCGTGAAAATCGTGTCTTACGCTGCACAAGACCAAATTTATCAGGATCTGGCTAATGGCCGTATTCACGGGGCAGTGCAAAATAGTCCGAGCGCCCTGGAAAGTTTCCTGAATCGCCCTGAAGGTGCCGAGTATGAGTTGGTTGAACCTTTGTTGCATGACCCGGATATTTTTGGTGAGGGTATTGCTTTTGGTTTGCGTAAAAATGATAAAGCGTTAAAACAACGCCTGGATGCCGCCATTCAGGAGTTGAAAAATGACGGTACTATAGGCAAACTGTCAGAAAAGTATTTCAATGCCAATTGGGTAGCGAAGTAATCAGCCACCTTTAACGCCAGGATGTCATTATGCAGATAAAGTCCAAGTTTGCCTCTACCGGTGGCAATATTTTCAGTGCTACCGATGATTTATTAACGCAATATGGTGCCATCAACCTGGCGCACGGTACCCCTGATTTTCCGTTCTCTCAAGAGCTTATTGAAAATGCCCATGAAGCCATGCAGGAAGAAGGCAGCTTGCAGGCACCATGGGCGGGGTTAATGGCTTTGCGTGAAAAAATTGCCGACAAGATTTCATTTCTATATACCCATAGCTACCATCCCGACACTGAAGTAACGGTGATGCCCAGTGCCAAAGAGGCCTTGTTTGCAAGCATTGCCGCGGTTGTGCATGCAGGTGATGAGGTGATTTATTTTGAACCTTCATTTGACAGCTATGCGGCGATGATTTGCATGCAGGGCGCTGTACCGGTGGCCATCAGGCTGGAAGCCCCAGATTTTAAGCCAGACTGGAATCAGGTAAAAGCCAAAATCAATGCCAGGACCCGCATGATTATCATCAATTCACCCCATAATCCGACGGGATCGGTGTTGTCTGAAGATGATGTGCAGGCTTTGCAAGCATTGGTGAAAGACAGCAATATTATTATCTTGTCTGACGAGGTCTACGAGCATCTGGTTTTTGATGAGGACGTGCATCGTTCAATGTCCTCTTACCCAGACCTGGCCGCGCGTTCTATTGTAGTCACGTCGTTTAGCAAGGTGTTTCAGGTCAGTGGCTGGCATGTTGCTTATTGCGTGGCTCCAGCTTTTCTTACGCAGGAAATCCGCAAGGT
This sequence comes from Advenella sp. RU8, assembly GCF_048381675.1. Lineage (NCBI taxonomy): Bacteria > Pseudomonadati > Pseudomonadota > Betaproteobacteria > Burkholderiales > Alcaligenaceae > Advenella > Advenella sp. RU8. The sequence continues at coordinate 109,617 of NZ_JBLWIS010000001.1, forward strand.
TCAGCAGTATGTAATGTTCCCGGCCGACACGCCTATGCAGTATGCGCTGTCTGCCATTATGGAGCAGCCCAATCATTACCTGACTTTATCTACCATTTACCAGGAAAAGCGGGATTTGCTGGTGCAAGCGTTGAAGTCTTCCCGGTTTGAGTTGTTACCCAGCAAGGGAGGCTATTTCATGCTGGCTGGTTTTGGGCATTTCAGTGATTTGTCTGATGTGGACATGGTCAGGAAACTCATTGTGGATCATGGCGTGGCTACCTTGCCATTGTCGGCGTTTTATTCAGATGGCACTGACCAGGCAGTAATCCGGTTGACGTTTTCCAAAGATGACGAAACACTGCTGGAAGGCGCACGGCGTTTGTGTGAGGTTTAAATTCTTTAAGCTTGTTATAGGTGTGGTAAGGGCAGCCCGGCGCAGCGACTTCGGCTCGTGCTCACTCCCACGCTCTTGCGTGGGAGTGAATGCGTTTCTGCATGTGAGTGAATACATGGTATGTGCAGGTCTGCATTCCCACGCGGACCGTGGGAATGAGTACCGGCGGTAATTAGCGCACACCGGTAGCAAATAAAATCTGCAGTCTTATTGAACCTTAATATCAGATTCTTTCACAATATTTCCATATAGCTCGGAATCCTTTTTAATCAGCTCACTCAATGCTGCCGGTGTACTGCCAACTGGCACAAAACCCGCACTCTTGAACTTCTTAATCACCTCTGGGTCTTTAACCACCTCGGCAATTTCCTTTGAAACCCGATTGGTAATCTCTTCAGGGGTGCCCGCTGGTGCCAGCAATGCCACCCATGAATTCATCTTGAAGCCCTTGAAACCAGATTCGTCCAGCGTAGGCACCGACTCTTCGCCTTCATACTTGTCTAAAGACGTCACACCCAGCACATTCAACTTGCCTTCTTTTGCATAAGGCATGGGTACCAGGATTGGGTCAAATACCATGGAAACCTGTCCGCTTAACAAATCTGCCAGGATAGGAGCGCTGCCTTTATAGGGGATATGGTTCATCTCAAGACCCGTTATTTTTGCAAAATGCGCGCCGGTTAAATGCGCACTGGAACCAATGCCGCTTGAGGCATAATTCAACGGATTTTTCTTGCCATACTCAACCAGTTCTTGCACTGAATTAACCGGCAGTTTCTTGCTGGTAAACAGGAACAACGGCAAATCGGCAATATGCGAAACCGGCGCGAAATCATCATTGGTATAAGTGAGTTTATACAAATGAGGATTGGCGGAATAAGCGGCCAATACCGTTACAAATGTATAGCCATCGGGCTTTGCGCGGGCTACCTGTGCGGTTCCAATGGTACTGTTGGCGCCGGGCTTGTTTTCTACCACAATGGTTTGTCCCAGGCGGTCAGACAATTTCTGCATAACCACCCGCGATACCGTATCGGTAGAACCGCCAGGGGTGTAAGGCACAATCACTGTAATAGGCTTGGATGGCCACTTATCTTGGGCGACTGCTGTTTGTGTAAATATAAGCGGACTAAGCGCGGTCAATGTTGCCAATACCACTTTTTTCATTGTTGAGGTCTCCTTGGTTTGTTCTGCATAGCGAAACTTAATTTTATTTATTAGGGTTAATGATAGATGTTTTAAATGAAAAAATCCAACTATGATTGATTCAAGAGTGGAAATCCTTGATGTATGCATGAAATGGTTCCGCTATCTGTTTATTACCTTAAATAAGCGTTTGGTTGCCGTAATTTTTTATAAAAATAAAACAATCAGGAAGTGAGACATGAAGTTCAAGTTGCAAGTAATTAAACCCGTCATCTTGCCCGTAATGATTGCGGGCCTCGTGTTTGGGGCGCCAGCGTTTGCCCAAGACAGCTATCCCTCCAAACCCATTACCATTATTGTACCTTACGCCCCTGGTGGTACGACTGACCTGATTGCCAGGGCCATGGCAGACAGCCTTTCTCGCCAGCTTAAGCAGACCGTGGTGATTGAAAATAAATCGGGGGCGGCCGGTTCCATGGGGGCCAATGAAATGGTGACCACCCGTCCTGACGGTTATCGTTTGGCTTTGTCGCCGGTGGGTATTTTTCGCCAGCCTTATTTGCAGCAAACCCGTTATGATCCCATCAAGGATTTAACTTATATTGCCGCCTTTGCAGAATACGACTTTACTATTTCCGTGGCGGCCGATTCTCCGATTAAAAGCATTAAAGAGTTGGTGGAGCATGCTCGAAAAAATCCGGGTGACATCGACTATGGAACACCGGGACGATTTACCGGCAATCATGTGGTCATGACTGAACTGGGTACAGCGGTCAATGCAAAATTTACCCATATCCCTTATAAGGGCGATGCTGAAAACGTGGGGGCGCTTATGGGCGGGCACATTAAAACATCGGTCGTGTCCAATAGCGTGATTCCCTTTGTGCAGGCGGGCAAGGTCAGGATTTTGGCAACGGTTGCCGAAGAACGTCCCGACGCCTTTGCCGATTATCCTACCCTTAAAGAGCTGGGGTATCCCGTCGTGATCCGTTCTCCACTGGGTTTGGCAGGTCCCAAAGGCTTGCCTGAAAATATTGTGGCTACACTGGAGAAGGCGGTAAAAGTGGCCATGGATGACCCGGCAGTTACCAAAGTCCTTAAAGACTATGGCATTCGAACCGACTATATGGATGCCGCCCAGTATACAGAGTTTGCGCGCAAGACATTCGACGAGGAGCGCAGTATTGTAGAAAGGATGAAACAGGAATCCTGATCTGTTAAGGGGGAATATCAGTCATTACATTGGCTCCCTGCCCACAAGGGTAGGGTTTGAGTTTGCTTGGCTCAATTTCAGTTTCTTGCGCTAAATCATTCCACGATGCGAAACATGGTTTTATAATGTTGATTCAATCAGCGTTGATTCAGTCAGCGAGTCTGATGATAGAATATGCAGATATGCTTAGTTTACTTACCGGGCGCTGTGCCTGATATTATTCCGACAATGGAAGCAGGAGATAGTAATAAATGAAAAGATTTTGTAAATTGGCTGTATTAAGCACTGCCATAGGCGCTGCTTTTTTTACCCCAGTAACCATGGCGAAGGGTGCTGAAAATTACCCTAGCAAGCCTATTACATTGGTTGTTCCTTATGCTGCCGGCGGTACCACCGATCTGATCGGTCGTGCGCTGGCCAACAGTATGGAACGTCAGCTTGGGCAAACCATTGTGGTAGAGAACAAACCAGGCGCTGCCGGCTCCATGGGCGCTAATGAAATGGTTAATACCAAGCCAGACGGCTACAAACTGGCCTTGACGCCAGTAGGTATTTTCCGCCAGCCTTACTTGCAGAAAACCCGTTACGACCCCGTCAAGGATCTTAGTTATATTGCGGCTTTTGCCAGTTATGACTTCGCGCTGGGTGTTAATGCGGACTCGCCATATAAAACGCTTGATGATCTGCTTAAGCAGGCCAAAGCAAAGCCCCGTGAGTTGACAATCAGTTCCCCTGGCCGTTATTCCGGCAACCACGTGGCCATTGTTGAATTGGCCAAGGCAGCGGGCGTTGAAGTTACCCACGTTCCTTACAAATCAGACTCTGAAGCCATCGGAGCCTTGATGGGTGGGCATTTGGATGCGGTTATGTCTACCAACGTGATTATTCCATTCATGGAGTCTGGCAAGTTGCGTGTCTTGGGTGTTGCGGCAGAAAAACGCCCCGAGGCCTATGCGGATGTTCCAACTTTAACCGAAGCAGGCTATTCAGTGGTTATTCCGTCTCCATTGGGTATCGCTGGTCCAAAAGGTTTGCCACAGGAAATTGTTGAGAAACTGGATCTGGCTGTGAAAGCTGCCATGGAAGATCCTGTCTTCTTGAAGGTCATTAAAGATTACGGTGTAAGAACCTACTATATGGACAACAAGGCTTACACCCAGTTTGCGATCGATAACTTTGAGAATGAAAAAGACGTTATCGAAAGAATGGGCAACGAGTAATTGACGTTGTTGTTCAGTTAAAAAAAGTCCAGCCAAATGGCTGGACTTTTTTATTGATTATTTGCTGTGGCAAAAGCGCTATAAATGCTTGCGCAAGGCGCAGGAAGCTATAAGGCTAATTGCCTGCCTGAACAACCGGGTGCGGAGCGCTTCGCCACCAGTTGTTTGGCATGCAAAAATCAGGCAAAAACGCGGAAACGTTCTGCGTCATCCATGAATGCTTTTTCAGCAGCAGGTGCTTCGATGCTGCCGAAAGGCATTTGCGCGCGCAGTTTCCAGCTCGCGGGCAGGTTCCAGCGGGTCAGGGTTTGTTCGTCAATGATTGGGTTGTAGTGTTGCAGTGAAGCACCAATCTTGTGGTCTGCCAAAGCCAGCCATACAGCGTGCTGGGCAATGCCTGAAGCCTGCTCTGACCATACCGGGAAATTGTCTGCATAAGCGGCAAATTTCTCTTGCAGGCCTTTGACCACGTTTTGGTCTTCAAAGAACAGAACGGTGCCGTAACCTGCCTTGAAGCTGTTGATTTTGGCTTCAGTGGCAGGGAAGGCGTCTGCAGGCACAATAGCGCGCAGGGTGTCTTTAACAATTTCCCAGAAAGCCTCGTGTTCAGCGTTGAACAGGATCACGGCACGCGAGCTTTGTGAGTTGAAAGAGGAAGGTGAGTTGCGGATGGCTTCCTTGATGACGGATTCAATAGTGCTGTTGTCTTCGGTGACGTTGCGGCCCAGTGCGTAGATACTGCGGCGGGATTTCAATTTATCTAAAAAACTCATGTCTAACCCTTTTGAAAAAAATAATTATGTAGTTCCTGTTCATTTTTTTCTTGCCATTCGGAACCTGACATGGCAAGTAAACTGTTCATGGCCGCCAGTTTAACTGGCGCTCATGTCAAATAATATGACTTCGGCATGACTGGCTTGCTGAATTTGCACCAGCGGTTCGGCAGACAGTTTAAGCGCGTCACCGGTATGCAGTTCCTGGCCATTAATGGTGATGTCGCCCTTAACGACATGGATATAGGCAATACGGTCATTGGCCAGGGTATATTCTGATACCTGGTTCCCGTTGAAAATGCCGGCATACAGTTTAGCATCTTGATGAATGCGCACTGAGCCCTGCTCGCCGGTTTCAGAGGCGATCAGGCACCACTTGTCTTGTTTGGCTTCATCGTCAAAGACCGCTTCTTCATAACTTGGCTCAATATCTTTTTGGTTGGGATATAACCAGATTTGCAGAAAATGTGCGGTTTCATTGGCTGAAGGGTTGAATTCGCTGTGCAAGACGCCAGTTCCGGCACTCATGCGCTGAATTTGGCCACGGCGCAAAATAGAGCCATTACCCATACTGTCTTTGTGTTCAAGTGCACCTGATAGCACATAGCTGACAATTTCCATGTTTTCATGGCCGTGCGTCCCAAAGCCTTGGCCTGGGTCTACTTTGTCTTCATTAATTACGCGCAGCGGTCCAAAACCCATTTGCTTGGGGTTGTAGTAGCTGCCAAATGAAAATGAGTGATGGCTATCTAACCAGCCGTGCTGGACGTGCCCTCGTTCATGACTTCTGGTAATAGATAACATGTCATATTCCTTAAATATAAGATCAGATTATTTGAAAATCTATGTTTCTTATAAAAGCTGTTTAAATTCGGTATGTGGGTATTATGATGTAATTAGTCCGGTTTGAAAAACGGAATGTTTTGTGGGGTATCATCAAAAAATTTGAATATAATCACCAGAAGAAAACCAATTAAGGATTTGTCATGTTCAAAATCAGTCTGGATGCCTTGCATTTGCTGGATGCAATCGATAGGCATGGTTCGTTTGCCGGTGCTGCCAAGGAGTTGTTCCGGGTGCCTTCCGCTGTTTCTTATACGGTACAGAAGCTGGAAGAAAACCTGGACGTTAAATTGTTTGAACGCAGTGGTCCTAAAATCAGCCTGACCCGTGCTGGCAGTGAGTTGTTGAAAGAGGGGAGGGTGCTCATGCAAGCGGCAGCCGAGCTTGAGAACAGGGTGCAGCGCGTTGCCAGCGGATGGGAAACCGAGTTGCGAATTGGTATCAATACCATGTTTTCTTCGCTTTGCCTGAAGGATGACTTGCAGGCTTTTCATCAGGAAACCAGCCAAACGGGTATTCGGATTTCCGAAGAGGTGCTGTCTGGTACGTGGGAATCCCTTCAGGATGGGCGGACCGATATTTTTATTGGTGTCACGATTGATAACATTACAATAAGTGGCGGGTTCCATACGCATTTGATTGGGCAGATGCCATTTGGTTTTGTGGTGTCACCCAGCCATCCGCTGGCGCAACTTGATCGTCCATTGACGCAGGCTGATTTGCTGGCCCACCATGCCATTGTGGTGTCCGATTCTGCCAGAAGGTTGCCTGCCCGAACAGTAGGTGTGCTTTCGGGTCAGTCCAGTATTACGGTGCCTAATTTGTTAAGTAAGTTTGAGTATCAGTTGGCAGGCCTTGGGTTTGGGTTTTTGCCAGCGCCTTATGTCGAAGAGGCGGTACGGCAGCGCTTGCTGGTTGAAAAGGAAGTGAATATTCCGAAGCCAATTGAGACTTTTTATGTTGCGTGGCGAAATGAGTCGCCAGGGAAGGCATTGGCTTGGTGGCAGAAAAGGCTGACAAGGCCCGATTTGTTTGAGCGTATGGTGGCTTTTACCAGAATGCAGTTGTATAAACGGCCGCAGCTTTTTCAGATTGCTTGACGGATTTTTAATTGGTTGTTGTTTTTTTTGATGGTTTTGGGTTCTTGGCTGGCGGCGCGCAATCACCCTGCAGCTTTGCTCCGACGCCGCTGCGCGCCGAAGTCGCTGCATCTGCAGGATGATTGCGCTTTTTATGTTTCATAGGTATGAGTTCTATTAGCCACCGGTACTATAAACAAGCAAATTTCAGTATAAAAATGGCTGTGTGCATAATTTCCTAAAACTGGCAAAAGGTGTGGAGAGTGCTGTCCCCTGCAGCGACTTCGGCGCGTAGCGGCGTCGGAGCAAAGGGGACAGCACTTTCCGCACCGCTATAAAAATAGAATTCAGAAAAATATTCGCCAAGAAATTATTCAATCAGCCCGTTGCTATATGCAACCATCCTGTCGCTTCGTTTGAATGTTTGATTGTTTTATGCAACCACCCTGTCGCTTCGTTTGAATGTTTGATTGTTTTATGCAACCACCCCGTCAGGCTTCGCCTGCCACCCCTCCACAGAGGGGAATGGAAAACGCAGTCTGGACATGAAGTCACAGACTGCGCATCAACATCTAATCAGGTTAATGTATCTAGTCAGGTTAATGTATCTAGTCAGGTTAATGTATCTAGTCAGATTAATGGCTCTAACCAGGTTAATGCCTCTAACCAGATGAATGCATCCAATCAGACTCAGATAGAATCATTCCTGATCAAATCCTTGGCAATAATCACTTGCTGGATCTGTGAAGTACCTTCATACAATCTGAACAAACGAACATCGCGGTAGAAACGTTCGATGCCATATTCAGATACATAACCGGCACCACCAAAAATCTGAACGGCACGGTCGGCTACGCGGCAGCACATTTCGGTAGAGAAATACTTGGCACAAGAAGCCAATGCAGAAACATTCTCACCGGCATCACGACGACGGGCGGCATCAAGAATCATGCACTCGGCAGCGTAAATTTCGGCTTTGCTGTCTGCCAGCATGCCTTGAATCAATTGGAAATTGGCAATAGGCTGACCAAATTGCTTACGGTCTTTTGCATAATTCAGGGCATCGCGCAGCATGCGTTTGGCGGCACCGGTTGCAATAGAAGAAATATGCAGGCGGCCTTTATCCAGCACCTTCATCGCTGTTTTAAAACCAACGCCTTCCACGCCACCAATCAGTTGGCTGGCAGGAATACGGCAGTTTTCAAAAATCACGTCACAAGTATGTGCGCCTTTCTGGCCCATTTTCTTGTCGATTTTGCCTAATGACAAGCCGGGGGTGTTGGCTTCAACGATAAAGGCGGAAATGCCACCAGCGCCTTTGATTTCGTTGGAAGTACGTGCCATGACCGTGAAAATACCGGCATGGGGAGCGTTGGTAATATAGCGTTTGGTGCCGTTCAGTACGTAAAAATCACCATCACGAACCGCAGTGGTGCGCAGGGAGCCTGCATCGGAACCTGCTTCAGGCTCGGTCAGGGCAAATGAACCAATGAGTTCACCGGCTGCCATGCGAGGCAGGTACTTTTCTTTCTGCTCTGGTGTGCCGTCGATAATAATACCAGAGCCGCCAATGCCGTTATTGGTACCGATGAAAGAACGGAAAGCAGGAGAAGTTTGGCCCAGTTCAAAGCCAATGCGCACTTCCTCTTCCATTGTCAAACCCAGGCCACCGTACTCTTCGGGCAAGGTCAGGCCAAAAAGGCCCAGTTCTTTCATTTGCTCAATGATTTCCGCGGGGATTTGATCAGTTTCCGCGACTTGCTCCTCGGCTGGGACGAGTACTTCGTTAATAAAGCGACGAAGGCTGTCCTCTAATAATGTCTGGGTTTCTTGATCTCTAATCATGATTTCAACTTCTCTGGTTTAGTAAAAAACTGCTGGAATGCTGCTTGTGCCTCGTCAGAAACAAGGCATTTGATGAAAGCCTCACGTTCGCAGTCAAGGGTTTCGTTAATCAACGGGATTAAAGTCCTTTTTAACAGGGACTTGGTGGTTTTTAATGACAACAAAGACTGTGCAGCCATCGTACTTGCTATTTTACTTGCTTTAGCCAGGGTTTCGCCCGGAGGAACAAGCTCATTAATGAATTTGCTCTCAAAGGCCTCTTGGGCGCTAAAGGGCTGGCCGAGATACAGCCACTCGTTGGCTTTGCGGATACCGACATACTGTGCCAATAATACACTGGAAGCGCCTTCCGGACACAATCCCAGCGGGACAAACGGAATCCGGAAAGTCGTGTCGCTGGCGGCAATAATAAAATCACAGTGCATCAGCATGGTAACACCAATGCCGATGGCTGCGCCTTCCACAGCGGCAATCACGGGGATATCTGTTTTGACCAGCGCTTTCAGGAAACGCAGACCAGGACTTTCTCCTGCGGGTTTGCTTTGGAAATCACGCAGGTCATTGCCAGCCGTAAAGTATTGCTGTGCGCCTTGCAGGATAATCGCATGCAAGTCATTGCGTCCGGTAGCGGATGCAAATGCCTCGGTAAGGGCGTCATAGGTTGCCGAGTCCAGGGCATTGCGCCGCTCGGGGCGATTAATGGTAATCGTCAGCACCTTATTGTGCTCGGATAACAGAACAGTTGGGCTCATGGGTTCTCCGCCAGGGGTATGGATGACAGTCTCGCGAACGGGTTGTTCATAAGATTACAGTTCTGCCATGATGCGCTGCCGGGCGGCCGCATATTCTTGTTGCATGTTCTTAACGATGTCAGCAGTGCTCTCAATTGAGTCAATACTGCCTACGCCCTGGCCGGCGCCCCAGATGTCTTTCCAGGGCTTGACCCGGGTAGAACCAAAGTTGGTGGCCAGTTTTTCTTCTTCGGTCAGGTTTTCGGGGTTCAGGCCTGCGGCAATAATGCTGGGGGTAAGATAGTTGCCAGGAATGCCGGTAAAAAACGGGGTGTATAAAATATCTTTGGCCGCAGACTCGACGATCATTTTTTTGTAGCGCTCATCGGCATTGGCTTCATGGCTGGCAATAAAGCGGGTGCCAATATAGGCGAAGTCAGCGCCCAGGGCACGGGCGGCCAGAATGCTGCTGCCATTGGTAATTGAACCGGATAGCGCAATCGGGCCATCAAAAAATTTGCGTACTTCGGGCAAAATCGCAAAAGGACTTAATTTCCCGGCATGTCCTCCCGCACCGCTAGCCACCAGGATAAGGCCGTCTACACCGGCTTCCAGGGCTTTTTCCGCGTGGCGGATTGTGGTTACGTCGTGGAAAACCAGACCGCCCCATTCATGCACATGCTTAACCACGTCATCGGGCGCCCTTAGGCTGGTAATGATCATGGGAACCTTGTGCTTGGCACAGGTTTGCATGTCGCTGTCCAGCCGGTCATTTGACGCGTGAATAATTTGGTTGATGGCGAAAGGCGCTACTTTGCGTTCGGGCTCTTTGGTTCGCACATCATCAAGGGTTTCGGTGATTTGTGCCAGCCAGTCATCAAGCAGTTCTGCTGGGCGGGCGTTTAAGGCAGGCATAGACCCAATGACACCACTTTTACATTGTTCAATGACCAGTGTGGGGCTTGAAACGATGAACATGGGCGAGCAAATAACGGGGAGTGTCATTTGTTGGTGAAGTTTTTCAACGATGGGGTTTGTCATTAGGTATGCCTCAAAATAAAGTTGTTGTTTTGCAATGCGGTATAGAATAGGGTATGGGAAACCAGGATAACTGTTGGCTAGCCGGCCACGGAATACTGTTTTTTTCACCTAATCAACTATTCTGATAGCTGATTTTAACGGTTTATATCACCCTACGCTAATCAGATTTCATGAATGCCATAATCGGGTGAGATGAAGTTGAAAGGGTGTGCCGGTTTTTCCGTAACTATCCATAATTCCGCATGGCAAAATATATTTTCATTATTGTTACTGTGTGGTAGCATGCATTAAAAAATTACAGGGCACCGGCAAGCGGTTCAAATTTGTGTTTTTCCGTGTTTGCCAAGGCCAATTGTTTCCTGATTATAAATAAAAGAACATGACATTATCCAAACTTTCCAACAGCTCAGTCAGCCTGACTGATTCCGTTATACAAAAATATAAAGATGACCGCCATTTTGTGACTGCCCTGGCCCGTGGCCTTGAGGTCCTGGCCTGTTTCCGTTCGGGCAACAAGGTGCTCAGCAACCAGGAAATTGCCCTGCGCTGCGGTTTGCCCAAGTCAACGGTTTCACGGCTTACTTCCACGCTGATTAAACTGGGTTATTTAACCCAGGATGAAACCAGTGGCAAATATCGTCTGGGCATGGCGACTTTGTCGTTAGGGGTGGGTATGCTGGCCAAACTGGATATTCGCCAGTTGGCGCGTCCGCTGATGCAAGAGGTGGCTGATTTTTCCCAGGGTATGGTAACGCTGGGCGCGCGTGACCGGCTTTCAATGCTGTATATAGAAAATTGTCGCAGCCGCTCGGCGCTTACGCTAAGTCTTGATGTGGGGGCCCGCATTCCAATTGCCACGTCATCGATGGGAAGGGCGTATTTGGCTGAGTCTAGCCAGGCCGAGCGTAACGAGATTATAGAGCGTGTGCAAGAGCTGGATGAGCAGTCAAGTGAAGCGATTATTGCCGGGATTAACCAGGCAATGCAAGATTATGAGCGCTTGGGGTGCACGTGTTCTTTTGGCGATTGGTTAAAAGACGTGAATGCGATTGCTGTGGGTGTGAATTTGGGTCCCAATTATCCCATTATGGCGCTTAGCTGTGGCGGGCCGTCTTTTAGCTTGTCTGCTGATTTCCTGCTTGAAGAAGTCCGTCCGCGGCTGCAGGGAATTGTGCAGCGGCTGAAAGAATCCATGGGGCAGGTGTAGGGGGCTTCAAGCCAGGGCTTCGTTGCCACACTCCTGCGTGGTAACGCCTGGTTTCTTAATAAACAGCGCGGGGATTCATCTTGCAGGTTTGCTCCGACGCCGCTACGCGCCGAAGTCGCCGCACCTGCAAGATGAATCCCCGCTTTGTCAGTTTCAAGAAGGCTGACTCACAGATCAATTTCTTTTTTGGCTGTAATCCAGTTCCCGTGCTATGCGTGTGAACTCCCTAGGCATTTCAGAATAGGCAGTGCGGCTTAAGATAAATTTTCTTCTGAACTCTGAAGTAACGCAAGTGCGCCAAGCACCACCCCCACTGCAGCGACTTCGGCGCGAAGCGGCGTCGGAGCAAAGTGGGGGTGGTGCTTGGCGCACGTTGTTTGCAACGAGTTTGATTTATGTATGCCCGAGTGAGAGTCAACTGATTATGAGTTCCCACGCTAAAGCATTGGAACTAGTGGGCTCTCACGCTGGAGCATGGGAGCTACCGGTACGAGACGCTGAATCGCTTAAGCTGGGCGCTTTTCAATCAGTGAAAACACCCCGCTGGCATTAAACACATTCTTGCCTTCAACCGTTAGCGCACAGCTGGCAAAAATCATCCGTTTGCCGGCACGATGAATCTTGACCCGTGCCTCCACCCAATCGCCTTCCCTGGCCGGTGACATAAACTCGCTGTTTAACGTCACCGTCACAAAAGACACCGGATGGTCATAATGGGCCAAAATCGCATCACCGAAAGCATTATCGGCAATCGTCATCATCGTGCCACCATGGGCTACCCCGATCTTATTCAAATGCTCATGAGTCAGGCGGACACCTAAAACAGTATGCTTGCCATTCTCATCAACCTGTTCGAAATAAGGACCCGTCAAATCTGAAAAAGGGCTGTTCCTGTTCAACAAACGGAACCCGCTGGGAATATCGTGATTGCTCATGGTGTTATTAGTATGTAAAAAAGTTAATTCAAAGGGACATCAAGCATATCACTATAGCGTTGCATATGGAAATCGTGATCGCCAAACATCGTGTTAATCAAATTAACACGCTTGTAAAAATGCGCCACATTCAGCTCATCGGTCACCCCCATGCCGCCATGCATCTGCACCGCTTCCTGGCTAACCTTGCGAGCCAGCTGACTAATATAAGCCTTCGCACCTGATGCCTTGAAAATCCGGTGCTGCAGGCTTTCGTTTTGCATCTCAATCGCAGCCAGCAGCGCCATTGAATTGGCCTGTTCAGCGGCAATTGCCATATCTGCCATGCGGTGCTGCAAGGCCTGGAAAGTGCCAATCGCCACGCCAAACTGCTTGCGGGTTTTCAGATACTCAAGGGTGGCATCATTCAAAGCTTTAATTAATCCAACCAGTTCGGCGCACAAGGCCACGTTGGTTTGGGCAATTGCATCCATAATCGCGGGCAGGGCCTGTCCTTCTTCTCCCAGCAGGGCACTGGCGGGTACTTCGGCATTGTCCAGAACGATATCGGCGGCATAATGGCCGTCATGGGTTTTATACTTTTTCAGTGTCACGCCGGGGGTGGCCGGATCCAGCAGGAAAACGCTAATCCCTTGCTCATCGCCGGTTGCGCCACTGGTGCGGGCTGATACCAACAGCTGGCTCGCGCTGGGAGCGTCAATAACCATGGCTTTGTGTCCGTTCAGCACCCAGCCATTGGCCGACTTCGTGGCGGTAGTGGACACCATTTTTTCCAGGTAACGGAAGCCGGGTTCGTAATGGCCAAAGGCATAGGTGACGGAACCGTCGGCAATCCCGGCAATGAGTGTTTCTTTTTGCTCCGCTGTGCCTAGCGCGTTAATCAGGCCGCCTGAAAGCACGACGGTGCTTACATAAGGCTCTAAAATCAGACCGGGTGCCAGGGCTTTCATGACCAGATAAGTATCCAGCGGCGTGCCGTTCAGGCCACCCAGGTCTTCATGAAATGGCAGGGCTAAAATACCCAGCTCGGCGTAGGTATTCCAGGCATTGCGGTCATAGGCCTCGTCACTGGCGACCAGTTTTCTTCTTGCTTCAAAAGCATAGTCTTTGTTAATAAACCGGCTGATGGTATCTTCCAGCGCCAGCTGTTCTTCTGTGAAATTAAAATCCATGGAAAAGCTCCAGATATTCGTTTACTAAGTTCAGGTAAGTGGGTTCAATATTGCCGTTATGCCTTACAGGCCAAGAATCATCCGGCAAATAATGGATTTTTGCACTTCACTTGAGCCGCCATAAATGGTTGTTTTGCGTACGTTGAACGAATTGCCCGTTAAATGATAAAAATCGGCCGGGAATGCGCTGCTGATATCTTCGTGGGAAGCGTCCAGAATATGGGCAGGTGCGTAATTGCCCAGGGCCAATGAGGCCAGCTCAGCGATGTCCTGCTGGATTTCCGAGCCTTTTACCTTAAGAATGGATGCCTCAGGGCCGGGCGTGTGCTGCTTGCCATCGGCCGAGACCACTTTCAGGTTGGTGATTTCCAGCGCCATCAGGTCCAGTTCAATCTGGGCCAGGCGATCACGGAAACGAGGGTCTTCAATTAGTGGCTTGCCATTGTTGCCAGGCTGTTTGCGGGCCATTTCCTTAACGCGGGCAAGGGCAGCCTTGGAGCGACCTACCCGGGCGATATTGGTACGTTCATGGCCCAGCAGGAATTTGGCGTATGTCCAGCCCTGGTTTTCTTCACCCACCAAATTGGATACGGGTACCCGTACATTTTCAAACCACACCTCGTTCACTTCGTGGCCATCGTCTAGCATAATGATGGGGCGCACGGTAATGCCGGGGGTTTTCATGTCGATCAGCAAAAAGGAAATGCCCGCCTGTTTGCGTACTTCAGGGTCGGTACGAACCAGACAGAAAATCCAGTCGGCGTGCTGGGCCAGGGTGGTCCAGGTTTTTTGGCCATTCACGATATAGTGATCGCCATCGCGTACGGCAGTGGTTTTCAAAGAGGCCAGATCCGAGCCGGCGCCGGGTTCGGAATAGCCCTGGCACCACCAGTCTTCGCCTGAAATAATGCGGGGCAGGAAACGGTCCTTGATTTCCTGTGAGGCATATTTCTGGATAACCGGTGCTACCATTTTCAGTCCGAAAGACAGCTGTTCAGGCGCACCGTAAGTAGCGCATTCTTCTTCAAAAATATGACGTTGCACGGCATCCCAGCCAGTACCACCATATTCAACCGGCCAGGCGGGTGCACCCCATCCCTGACGGTATAAGGTTTTTTGCCATTCCACCCGTTCCTGTTTGCCTAGCGGTTCGCAGTTGAAGATTTTTGCCCTGATGCTGTCACTGACGTTATTTTTCAGGAAAGTCCTGACTTCTTCCCGGAACGCGAGCTGTTCCGCATTGAAATTGATATCCATGGTTATATCTCTGTAGTGTTTAAGAAGAATAGTTAATTCTGCATTGCAAAATGAAAATCTTTAAAATGGAATTATGATACCTTGAATTCGCGCTCATTAAAAGCATCGTGTTTTAACCGACATATGATTAAGAATAAGGTATTTGGCGAATAATATGGTGTATTATTATTGGAATCCGTTATTTCCGCATTGCGGAATTGTTAATAACAAAGTAGTTTGAATAGCCCTTTGGAGCCAGATTAAGAATGAGTCACGCAACTTATGAAATTAAAGATCGTGTAGCTTTAATTACGTTTCAGAACCCTCCCGTCAATGGCATGAGCTACGCGCTCAGGAAAAGCCTGGTTGTTTTTGTTGATCAGGCCGAAGCGGACAGCGGGGTTGATGCCATTGTGATTACCGGTTCCGCACGCGCGTTTTCGGGCGGTGCCGATGTGACCGAGTTTGGCACACCCAAGGTTTTGCAGCAACCCATTCTGCGCGTGGTGATTGAAGTACTTGAAAATGTGACCAAGCCGGTTGTGGCCGCCATTGACGGCGTTTGCCTGGGTGGTGGCCTGGAGCTGGCCCTGGGTGCCCACTACCGTGTGGCCGCAGCCCATGCGCAAATCGGTCTTCCCGAAGTGAAGCTGGGCCTGTTGCCTGGCGCGGGTGGCACACAACGCCTGCCACGCGTGGTCGGGCTGGAAAAAGCCTTGCACATGATTACCACCGGGCAAATCATCAAGGCCAAGGCTTTGGCCGATACCGCTTTGCTTGATAAAGTGGTTGAAACTGACGTGGTTGGTGCTGCCATTGAGTTCGCCAAAGAAGTGGTTGCACAAAACCTGCCGCTCAAGCGTGTGCGTGATATTGAAATCAGTCCCGAGGGTGCCCGTGAAATCCTGGATGCCGCCCGTGAGAAGCTTGAAAATGGCAAAAAAGGCCAAATCGCTCCGCTGAAATGCCTGGATACCGTACAAGCCAGTGTTTTCATGTCATTCGATGAAGGCCTGAAATACGAGCGTGAATTGTTCCTGCAACTCATGAGCTCTCCCGAGTCTGCGGCCATGCGTCATATTTTCAGTGCCGAACGTGCGGCCACCAAGATTCCTGATGTGCCGGCCGATACCCTGTTGCGCAAGGTTGAAAAAGTGGGTGTGATTGGTGCCGGTACCATGGGTGGCGGCATCAGCATGAACTTCCTGAACGTCGGTATTCCGGTGGTGTTGCTTGAGCAGAAACAGGACGCCCTGGACCGTGGTGTGGCCACGATTCGCCGCAACTACGAAAACACCATGAAAAAAGGGCGTATTACGGCAGCGCAGGTTGAAGAAAGAATGGCATTGCTGTCAACCACCCTCAGCTACGATGATTTTGCCGATGTCGACCTGGCGATTGAAGCGGTATTTGAAAACATGGATGTCAAAAAAGCCGTATTTTCAGAGCTGGACCGTGTCATGAAAAAAGGCGCGATCCTGGCTTCCAATACGTCTACCCTGGATCTTAATGTGATTGCCGGCTTTACCAGTCGCCCCGAAGACGTCATTGGACTGCACTTTTTCAGTCCTGCCAATGTCATGAAATTGCTGGAAATCGTGCGTGGTGAAAAAACCGCTAAAGATGTGCTGGCCACTTCGATTGCATTGGGCAAGAAAATCGGTAAAAAACCGGTGGTGTCGGGTGTTTGTGACGGCTTCATCGGCAACCGCATGCTGTATGCCTACCGTGATGCGGCCGACAACGCCATGCTGGCTGGTGCCTCACCTTCACAAATTGATAAAGCCCTTGAGAACTTCGGTTTTGCCATGGGTCCATACCGCGTGGCTGACTTGGCTGGCCTTGATATTGGCTGGGCCGTGCGCAAGCGTCGTGCCGAGGCCAACCCCGAGGCCTATGTGCCTGTTGTGGCAGACCGTATTTGTGAAGCGGGTCGCTTTGGTCAGAAAACAGGTGCTGGCTGGTATAAGTATGAAACCGGTAACCGCACCCCTATCGTTGACCCAATGGTAGAAAACATCGTCAAGGAATTCCGCGAAGCCCGTGGCATCACACCGCGTGAAGTCAGTGACCAGGAAATTGTTAACCGCTGTGTGTATGCGCTGGTTAATGAAGGTGCCAAGATTTTGGAAGAGGGCATTGCCCTACGTGCTTCCGATATTGATATCGTTTACCTGAATGGTTATGGTTTCCCTGCCCATCGTGGCGGCCCAATGCATTATGCCCAGCAGGTTGGCCTGTTTAATGTGGTTCGTGCCATCAAGCGCTTTGCCGCCGCTTCAGAATCCGAGGCTAAATTCTGGCAGATTTCTCCATTACTGGAAAAACATGCGGAATCCAACGAGCCCCTGAAATAAGCAACTTGTACAGCGGGATACGTTAAAATTAACGATCTCAAAGACAAGTTGAAGATCCTGAATGGCAGGTTGTCTGCCATTCAGGTTTGAAATCTATGGCGTAAAAAATTTTATGCTGTCTTTGTGCTGATTGATCACATTTACATTAGTCGCAAACTTAAGGCTTTAGATATGATAAATAAAATTTGTGGCAGCGTTGAAGAAGCTGTCGCGGACGTGTTTGACGGAGCAACCGTGCTGATTGGCGGTTTTGGTGGGGCTGGTCATCCTACTGAATTGATTCACGCCCTGATTGACCAGGGAGCCCGTGACCTGACTGTAGTCAATAACAATGCGGGTAATTTCGAAACCGGTCTGGCAGCCCTGATTAAGGCAGATCGTGTTCGTAAAATCATCTGCTCATTTCCGAAGTCATCCAATTCGAATGTTTTCAATGAAAAATACAAGGCAGGTAAAATCGAGCTTGAATGTGTGCCTCAGGGTACCATCGCCGAGCGCCTGCACGCAGCCGGTGCTGGCTTGGGCGGTTTCTATACCCGCACCAGCTATGGCACCGATTTAGCCAAAGGCAAGGAAACCCGTGAAATCAATGGTCAGCACTATGTGTTTGAATATCCCATTCACGGTGATTTTGCATTTGTCCTGGCCGAAAAGGGTGACCGCTGGGGTAACCTGGTCTATCGCAAGGCTGCGCGAAATTTTGGTCCGGTCATGTGCCAGGCTGCCAAAACCACGATTGTTCAGGTCAAGCAAATTGTTGAACTGGGCGAACTGGATCCCGAGCATATTATTACGCCCGGCATTTTCGTGAACCGTGTGGTTCAGGTTGAAAATCCTCATATCTCTAGCTAAGGAAAATAATAAAATGGAAAAAATCACACGCGAGCAAATGGCTGAACGCCTGGCAAAAGATATTCCTCCTGGCAGCTACGTTAACTTGGGTATTGGCATTCCCGTCCTGGTGGCCAATTACCTTAATCCAGAAGACGAAGTGCTGCTGCACAGCGAGAATGGTATTCTTGGAATGGGCCCAAACCCGCCAAAAGGTGAGGAAGATTTTGAACTGATTAATGCCGGCAAACAGCCGGTTACCCTGTTAACGGGCGGTTCTTTCTTCCATCACGTGGATTCTTTCGCCATCATGCGTGGCGGTCACCTTGACTTATGTATCATGGGTGGCATGCAGGTTGCTGCCAACGGTGACCTGGCCAACTGGTCCTTGGGCCGTCCCGGTGAGCCACCAGCAGTGGGTGGTGCCATGGACTTGGCGGTAGGTGCCAAGAAAGTGTTTATCCTGATGGAACACAACTCCAAAGACGGTTCTCCCAAAATCCTTGAAAAATGCACGTTGCCGGTAACGGGTCTGGGTGTGGTAAGCCGCATTTATACCGATATCGCGGTACTTGAAATTACCCCAGAGGGCGTAAAGGTCATCGAAAAACTGGTTGATATCAGTGATGAAGATTTGCAAGCCCGTACAGGCGCGAAACTCATTTTCTAATTATTTTTAATTTTTTCTCTTTTTCCGGAAATCAGCAAAATGACTAATGCTTATATTTGTGATGCCATTCGTACCCCCATCGGCCGTTACGCCGGTGGTTTGTCTACCGTTCGTACCGATGACCTGGCAGCATTGCCCATCAAGGCTCTGGTAGAACGTAATCCATCAGTCAACTGGGCTGAGCTGGACGATATTATTTATGGTTGTGCCAACCAGGCTGGTGAAGATAACCGTAACGTAGCCCGCATGGCTGGTTTGCTGGCAGGTTTGCCGGTCGAAGTGCCCGGTGCAACGATCAACCGTTTGTGCGCCTCCAGTCTTGATGCGATTGGTACCGCTGCCCGTGCCATCAAATCCGGTGAAGTTGACCTGATGATTGCCGGTGGTGTAGAAAGCATGTCTCGCGCTCCATTCGTGATGGGCAAGGCCGAAACTGCCTTTTCACGTTCAGCCAAAATTGAAGACACCACGATTGGCTGGCGTTTTGTCAATCCTAAAATGAAAGAGCAGTACGGTATTGACTCCATGCCTGAAACTGCTGAAAACGTGGCTGATGAGTTCAAGGTTTCACGTGAAGACCAAGACGCTTTTGCCCTGCGTAGCCAGGAACGTGCCGCCCGCGCGATTGCCGAAGGTGCTTTCAAGGAAGAAATCATTCCGGTTAGCGTAGCACAGAAAAAAGGCGATCCTAAAATCGTTGACACCGACGAGCATCCCCGTGCAACCACTGCCGAGACATTGGCTAAACTGAAAGGTGTAGTGCGTCAGGGTGGTTCCGTTACTGCCGGTAACGCATCAGGTGTTAATGACGGTTCTTGCGCTGTGTTGTTGGCTTCTGATGAAGCGGTCAAGAAATACGGCCTGACACCCAAAGCACGTGTGGTTGCCATGGCAACGGCAGGTGTTGCACCTCGCATTATGGGTTTTGGTCCTGCGCCTGCTATTCGTAAAGTATTGGACAAAGCCGGCCTTACGCTTGACCAAATGGATGTGATTGAGTTGAATGAAGCGTTTGCCGCACAGGCATTGGCTGTGACTCGTGACCTGGGTCTGCCTGATGATGCCGCGCATGTCAACCCTAATGGTGGTGCGATTGCCTTGGGTCACCCCCTGGGTGCATCAGGTGCCCGTCTGGTAACCACTGCCATGTACCAATTGCAGCGCACAGGTGGCCGCTATGCCTTGTGCACTATGTGTATTGGTGTTGGCCAGGGTGCCGCCGTTATTATCGAACGCGTTTAATGGTGGTATGGCAGGCCAGATTCGCGATCAGCGGGCCAGTCTGCCAACATTAGTGTTCAATAATCAAGAAACCCAATCCTGTGTTATATACGGGCTTGGGTTTTTTGTTTGTACGCGACGCATTTATTTTTATTACAATGGGCAATTATTATTTGCCTTGCTTAAAAAAATCGAATGAACAAACCTCATTACCCTCATCCATTTATCGCCAAAGAGGGTTGGCCTTTTCTGGCAATCTCAGTGGTTGCCGCATTGATTGTTTCCCTTTGGTCATTTGCGGTATCTATCCCGTTCTGGATCATTGCCCTGTTTGTGTTGCAGTTTTTTCGCGACCCCCAGCGGGTTGCTCCTGAAGGAGATAATCTGGTGCTGTCTCCTGCCGATGGCCGTATTGTGGCCGTCGAAGAGGTGTATGATATTTATGCGCAGCGCGATGCCATCAAAATCAGTGTTTTCATGAATGTGTTCAATGTGCATTCCAATCGTTCACCGGTCGATGGCACGGTTAAAAAAGTGCAGTATTTTTCAGGCAAGTTTTTCAATGCCGCCCTTGATAAGGCTTCTTTGGAAAATGAACGCAATGCCATGGTGCTTGAAACCCCTGGCAAACATACTGTTACCGCTGTACAGGTGGCTGGCCTGGTTGCCAAGCGCATTTTATGTTATGCGCAGGCTGGCAACGAACTTAAGCGTGGCCAGCGTTATGGTTTTATCCGTTTTGGTTCCCGGGTAGACGTTTACCTGCCTTTGGGTTCCCGTCCAAGAGTTGTTATTGGTGATAAAGTCAGTGCCACCAGCACGGCCTTGGCCGAATTACCTGCTGAATAGTAAAACATCATGAATGATCTTCATCGCCGTCGCAGCGTTTACCTGCTGCCCAACGCTTTTACCACCGCCAATTTATTTGCCGGGTTTTATGCCATTGTGCAGGCCATGAATGGCCAATTTGAGGTGGCGGCCATTGCCATTTTTGCTGCGATGGTGCTTGATGCCATGGATGGCCGGGTGGCCAGGATGACCAATACGCAATCGTCCTTTGGCGAGCAATATGACTCGATGTCCGATATTGTGTCTTTTGGGGTGGCGCCCGCCTTGGTCATGTACGAGTACCTGCTGCAGGATATTGGTCGATGGGGCTGGATTGCCGCCTTTATTTACGTGGCCGGAGCGGCTATCCGTCTGGCCCGTTTTAATACCAATATCGCGGTGGTGGACAGCCGCTTTTTCCAGGGCTTGCCCAGTCCTTCGGCTGCCGCGCTGGTAGCGGGGTTTGTCTGGCTGTCGGTGGATAATAAAATTCCCAATTATGAATTCCAGGCCTGGATTGCCTTTGTGATTACGACTTATACCGGTATCACCATGGTGTCGAATGCGCCGTTTTTCAGTGGCAAGTCCATGTCACTAGAGAGAAAGCTGTCGCCCGCTTCGGTTATGTTGGCGGTCGTATTGGTTTTTGCGATTGTGTCTGTGAATCCGCCCGTTGTCCTGTTTGGCCTTTTTATTATTTATGGCCTGTCGGGTTGGGGCGTATGGTTTATTCGCTGGCGTAAAATTCGCCAGCATTACAATAGTCGTCAGGCACCCTGAAGTCACCTTGGTGTTGTAAATTTTTTGCGGTTTGTCTTTGCGGGGCCGCAAGTTTGCTGTTTATTAACCGCTGCAATCTTATTCCATTTAAATGGATCGGGTGCAGCGGTTTTTTAATGCCGGGTTTAATCAACGTCCCACCAGCGCTCATAGCGCGGGTCGGGGCCGGAGTGATAGTGGGTGACCGCATCGCCATTACGGCCGAAATATACAAACATCACGGAATTCCAGGCATTGCTTTGTTTGTAGCGGTAAGTCCAGACCAGTTCATTTTTTTCGCCCAGGCCAGCCCGGTCAATTTCAGCGGGTGGGCCAAATTCGCAGGCAACATCGTTTTGTGTCCAGCGGCCTTCGTTAAGCCGCTTGAAATGACTGTCGGTAAGGAGCGACTGGACTTTGTCGATATTGCCATTCTGGTCTACATTGGCACCGTAGGCATATTGTCCTTGGGGTTGCTGGCTCCAGACCAGTCTTTGGCGGCCATCAGGCAGGGTGCAGCGGTAAGTAGGGGTACCCATTTGGTTTTCAACCTGGGCAATAGGGCTGTTGGGCGGGATGTCCCGGTAGGTAGTGCAGGCCGAGAGTGTCAGCAAGGAGCCGGCCAGCAGCGCCAGTTTAAGTCGCTTATGTTGTGCCAGAGTAAACATTTTTATTTCCTTTTGGGAGCCAAAGATAAATTGGGCATTATTTATCGGAATAAGATATAATAGCAAACTTGTCTTGTTTTTATTCTGTAAAAAGTCATGAAATACATGCATTTACCTGTTTTTGCATAGGTTCAGGTGTTGGTAGCTCATGCCTTAATAATAACAAGCATTATCAAATTTTCTTTTATTTTCACGGTAATGCCCCTCAGTATTACCGCATGTCCAAGAGGAACATATTATGTCAGTAGCAGATATCAAAAAATCAGAAATCGTTTCAGAATTTGCCCGCAAGGCAGGCGATACAGGTTCTCCTGAAGTTCAGGTTGCCCTGTTAACCGCCCGTATCAACGAGTTGACCGGTCACTTCAAAACACACATGAAAGACCATCACTCACGTCGCGGTTTGTTGCGTATGGTTAGCCGTCGTCGTAAATTGCTCGATTACCTGAAAGGCCGTAACCCTGATTCTTACCGCGCCCTGATCGAAAAGCTCGGTCTGCGTAAGTGATTTCCGGGGTTTTTGCCCAAGGATAAAACCGTGCACAGTACTTTTATGGTACTGTGCACGGTTTTTTTATTGTTGTTTATTTGTCAAATTTGAATGCATGGGATCATGGTGCATTTTTGTAGTGAACCGGCAAATAATTATTGTAAGGAATACAAATGTTTAATAAAGTGACTAAGTCATTTCAGTATGGTGCCCACACAGTCGTTTTGGAAACGGGTGAAATCGCCCGCCAATCATCCGGTGCCGTTATTGCATCTATGGGTGATACTGTTGTGCTGGCCACTGTAGTGGCTGCCAAACAGGCAAAAGCAGGTCAGGACTTCTTTCCCCTAACGGTAGATTATGTAGAAAAAACCTATGCAGCCGGCCGCATTCCGGGTGGTTTTTTCAAACGCGAAGGCAAACCCTCCGAAAAAGAAACCCTGACTTCCCGCCTGATCGACCGTCCATTGCGTCCACTGTTCCCCGAGGGCTTTTATAACGACGTCCAGGTTATCATTCATGTTCTGTCGGTAGATCCTGAAATTGATCCCGATATTGTTGCCATGATTGGTGCATCGGCTGCTCTGTCTATTTCCGGTATTCCTTTCAATGGCCCTATTGGTGCCGCCCGGGTTGCCTATATCAATGGCCAGTATGTATTAAGCCCAACCGCAGCCCAATTAGAGCACTCTGAGATGGACCTGGTGGTTGCCGGTACCGAAACTGCGGTGCTTATGGTTGAGTCAGAAGCTAAGCAACTTAGTGAAGAAGTCATGCTGGGTGGTGTGGTGTTCGGTCATGAGCAAATGCAAGCGGCTATCAATGCAATTCATGAGCTGGTTGAAGAAGCCGGCAAGCCTGAATGGGATTGGGAACCTGCCCCTAAAAACGAACCGTTAATTGCTGCGGTTACCGCATTGGCTTCAGAGGGCCTGAAAGCCGCTTACGAAATTCGCCAAAAGCAGGAACGCACCAGCAAACTGAAAGAAGTGTATGCCAGCGTGAAACAAGCACTGGTAGAGCAGGCTGCTGAAAAAGGTGAAGACGCGCCTGATATGGTTGCCGTAGAAAACATCTTGTTTGACTTGGAATCAGCCTTGGTTCGTGGTCAAATCCTGAATGGTGAGCCCCGCATCGACGGCCGTGATACTCGTACCGTGCGTCCCATCAGCATCCGTCTGGGCGTATTGCCCCGTACTCATGGTAGCGCCTTGTTTACCCGTGGTGAGACACAGGCCCTGGTAGTGGCTACGCTGGGTACCAAGCAAGACGAGCAAATCATTGATTCTGTCATGGGTGAATACCGTGACCGTTTCATGTTGCACTACAATATGCCTCCGTTTGCAACGGGTGAAACCGGTCGTTTCGGTTCTCCCAAACGTCGTGAAATCGGCCATGGTCGCCTGGCCAAACGTGCCCTGGTTGCCACATTGCCTAAACACGAAGATTTCCAGTACACCATTCGCGTCGTATCTGAAATTACCGAGTCTAACGGTTCCTCATCCATGGCTTCCGTGTGTGGTGGCTCTTTGGCCATGATGGACGCCGGTGTGCCAGTACAGGATCACGTGGCCGGCGTTGCCATGGGCCTGATCAAAGATGGCGGCAAGTTTGCCGTGTTGACCGATATCCTGGGTGATGAAGATCACCTTGGCGATATGGACTTCAAAGTGGCCGGTACCCAGAACGGTATTACCGCTTTGCAAATGGATATCAAGATCCAGGGCATTACCAAGGAAATCATGCAAGTTGCACTGGCCCAGGCCCGTGAAGGCCGCCTGCATATCCTGGGTAAAATGAACGAAGCCCTTACCGGCTCACGTACCGAACTGTCCAGCTTTGCACCACGCATGCTGACCATGAAAATCAATCCTGATAAAATCCGTGACGTTATTGGTAAAGGTGGTGCAACCATCCGCGCCCTGACCGAAGAAACCGGTTGCCAGATTGATATCAGCGATGAAGGTGATGTGGTTATTTCCAGCGCAGACCTTGAGAAGGCCAAAGAAGCCGAACGCCGTATTGCTGAATTGACCGCTGTGGTTGAAGTTGGCCAGGTGTATGAAGGTACTGTTCAGCGCTTGCTGGATTTTGGTGGTATTGTACAAATCCTGCCAGGTCGCGATGGCTTGCTGCACATCTCTGAGATTGCCAATTACCGTATTGCCAATATCAATGATGTTCTTACCGTTGGTCAAAAAGTCAAAGTTAAAGTAATCGAAGCCGACGACCGTGGTCGTTTGCGCTTGTCTGCTAAAGCTTTAGGCGGTCTTGAAGGCCTGGAAGGTTCTGTTGCACCAACAGAAGCACCTGCCGAAGGCGAATAAGTAAGCTGATTAGCCAGGCGGCTCGCTTATCCTAGTTACTCGTTCCCACGGAGCGTGGGAACGAGTAAACGAGTAACGAGTAGTCCTGAACAATAGGCTGAAAGCCAGCTTGCCATATAAAAAAACGCTATCCGGTGAAGGATAGCGTTTTTTTGTTTAGCTGGATGTATTAATAAGCGATAGTGCGCTTTATTAAAGAACGCCCTGGTCAATCATGGCGTCAGCCACTTTGCGGAAACCGGCAATGTTGGCACCCAGCACCAGGTTGTGGGGTTGGCCAAATTCCATCGCAGTTTCGGAAGCGGTGAGGTAAATGTTTTTCATGATCGTTTTCAGGCGAACATCTACTTCCTCAAAGCTCCATTGAACCATGCTGGCGTTCTGGGCCATTTCAAGCTGGCTGGTGGCAACACCACCTGCGTTGGCAGCCTTGCCGGGTGCGTACAGGATTCTTGCGTTCAGGAACTCTTCAACAGCTTCTGGGGTAGAAGGCATATTGGCGCCTTCGGCAACCAGGATGCAGCCGTTTTTAAGCAGTTCACGGGCATCAGCCTGGTTCAGTTCGTTCTGGGTTGCGCAAGGGAAGGCCAGGTCGCAGGGAACAGACCAGACTGCATTGCGGCCTGCAGGGTAACTGCCAACCGGAGTGTAAACCGCATCGGGGTGGATCTGGGTGTATTTGGACAGGCAGGCGCCTTCAACTTCTTTAAGCTGTTTAAGGGTTTCCAGATTGATGCCTGATTTGTGGTAAATAAAGCCACGCGAGTCGCTGCAAGTAACCGGCAGGGCGCCGTTTTGGTACAGTTTTTCGATGGTGTAGATGGCAACGTTACCGGCACCTGATACCACGCAGGTTTTGCCTTCAAGGGCTTGGCCTGTGGCTGTAAGCATATTTTGGGCAAAATAAACGGTGCCGTAACCGGTGGCTTCGGTGCGGGCTAATGAACCGCCCCATGGAATTTTTTTACCGGTGAAAACGCCTTCGTAGCGACCAGTGAGTCGTTTGTATTGGCCAAACAAATAACCAATTTCACGACCGCCAACCCCAATATCACCGGCGGGAACGTCGGTGGTGGGGCCAATGTGGCGATAAAGTTCATTCATGAAAGACTGGCAGAAACGCATGATTTCGTTATTGGACTTGCCTTTGGGGTCGAAGTCACTGCCACCCTTGCCGCCGCCAATAGCGAGGCCGGTTAATGAGTTTTTGAAAATCTGCTCGAAGCCGAGGAACTTGATGATGCCACTGGAAACGCTGGGGTGAAAGCGCAAGCCGCCTTTGTAAGGGCCGATGGCAGAGTTGAATTCGATACGATAACCCTTGTTGACCTGTACTTTGCCCTGATCGTCGATCCAGGCGACCCGGAACATGAATTGACGCTCGGGTTCAACGATGCGCTCGATAATGTTGTGCTCGAGGTATTTGCTTTCTTTGGCAAACAGGGGCTCAAGGGAGTCCAGGACCTCTTCAACAGCTTGATAGAATTCAGGCTGTCCAGGACTGGATTTTTGCAGTTTCTTTAAAGTTTGTGCTTTATATGACATGATTGCGGCGATGTGTGAGTTTTTAGAATAAATAATATTTTTTGTGCGTTTATTATAAAAAAAAATGCTGCTGCATGGTTGATAATTGTGCATTGCGGTAACGAAAAAGAAACATGTTTATGCAAGCAGGTTGTTTTAACGCAAAAAAAGCCTTGTCCCGCTTTGGGCTTCCCTCAAAAGCTGGCAAAGTGCCGGGTTGTTTTTTTGGGAGGCCTACTTCAGGCAAGGCTGTTTTGCAATAAATGGCAGCAATATCAAGGATTATGACAGGGCATCTATGCCAGCTTTGGCTATTTCGGCGTCTTCGCTGGCCTTTACGCCTGAAACCCCAACGGCACCAATAAACGCACCGCTAATGACTATTGGCACACCGCCTTCAAGCATGCCATCCAGTACAGGAACCGACAAAAAAGCAGTGCGGCCATGATTAATGACTTCTTCATAGCCTTTGGACTCGCGGCATCCCAGGGCGGCGGTTTTGGCTTTGGCCGGTGCAATATGGGCTGAAATGGGCGCTGCGCCGTCAAGGCGTTCAAGTCCCAGCAAATGCCCACCATCATCCACAATTGCAATCGTTACCGGCCAGTTGTTTTTTTGCGCATGGGCAACGGCTGCCGTCATTATTCTCTTTACGTCAGCGTGTTCAAGTACGGGTTTGGTTTTCATGATCGTCCTTTGCGGTGGGCAGGTGATTGCCTGCGGGGCGTTATTTACAGGGTATGACCGTTATATTATAGGGAGCTTTACCCAAAACCGGAAATGTTGCCAGTTATGGGTAAAACTGTTTTTTTGCTAAGCCACTTTGCCAAGTGATGCCGTGGCATAGTCTTTTAGCAATTGCGCTTTTTTGGCGGCTGCCTTGCGAATATTGTCCTCTTTGATATGGCCATAGCCACGAATGTCATCGGGAAGCCGGGCCAGTGCAATGGCAATATCCAGATTGTTTTCATTCAGGCTGGTTGCAAATTCGCGCAGCATGTCCAGATAGTCTTCTATCAGCTGCCTTTCCATTTTGCGTTCTTCGGTGTTACCGAAAGGGTCCAGTTTGCTGCCACGCAAGCCTTTGAAGTGTTGCAACAAGCCAAACGCCTTCATCATCCATAGCCCATATTTTTTCTTGATCAAGTGGCCATGGCGGTCTTTTTGGCTGAAGGCCGGTGGCGCCAGATGGAATTGCAGCTGGTAATCCTTGCCGGGTTCGCCTTCAAATTCATGGCGCAGTTTGTTCAGGAACGCCGGGTCGGCATACAGCCGGGCCACTTCGTATTCATCCTTGTAACTCATTAATTTGGCCAGGTTGCGGGCAACGGCTTCAGTCAGTTGTTGCGATCCCTGGCCAAGTCCCTGTTCCAGCTTGCGAATATGGCCAACCGCTTCGGTAAAGCGGCGGGCGTATTTTTTGTTCTGGTAGTGGGTCAGGTGGGTTTCAAGACGGTCAAGCAACTTGTCCAGGCTTTCGGGCATATTCACTAATACACCCGGTTCCTTGTCTTGCTGGCCGTTAAGCGGCAGGGAGGCCGTACCATGATGAGCCAGGTAACGGCCCCATTCAAAGGCATCCAGGTTTTTTTGTACGGCCACACCGTTCAGTTCGATGGCACGCAGGATATTTTCTTGCTTGAGCGGAATTTTGCCTTTTTGCCAGGCGTATCCCATCAGCAATGGGTTGGCAAAAATCGCATCGCCCAGCAACATGACAGCGTAGCCATTGGCATCCAGGAATTCGCAATGATCCTGGCCCAGGATTTCAGTCAGTTCATGGGTGGTGGTAGCGGTAGGGTAGCGCCATTTCGGGTCCTTGAACAGCTCGGCAGTAGGTGATTTGGCGCTGTTAATGGTGGCAAAAGTAATGCCGTTACGGGTTTTTGAGGTGATTTCCTTGGAAGCGGCCACAATCGCATCGCAGGCAATGATCAGGTCTGCTTCGCCCATGCCGATGCGGGTGGAATGCAGATCAGAGGGCTGGTTGCCGATCTGGATATGGCTGACTACGGCACCGCCTTTTTGTGCCAGGCCGGTTACGTCAAGCACGTTAACCCCTTTTCCTTCAATATGGGCTGCCATGCCTAGCAAGGCACCAATCGTTACTACCCCGGTGCCTCCTACACCCGGTACCAGAATATTACAGGGGCGTTCAAGACGAAGTTCGGCGGGCAGGGGAATGCTGCCCGCTTTCTTTTCTAGGTTGGGCAGGTTGATGACTGGCTTGCGTACCTGCGCACCTTCGGCAGTTACAAAGCTGGGGCAAAAGCCCTTAAGACAGGAGAAATCTTTGTTGCAGCTGGATTGGTTGATACGGCGCTTGGTGCCCATGGGGGTGTCGTGTGGCTCAACCGACAGGCAGTTGGACTGTACGCTGCAATCACCGCAACCCTCGCAAACCGCTTCATTAATGAAAACACGGCGGGCCGGATCGGGGTAGGTGTGGCGTTTGCGGCGACGGCGTTTTTCAGTCGCACAGGTCTGGTCATAAATAAGTGCTGTGGTGCCAACCGTGTCGCGCAGCGCAATCTGGACCTCGTCAAGTTGGTCGCGATGGTAAACCGCCGGGTTTTTCTGCATGACGACGCCTTTGTATTTTTCCGGCTCATCGCTCACGATAACCACGCGCGTAATACCTTCGGCCACCAGTTGGTCATTGATTTGCGGTACGCTAAGGGTACCGTCGATGGGCTGGCCACCGGTCATGGCCACGGCATCGTTGTACAGGATTTTATAAGTGATATTGGCCTTGGCGGCAATAGAGGCGCGTATGGCCAGGATGCCAGAGTGGAAATAAGTGCCATCACCCAAGTTAGCAAAAATATGTTGGGTGTCGGTAAAGGATTTTTGTCCGATCCAGGCCACGCCTTCACCGCCCATTTGCGAGAAGGTGTTGGTTTCGCGGTCCATCCAGATGGTCATGTAATGGCAACCAATCCCGGCCACCGCACGCGAGCCCTCGGGGACCCGGGTAGACGTATTGTGCGGGCAACCAGAGCAAAACCAGGGCTTACGCTCAACCACCACCGACAGGCGCTGGTTTTCTTTTTCCTTGGCTTCTATCACGGCAATACGTGCCTTGATGCGTGCCTGGACGGCTTCGGGCAAGGGGTGTTTTTCCAGGCGCTTGGCAATGGCCTTGGCAATAATGGAAGGTGACAGTTCGTGGTTGGGTGGTAATAGCCATTTGCCACGGGGCACTGACCATTCCCCACCGCCGTCATCGCGGGCATCAAATTTGCCGTACACGTCGGGACGGACATCATCGCGCCAGTTATACAGTTCTTCTTTCAGGGCGTATTCCATGATCTGGCGTTTTTCTTCCACGACCAGGATCTCTTCAAGCCCTTCGGCAAAATTGCGTGCGCCATGGGCTTCAAGTGGCCATACACAGCCTACTTTATACAGTCGTATGCCAATCGCGGCGCAGGTTTCATCATCCAGCCCCAGGTCTACCAGGGCCTGGCGCACATCCAGATAAGCCTTGCCCGCCGTCATAATGCCAAAACGGGCATTGGGTGAATCAATCACGATTTTGTCCAGCTTATTGGCCCGTACATAGGCCAGAGCGGCATACCATTTGTAATTGTTTAGGCGTGCTTCCTGCTCTAGCGGGGTGTCGGGCCAGCGTATGTTCAATCCGCCAGGGGGCAGCTCAAAATCACTGGGAATCACGGTTTGGATGCGGTCAGGGTCAATATCAACCGAAGAACTGGATTCAATCACGTCGGTGACGCATTTCAGGCTGACCCACAGGCCTGAATAGCGGCTCATGGCCCAGCCGTGAAGACCAAAATCCAGGTATTCCTGCACATTGGACGGATATAGCACCGGTATGCCGGCCGCCTGCAAGTCGTGTTCGGACTGGTAGGCAACGGTGGAGGATTTGGCAGCGTGGTCATCGCCGGCGATCAGCAAGACCCCGCCATATTGGGCTGTGCCGGCGTTATTGGCATGCTTGAAAACGTCCATGGAACGGTCAAGGCCTGGCCCCTTGCCATACCACATGGCAAAGACGCCCTGTTTTTTCGCCTCGGGGAAAAGGTTCAGCTGTTGCGAGCCCCAGATAGAGGTGGCCGCCAGTTCCTCATTGACACCGGGCTGGAACACAATATCGTTTTTATCCAGGTACTTTTGCGCTTTCCACAGGGATAAATCCACATTGCCCAGCGGAGAGCCCCGGTAGCCCGAGATAAAACCGCCGGTATTCAGTCCGGCTTTCATGTCCCGGCTTTTTTGAAGCATGGGCAGTCTGACCAGTGCCTGGGTTCCGCTCATGTAAACCCGGCCTTTTTCAAGGGTATATTTGTCATCCAGGGTAATGGAATCAAGTGCCGCTTGAGCCGCTTTGGATAGGGGGGCATTCATTGTGTTTGTCTCCAGAATCTTTGTCTGTGAATTATTTCTATAATGATCAGCCAAAAACGCATTGCATGTTTATACATACAATACCCCTTGTGGAGGTAAAAAGCGAATTGCACTGATGCTTGATGCAAAGTTTATCTTTTTTACCGGGTATCGTAAAATTAAAAAAATCATTAACAGGTATCTGAAAAACAAATGTCAAAGCAGGTAACAATCAGACAGTTCCGGTATTTTGCGGCAGCGGCCCGTACGGGGCGGTTTTCCATGGCCGCCGCCGAGGAGCACGTGTCGCAATCGGCCATTACCAGTGCGGTGCTTAGTCTTGAAGCGCATCTTAAAGTACCGCTGTTTGACCGTTTGCAGCACGGGGTTGCCTTAACGGCGGCCGGGCATGATTTTTACCGTCACGTGCGTTTTGTACTGGATGCTTTTGATGAGGCCCTGCATCAGCCCGGCCGGCAAAATGACGGGGTTTCCGGTGTGTTGCGAGTGGCTGCTTCTTATACTGTATTGGGATATTTTTTGCCTGAACTGGTGTTGCGCTTTAAAAAAGCCAATCCAGGGGTTCAGTTTGACCTGGTGGATATGGAGCTGGCTCAGATGGAGCAGGCGGTGTTGAACGGTGATATAGACATGGCGGTGGGTTTAACCTCCAATCTTAAGGATATTGGCCGTTTTGAGCACCAGGTTTTGTTGCGTTCGGCCCGTAAATTGTGGGTTTCCCCTTCACATCCGTTGGGCATGCGTGCTTCGGTTACACTACAGGAAATAGCTCCATACCCTTATATCCTGATTTTGGTGGATAATGCGGAAGAGTCTGGCTTGCGGTTCTGGCGCCAGCACCGGCTTGAGCCCAATGTGGTGCTGAAAACCCGTTCCATGGAGGCCGTGCGCGGATTTGTTGCACAGGGGCTGGGGGTCACGATTCTGTCTGAAATGGTGTACCGGCCCTGGTCCCTGGAGGGGAAGAAAATCAATGCCGTGCCCATTGAAGGTGGTGTGCCGGTGATGGAGGTCGGCATGTTCTGGCACAAATCAGTGCCTTTATGCGAAACGGCACAGGCCTTTAAACATTTTTTGGTGTACGCATGTCATTAGTCAAGTTCAAAAGTAAGTTGAAAACATTGAAAAGCAGGCTGGGAAAGCTGTTGTTTGCCATGGGCAGTGCGCCTATGGGCGTGGCGTTGTTGTTGTGGCTGCCGCTTTGGTTTGTGCTGGATAATTTCCTGGTCGCTGGTATGGTGGCCATTTTTGTTTCATTTTTATTGGCCATGAGCGTTAGCCTGTACCGGCTGAATACGGAAAAGCGGGAAGAGGGTGAGCAGGATGCAGACGTTACCACGCGGGAGCATGGGAACGAGTAATTTATTTGCTCCTATGCTCTCGCGCAGGAGCAGGAATGGTTATTTGCCAGTCGTGTGATGAAAGCGTTTACCGGCCTGCCGCTTTGGCACTAATGCCACCGGCCACACCCATGTTTTCTTTGGGTACATCAATAGCCATCACCCGGATTTCTTCTTGCGAAATACCCAGACTTTCACTGGCTGCCTGGCTTAAGGCGGCAATCAGGGCGGCTTTCAAGGCTTCGGTCCTTCCTTCAATCAGGTGCACCTGAATGGTGGCAAAAGCCTTGCCTTCCTGGCCGGCAACCATGACTTCATGGGGTTGGAAGTCCTGAAGGGTAATGCGGATGCTGGCCTCGGGGGCGCCAATGCTTTCCTGTACCGCCTTGTTGGCGTTTTTCAAGAGCGCCTGTTTTTGTTCCGTGCTGTGACCGGCAAGAATTTGTGCGTGAATAAATGGCATGATTTTCCTTTGGTGTTGGGCAAAAAATTCCCCTTGGCAGGCAAGGGGAAGGAATGTAAAACTGATTAAAAACGAATTAATTCATTTTTTGGGCAATCACCGTCAGGATGCGGCGCGCCGTATTGCTGTTGTCGGGATTTCCGTTTTGGTCGCGTACGGTCACCAATGATTGGGCACCCTGATTGTTGACTTCAATGGTGTAAGGCAGCGGGGTCAGGTTGCCTTTATCACCCCATAAACGGCTAATGAAATTGGCTTCCTGGCGTTTTTCTCCGGTATCGGTATCCAGGTAGCGAATGACGTAAGTGCCGTTTGTGGCATTTGAGTTTTCAATTTTGAAGCCCGAGGCAGACAAGGCATTGCCTACCCGACGCCATGCCAGGTCTTGAGGTTCGTTAACCGACAAGGCTGCGGAACCTTCAACTAAACTGGCGATCCTGGGTTGGCTGACTGCAGGTGCCGCGGCTGCGGACTGTCTGATTTGTTGTTCGGCCCGGGCTTTATCAGCACCCAGATAAACCATCAAGCGAGACATCATGGCCGCGTTCAGGCCTGGGTCTTCGTTGGCAGGCAACCATTTGAATTGGGTGCCATCGCGGTCCATTTGGGTTTCTACCATGCGTTCATGGTTAATGTAAACTTCGGTTTTGCCATTAACGCGCTCAATACGGGTAGTAAAGCGCTCACGCTCGCCACTGTCTGATACCGCGTCTACAATAGAACCCAGTGCGCGACGCAAGAAATTGCCAGGAATCTTGGCACGGTTTTCGGCCCAGTCGGTTTGAATAATACCGGCTTTAGGATTGTCACGGTTAATGGTAAAGCCTTCGTCTGTCCAGAAACCAACCAGCTTGGGATAGATGACATTAGGATCCTGATTGATTTCCAGCCAACGCAGGTCTCCGTTGCGGCGCACTTCCATGCCATCAATGGCAGGCAGTACGTTAGCACCTTTGGCGTTTGCAGCATTGGCGGCTGCAAGCGATTTATTATAGGAGGCTGCCGAAGCAACACCACCTGGTGCCGTGTATTGGGGTTTGATATCGGCACTGGACAGATCGGGTGGAATGCTTAACGGGTCTCCGCGAACGGTGCTTTTGTAATCAACCTGTTCTCCATCTCCCATGATTTCAGAAACGGCGTTACATCCGGCAAGCAGGGTTGCGGCTGCAATTAAACCCGATGCTGTAAGATGGCGTGCATTGATGCGCATAAATCTTGATCCTTGATATTAAATAAGGCCCAGGCTTTCAAGGGCTTGGGTAACCGGAATCTTGTTTTGTTCACTGAGCCCGCACAGGGGGAGACGATAGCCCAATTGTGACAAACCAAGCTGGGCAACCGCCCATTTAACGGGAATGGGGTTGGCTTCAATGAAGAGTACTTTGCTTAATTGAGCCAGTTTGGCATTGAGGGCACGTGTTGTGGGTACATCACCCTGGCGGGCGGCAACGCACAGCTCGTGCATGAGTTTTGGGGTGACATTGGCAGTGACCGAAATATTACCATTGGCGCCCAGCAAAATAAGGGCGGCGGCGGTTGGGTCATCACCACTGAAAACCTGGAAGTGATCGGGCTTGTTGGCCAGCAGCAGGGCGCCACGCGCAATGTCGCCAGTGGCATCTTTGATGCCGATAATGTTTTGTACATTGGCCAAACGCAGAATGGTTTCGTTGCTCAGGTCGGCAACAGTGCGACCGGGTACGTTGTACAGAATGATGGGTAACCCGCCTTCCTGTGCAATGGCGCTGAAGTGCAGGAAAAGTCCTTCCTGAGTAGGCTTGTTGTAGTAGGGAACCACCGAAAGGCCAGCATGTGCACCTACTTTTTTGGCCTGCTTGGTCAGGTAAATCGCTTCATCGGTTGCGTTGGCCCCCACACCGGCAATAATTGGAATGCGGCCGGCTGCATGTTCGACAGCGATGCGAATAAGCTCGGTGTGCTCTTCAAAATCCACAGTTGGCGATTCGCCAGAAGTACCCACTACAACCAGCCCGTCAGAGCCTTCCTGTACATGCCAGTCGATCAGCTTCTTGTAGGCTTCATAGTCAATCTTGCCGTTGGGCAACATGGGGGTAATTAGTGCAGGAATGCTGCCTGTAAAAATAGGATATGAAGAACTGTCGACTGCCATAATTAAAAAGTCCTGAACAGGGATGAATATAAACCACTAAGCATAACGCTTTTTTGCCAATAGTTTAATAGAATTACAGAAGATGAATGGGAAAATTGTTGAAAAAAAACACAAACAAAGGTTTTGCCGGTGTTTTACCGGCTTTTTTCTGATTACAGTCCCAGGCTGGCGGGATTGCCGGAGCCTATTCGTACCACTTCAGGGGTGCCTGAAGACAGGTCGATCACGGTAGTTGGCGTACCAGGGCAGCTGCCGCTGTCAATCACGCCCGCCAGCTCGTGGCCGTAATGGGCCATGATTTCTTCGGGGTCATTCAATGGTTCGGTTTCGTCTTTGGGAATAAAGGTGGTGGATAGCAAGGGTGAGCCAACCGCCTCGATCAGGGCCAGTGTAATGGGGTGGTCGGGCACGCGAATGCCAATGGTTTTGCGTGAAGGGTGAGACACCCGGCGTGGCACGTCTTTAGTCGCTTCCAGGATAAAGGTCCAGGGGCCGGGTGTGGCCGCTTTCAGCAAGCGGTATTGCTGGTTATCGACTCGGGCAAAATGGCCGATTTCAGCCAGGTCACGGCAAAGCAGGGTAAGGTGATGACGTTCGTCAAGGCCGCGAATGCGTCGTAAATGTGCGGCGGCGTCCTTGTCGTCAAGGCGGGCCAGGATGGCGTAGCTGGAATCGGTGGGCACCGCGATAAGCCCACCATCGTTAATCATTTGTGCCGCTTGTTTCAGCAGGCGGATTTGCGGGTTTTGTGGATGAACATCAAATAAAATTGCCATATCAGACCCTCTTGGTTGGAATTATCAGTGATAAATTTATGGGTTATTGTAGCTAAATTAATGCAAATATTATTTACTCGGGTTAGAATAGCGGGCTTGTGTTGTCTCCGTAGCTCAACTGGATAGAGCACCCGCCTTCTAAGCGGGGGGTTGTGAGTTCGATTCTCGCCGGAGGCACCATAAATATTCAATAGAAATATTCAAACAAACATAAAAAATTCAGTACGGCATGTTGGCGATATGCCCCTGCTTTAATGGGTTTCACGCCGTTTGAATTTGCATTATGCCGAATTAGGCCTGCTTTGTATATGTCAGCCATCTTCAAAATATAACAAGCTGTTTTATAAGCCTGGCAGGCTAACGCTTACAGCAACAGGCACATAAACAGGCACGGCAAATCAAATAATAAAAATTACCAGCATCTGCCTGGATTCTTTAATATACCAGTCATAAAGCTTGGCTATCCTTCCCGTACCTTGTAAACAACTCAAAGGAATTATTGTGAAGAAGCCATTTCGTTTATCTATATTAAGCCTGGTCTTAAGCGCTATTTCTTTTTCTGCCCATGCGCAGCAGGAAATGCCTGCCGTACTGGAAGGTCATGCCGTTTTGCCAGCCAACAGTGTGATCCAGGCCCCCGAGAACGCACCCCAAGACCTGAAAGTAGCCGGAAAATATACCACCCGCGCCCGTATTGAAGAGCTGGGCAGTGTCATGGGCAAGTCCAAGGACCGTGAGACTGGTCATAAAGTGCCATTCAAGGGTCAGCCTTTGCAGGGTCATTCGGGCATTCAGGTCATGGACGATGGCAGTGTATGGATTGTGACGGACAACGGTTTTGGCAACAAGGCCAACTCGCTGGACTCCATGCTGTACGCTAACCAGTACACGATCGACTGGAAAACCGGAGAGTTCAAACATCTGCAAACGGTATTCCTGAGCGATCCCGACAAGAAAGTGCCTTTCCGTATCGTTCATGAGGATACCAAAGAACGTTACCTGACCGGTTCCGACTTTGATCTGGAAAGCATGCAAATTATTGGCGACCATATCTGGTTTGGTGAAGAGTTTGGTCCTTTCCTGATCAAGGCCGACAAAGCCGGGAAAGTACTGGCTGTCTATGAAACTGAGGTGGATGGAAAAAAAATCCAGTCGCCTGACAACTACCTGGTTGCCACGCCCGGCGCACCCGGAGAAACCTATAAAACCGTTAACCTGAAGCGCTCCAAGGGCTATGAAGGCATGGCTGCCTCGGTGGATGGCAAATTCCTGTACCCGCTGATGGAAGGCCCGGTTTGGGATGAGAACACCAAAGACTGGGAAAAGTCCGGCGATAAAACCGCTTTGCGCGTACTTGAATTTGATGTGGGGGCAGAAAAATGGACGGGCCGTTCATGGCTTTACCCGTTGGAGGCCAGCCACCACGCGATTGGCGACTTCAACATGATTGATGCCACCACTGCCCTTATTATTGAGCGTGACAATGGCGAGGGTACGCCCGACAAGGCCTGTAAAGACGGTGAAGATACAAGCAAATGCTTTTCTGATTTGCCCAAGTTCAAGCGGGTCTATAAGGTTGAGTTCAGCCCCGAAACCGCCGGCAAGGACGTACGTAAAATTGCCTATATTGATTTGCTGAATATTCAGGACCCTAATAAACTTGCGCGCAAGCCCCTGACCAATGGGGTGCTGCAATTCCCGTTCTTTACCATTGAAAACGTGGATGTGATTGATGGAGAGCGTATTGTGGTGGGTAATGATAATAACTATCCGTACTCTTCAAGCCGCGAGCCCAACCAGCAGGATGATAATGAATTGATTTTGCTGAATGTAAAAGAATTGTTGCAAGCCAAATAATTATTTGCACGATAACGGGTAGGCAGGGCATTGGACAGTTAATGCCTGTGCCTGCTGTTTAAGGGGCCAGGTGAAAACCTGGCCTTTTTCATGTGGCGTTTTTTGACTTTTCCGATCCTTATGTTTCAGCTTGTATCTTGTGGGGTTTTTCATGGATAAAACATGGCTTTTTCTGCCTACAATCTATATTATCGTGGTTGTACACCTTAAAAACGGCTGAGTGCTTTTTTTCAAAAATTTATCTATTTATAATCAAAGTGTTATACGGTCTTTTATTATTTTAATAATATCAGAGAGACTGCAAAACCCGATTCCTTCATAATTTTTTTATTGCATTTGAAAATTTTGTATCTAAAACAACACAGGATTAGTCATTAAAGCATTTTTAAAATCAACACAGATCAAGAAGTTCTTAAAAGGTACATGTTAAATATATCTTATAAGGTGGGTATTTGATTTAAATCAGAAGTTGATCAGGTTTAACCCGTAGAATTTCCATTAACGGATGCCCGAATATGAATAACGGGAAATTATTCACCAGGGCGCTACCCGGAAATTTTATTTTTTATCCAGGAGAAGTCTATGAAAGTGAATAAATTGGTTGCCGCCGTCTCTATGGCCTTAAGCATGGGCCTGGTGTCAGGTGCCGTGATGGCTAAAGAGGGTAATGTTGTTAATGTTGCTTTAGAGCAGCCCGCCTCCGAAGCGATCAAGAAATTGCCCATTGAAAAGGCGGTGCGTGTAGCGCCCCCAATGGTGCCGCCTCCAATTACCCGCAAACACCCTGCACGGGTGGTGGTTGAAATGGAAACCGTTGAAAAAGTCATGAAAATGGCCGATGGTGTAGACTACATGTACTGGACATTTGACAGTACCGTGCCGGGAACATTCCTGCGCGTGCGTGAGGGTGATACCGTTGAGTTCCACCTGTCCAACCACCCCAGCTCTAAAATGCCGCACAATATTGACTTGCATGCAGTAACCGGTCCTGGCGGCGGTGCAGCTTCTTCATTGACAGCGCCTGGGCATACCTCTGTGTTCAGTTTCAAAACCCTTAATCCCGGCTTATATGTTTACCACTGCGCCACCTCGCCTGTGGGCATGCACATTGCCAACGGTATGTACGGTCTCATTCTGGTAGAGCCGAAAGAGGGCTTGCCTAAAGTGGATCGCGAATACTATGTCATGCAGGGTGATTTCTATACCAAGGGTGGTTATGGTGAGCCTGGCCTGCAACCTTTTGACATGAAAAAAGCTATTGACGAAAACGCTGACTATGTCGTATTCAACGGTTCAGTTGGTGCATTGGCCGGTGAAAATGCCCTGAAAGCGGAAGTGGGTGAAAATATCCGCCTGTTCGTGGGTAACGGTGGCCCCAACCTGGTGTCTTCTTTCCATGTGATTGGCGAGATCTTCGATAAGGTCCATGTAGAAGGCGGCGATCTGGTTAACGAGAATATCCAGACCACCCTGGTGCCTGCAGGTGGCGCCACTATGGTTGAATTCAAGCTGGACGTGCCCGGTGACCTGGTCATGGTAGACCACTCCATCTTCCGTGCCTTTAATAAAGGTGCTTTGGGTAACATCAAGGTAACCGGCCCTGAAAACAAGGAAATTTATTCCGGCAAACAGATGGATGCGGTGTATCTGCCAGAGGGTTCTGCCATTCAGTCCGTGAGTACCGGTGCGGCGCCAGTGCCTGCCGTAGCACAGAACCTGGACGAGAAAATCAAGTTTGGCCAACGTGTTTATGAGGCCAACTGTCAGGCTTGTCACCAGGCGGGTGGTGTTGGTATTGCCGGCGCATTCCCTCCGCTTGCGGGCTCTGATTACTTGAATGCTGACCATAAACGTGCCGCCAACGTGATTGTGCACGGCTTGTCTGGTGAAATTACCGTTAACGGTAACAAGTGGAACAGCGTGATGCCGGCCATGTTGCTTAGTGATAACGATGTGGCCAACGTAGTTACCTATGTATTGAACAGTTGGGGTAACAAAGGTGGTGAAATTTCACCCGAAGATGTGGCCGAGCAACGCAAGGCAGCACCTGTGCAAGCCGTACCTGGTGCACACTAAGCGTATTGCCATAATGCGTGCAAAGCATCAATGGGGATTATAAGGCATAGGTGATCTATAAGGGCTTATAAGAAGACAGTATTCATAAGCTTAAGATATGTGCCATCTTCCCCAGTTAGTACACACTGTCTTCGGTGCCCAGCATTGAAGGCAGTGTTTTATTTATTATTTATAAAGAGCAAGCTATGACAATAATCTATTGCCAGCAGGCTTACCAAAATGCAAATGCCAGACGTGGCCACAAGAACCATACGCGCAAACCGGTTCTGGCCGCTATTGCAGCCGCCTTGTGTGCCATGGTTATGCCAGTGCAGGCGGTTGAAATGGCCAGATTGCCTCAGGGTGAATATCGTCCTTTATATTCCAGTCAGGCCAGTCCGCTGGAATGGGTTAAGGCATTCCGCTTGGACACTACACCGGTTACTAACCTAGAGTTTGCCGAATTTATCAAAAAAAACCCGCAATGGTCACCCGATAAAATCCAGAAAATGTTTGCTGAAGACGGTTACCTGAAGCATTGGGTAAAGGAAAATGATCAATGGGTGCCTAAAACCATTGATGCGCAAAGCCCGGTTAGTAACGTATCCTGGTTTGCGGCCCAAGCCTACTGCAAGGCCCAGGGTAAGCGCCTGCCAACCATTGCCGAATGGGAATATGCTGCACGAGCCTCTGAAGCCAAGGTGGATGCCACCAAAGACAAAGACTTTACCCAAAAAATCCTGAACTGGTATGCCAAGCCTGCGACCGCCAGCTTGCCTGCCATTAAGCAGGATAAGCCCAATTATTGGGGTATTTATGATATGCATGGCCTTATTTGGGAATGGACCCAAGATTTCAACGCCACGGTATCCAGCAAACTGCAGACTTCTAATGTTGAAAATGTAGAGGTGGATGGTCGTACCGTTACCCTTGACCTGGGGGCGTTCTGTGGTGCCGGCGCCGAAGGGGTGGCAGACCCCAGCGATTACGCCGCCTTCATGCGCTATGGTTTCAGGTCCAGCCTGAAAGCACCATTTACCCTGGATACATTAGGCTTCAGATGTGCCATGGACGGGGCCGAAACCCCATAGGGCCCTGATAAGCAATGGCAACAAGCCGTTTGCAGGTCTGTTTATGACATTCGCCGCCCGCATTGCCGGGCGGTTTTGTATTAAAACAACGGAAGTGTTATATTTTAACAACATGGAAAATGCGAGCCGCCTGATGTAGCCGTGTTGTAAACAACATAAGGTGCATTAACAATTGCAGTGCCGCCCAATCGGCAGTACAGTAAAGATTCATGCGGTTTCGGACGTATGTATTAAAGTGTTTAGTTGGGTGAGCTTAACAGTTTCGAAGGGAAAATGGCTTGCTTGATAATCGGTCTGTTGCATCAGCTTTGTTGCTCGGTACCAACATAAAAACCACAAAAAAGGGTTTTTATGAAGAAGTTGGTAGCCAGAAAGTCAAAAATTTGGTGCAATAACTACAACTTCCCTTCGCGGAGTTTTATAGAGCGGTAGAACATAATGTCTTGATCGCTGCTCTGATCACTCAAAATCTACGGAGATTTAACAAATGAAAAAGACTTTGCTAACTGCAGCTCTAGTTGCTGGCTTTGCTAGCGCAGCTCACGCAGAATCATCAGTAACACTGTACGGTGTAGTTGACGGTGGTGTTGGTTACAGCCAAACAAAAACTACCCTTGATGGTAATTTTTATGACCGTAATGGTGATTATGTTGGTAGTTTTTCCGGTTCTGCAAAAACAAGCAAAACTGGCGTAACATCAGGTAATCAGTCTGGTAACCGTTGGGGCCTGAAAGGTGTTGAGGATCTGGGTAACGGCACCAGCGCAATTTTCCAACTGGAAAGCGGTTTCGATCTGGGTAATGGTCGTTCAGGACAAGGTGGTCGTTTGTTCGGTCGTAAAGCTATCCTGGGTCTGACAGGCGAAAGCTGGGGTACTCTGACATTGGGTCGTCAGTACAACGTGGGTGATGACTTCCTGGCTTCTATCGATCCGTTCGGTACAGGTTTTGGTCAGGCAGGTGCTACTAACGTATTGGGTGCAAGCTGGTCAGGTCGTTATGACTCATCTATCAAGTACATGACACCTAACTTCAGTGGCTTCCAAGCTGCTCTTATGTGGTCTGGTTCTAACAGCAAAGATGATGTTGAGTATACAGTTAGTAATAGACTTGGTGCTACAGTCGACTCTGATGAGCTTAAGGTTAAAACCCGTAACAACCTGATCTCTTTGGGTCTTGCTTATAACAATGGTCCAATCCAAGCTGGTTTGGTATGGGATCACCAAAAAGCAAAAACCACAGTTAATGGTAATTCAGCAAGCAGTACTGTTAATGCATGGAACTTAGGCTTTGCTTATGACTTCGACGTTGTTAAGCTGCACTTGGGTCTGGGTCAACAAAAAGATGGTCTGATTCGCGACAGTGATGGTAGTTCAGGTGCCTATAACGATTTCGCTGAAGACTATGGTATCCTTGATTTCGGTAATTCCGTTGGTAAAGGCTACAGACAAACACATTGGTTAGTTGGTTTGTCAGCACCTGTTGGCGAAAATGGTAAAGTACTGTTCTCTTACACCGGTGCTCATGGTAAGAATCTGTTTGCTGATGCAAACGGTTTTGCATGGGAAGGCCGTCGTGTGTCAGGAGACTTTGACTTTGTTGGCGAAGGCAAACTGCGTTCAAACGTATTTAGCCTGGGTTATACACATAACCTGTCCAAACGTACTAACATCTATGCGGTTGCGTCTTATGGTACATACAAAACCACAGCTGATGGTAGTGTGATTGCTAACGTAGAAGGCCGTCGTGGTAGCTGGAGTCGTGAAGTTGGTAGTGCTGATGCTACGTACAAAGCAAAAGCAACTCAAATCAACGTTGGTATCCGTCACCGCTTCTAATCAATCGCATGGCTTGACCATGTAATTGAAAAGCTTAAAAACCACCTGTTTATGCGGGTGGTTTTTTTATGCTTGTTCGGTTTTTTTTGGGGGGGGCTTCAGGTTCTAGATGGGTAGCGTGCAATCACCTGGTAGCTTTGCTCTGACGCCGCTACGCGCCGAAGTTGCTGCATCTGCCAGGTGATTACACTTTTAAAGATTCAGGGGTTGCAATTCTATTTTAGAACGGCGTGCTGTGCTAGGCGCTGGCTTGGCTTTTGGTTAGAGGGTGCTTGCTGCACTGCTCCAAAATAGAACATACCTACCTGCGGGCCCCAATCGCTTGAATAAACCGGCCGGCCATGTTTTACTACGCAAAAGGCATCAATCCCATGCGCAAAACAGGGGTTAAAAAAATGTTTTTGAGCTTGAGGATGATATCAGCATTGCCACCGGTCATCCTAATCGTGACAGAGGAGTACGGATAATAGGAATTGGCAGATAAAATCAGGGTGTAAATAAAATTACTTGCTGTGTCAAGAAAATTTGCAAATATCCCTCATAATAAGAAAAAAACATGAAATATGTCGTTTTCCCTAAGTGATTGGGTATCAACCTGCCGATGAAATGATACAATCAGAAGGTTTAAGAAATTTAATCAAGTTTTCAATTTAGGTGGCTGCGTAACATGAATTTAGCTGAATATTTTCCAGTATTGCTGTTTATTCTCGTTGCGGGTGGTTTGGGTTCATTTCTGTTGCTGGCGGGGCGTTTTCTGGGCCCCAACCGGCCAGACCCTGAAAAAAATTCACCCTACGAGTGCGGATTTGAGGCCTTCGAAGATGCGCGCATGAAATTTGACGTGCGTTACTATCTTGTCGCCATCCTGTTTATTCTGTTCGATCTTGAAATCGCCTATCTTTTCCCATGGGCTATTGCCAACGGGCATGTCGGTCTGGTTGGTTTCTGGACCGTCATTGTGTTCCTGGCAGTCCTCACTGCCGGTTTTGTTTACGAATGGAAAAAGGGTGCACTTGACTGGGATTAATCCAAGTGGTGTGTAAAAACTATGTCTGATCAAAATGTATTAAATAAACAGGGCTTTCTGGTTACCAGTGCAGATGCCGTTATCAACTGGGCCAAAACCGGTTCCATGTGGCCAGCAACCTTCGGGCTGGCCTGTTGTGCGGTTGAGATGATGCACGCCGGTGCCGCCCGGTATGACCTTGACCAATTCGGTATCATTTTCCGCCCCAGTCCCCGTCAATCCGACGTCATGATCGTGGCCGGTACCCTTTGCAATAAAATGGCAGCTCCCCTGCGCAAAGTTTATGACCAAATGGCCGAACCCCGCTGGGTTGTTTCCATGGGCTCCTGTGCTAATGGTGGTGGCTATTACCACTATTCCTACTCAGTCGTTCGGGGCTGCGATCGTATCGTGCCGGTTGATATCTACGTTCCGGGCTGTCCGCCAACAGCAGAAGCCCTTATCTACGGCATGTTGCAACTGCAGAATAAAATCCGCCATACCAACACCATTGCGCGTGAAGCGTAAGATGTTGGCAAGCTAAGGTTCACGAAAATCCTATGTCTCGTTTACAAACTTTAAAACAAAATGTGCTTGCCCATCTGGGCGATCAGCTGAACCTGATCGAAGCCCATGGTGAGCTCACCCTGGAAATCCCGGCTAACAAATGGCAGGAAACCTGTACGCGTCTGCGTGATACCCCTGAACTGGGTTTTGAAACCGCCATAGACCTTGCCGGTGTCGACTACTTAACCTGGGGTGCTCCGGCTGTTAACGCTGCTGAAGCCTTTCCTTCACGCTTTGCGGTAGCCGTCCAGTTGCTGTCCTTAAGCAATAACTGGCGTCTGCGCATTCGTGCCTGGGTGCCCAACAACGAATTTCCCGTGCTGCCTTCTTTGGTCAGCGTCTGGCCCAGCCTGAACTGGTTCGAGCGTGAAGCTTTTGACCTCTTCGGTATCGTATTTGAAGGCCACCCCGACCTGCGTCGTATTCTTACCGACTACGGTTTCATCGGCCATCCATTCCGTAAAGACTTCCCCGTTTCCGGTCACGTTGAAATGCGTTACG
The DNA here is from genome assembly GCF_048381675.1 of Advenella sp. RU8. Lineage (NCBI taxonomy): Bacteria > Pseudomonadati > Pseudomonadota > Betaproteobacteria > Burkholderiales > Alcaligenaceae > Advenella > Advenella sp. RU8. The sequence continues at coordinate 154,107 of NZ_JBLWIS010000001.1, forward strand.
ACGAAGAAGCCAAGCGTGTCATTTACCAGCCGGTTACCATAGAACCCCGTGAAATCACGCCAAGGGTCATTCGTGAAGAAGGTTACGGAGTAGGACGTTAAAAATGTCAGAAATTAAAAACTATACCCTTAACTTCGGTCCCCAGCACCCGGCAGCCCACGGTGTGCTCCGTCTTATTCTTGAATTGAACGGCGAGGTTATCCAGCGGGCCGACCCGCATATTGGCCTGTTGCACCGTGCAACCGAAAAACTGGCCGAACAGAAAACCTATTTGCAGGCCTTGCCATACATGGATCGCCTGGATTACGTTTCCATGATGTGCAATGAGCATGCCTATGTTATGGCCATCGAGAAAATGTTGGGTATCGAAGTGCCACTGCGTGCACAGTATATCCGCGTCATGTTTGATGAAATTACCCGCATCCTGAATCACCTCATGAGCGTGGGTACCCATGCTCTTGACGTGGGTGCCATGGCCGTTATGCTGTACGCGTTCCGTGAGCGTGAAGACCTGATGGACTGCTACGAAGCCGTCTCAGGTGCCCGTATGCACGCAGCGTATTATCGTCCTGGTGGCGTGTATCGTGATTTGCCCGATACCATGCCTAAAAACACCATGGATACTAAATACCGCAGCAAGCGCGAAATCAATCAAATGAACGAAGACCGCGAAGGTTCGCTGCTGGACTTCATCGAGGCTTTCACCAAGCGCTTTCCGGGCTGTGTCGACGAATATGAAACACTGCTGACTGATAACCGTATCTGGAAACAGCGTCTGGTAGGTATCGGTGTGGTTGAGCCTGAACGCGCCAAGGCCCTGGGCTTTACCGGCCCCATGCTGCGTGGTTCCGGGGTTGAATGGGATTTGCGTAAAAAACAACCCTACGAAGTTTACGATCGCCTGGATTTTGATATTCCGGTTGGCGTCAATGGCGACTGTTACGACCGTTATCTGGTACGTGTGGCTGAAATGCGTGAAAGTAACCGCATTATTGCCCAGTGCGTGCACTGGCTGCGTAACAACCCAGGCCCGGTCATTACCGAAAACCATAAAATTGCCCCGCCCAAGCGCGAAAGCATGAAGACCAACATGGAAGAGCTGATTCACCATTTCAAGCTGTTCTCTGAGGGCTTCCAGGTGCCGGCTGGCGAGGTTTATTCTTCGGTAGAGCACCCTAAAGGCGAGTTTGGTATTTACATGGTGTCCGATGGCGCCAACAAACCTTATCGCCTTAAAATCCGTGCTCCCGGTTTTGTCCACCTGCAATCTCTTGATGAAATGTCTCGTGGCCATATGCTGGCTGATGCCGTAACCATTATCGGTACACAAGATATCGTGTTCGGTGAAATTGATCGCTAATACTGGCGAATAACTGGATAGTAAAAATGTTGCTTTCTGAACAGGCTTATACAAAGATTGATAAAGAGCTGGCAAAATATCCCGCCGATCAGCGTTCGTCTGCCATCATGTCTTCCCTTCGCATTGCACAAGAAGAGAACGGCTGGTTGTCAAGCGATCTGGTCGCCGAAGTAGCCCGCTATATCGGGGTGGAACCCATTGCAGTCCAAGAGGTTGCCACCTTTTACAATATGTTCGAGATGAAACCCGTGGGCAAATTCAAGATCACGGTCTGTACCAATTTGCCTTGTGCCTTGCGTGATGGCGTGAAAACCGCCGAATACCTCAAGGAAAAACTGGGCATCGGTTTTAATGAAACCACTCCCGATGGCGCCATTACCCTGAAAGAGGGCGAGTGCATGGGCGCTTGTGGCGATTCACCCGTTTTGCTGGTCAATAACCACCATATGTGCGTGCGCATGTCGCAAGAAAAAATTGATGAAATGCTGGCCGAGATGAGCAAGGAGGCACAGGCATGAGTTTTCTGGATAAATACTCCCACGGCTTGATTGCCAATCCTGGCAATGACCTGGCCAACAGCATGGCATTGCATGGCCGCCATATCAAACCGCAAATCCTTGATGGCATCAACGGCGAAAACTGGCGCCTTGAGGATTATGTCAAGCGCGGTGGCTACGAAGCCCTGCGTAAAATCCTTACAACCGGCCTGAGCCAGGAAGACGTGATTGCTGAAATCAAGGCATCCGGCCTGCGTGGTCGTGGTGGTGCGGGTTTCCCGACCGGTCTTAAATGGAGTTTCATGCCCCGTTCCTTCCCGGGCCAGAAGTACCTGGTTTGTAACTCGGACGAAGGCGAGCCTGGCACTTTTAAAGACCGCGATATCCTGCGCTTTAATCCGCATGCGGTTATTGAAGGCATGGCCATTGGTGCATATGCCATGGGCATTTCCGTTGGGTATAACTACATCCACGGCGAAATTTTTGAAATTTACCAACGCTTTGAAGAAGCGCTTGAAGAAGCCCGCAAGGCAGGCTTCCTGGGAGACAATATCCTGGGTTCAAACTTCAGCTTCCAATTGCATGCTCATCATGGCTATGGTGCCTATATTTGCGGTGAAGAAACAGCCTTGCTGGAATCCCTGGAAGGCAAGAAAGGGCAGCCACGCTTCAAACCGCCATTCCCGGCCAGTTTTGGCCTGTATGGCAAGCCAACCACCATTAACAATACCGAAACTTTCGCGGCCGTGCCTTGGATTATCCGTAACGGCGGGCAGCAATACCTCGAAGTAGGCAAGCCTAATAATGGTGGTACCAAACTGTTTTCCATCACGGGCGACGTAGAGCGTCCGGGTACCTACGAAATTCCCCTAGGCACGCCATTTGCCACCCTGCTTGAACTGGCGGGCGGCATGCGTAATGGCCGCAAGCTGAAAGCGGTTATTCCCGGCGGCTCCAGTGCGCCCGTCCTGCCTGCGGACATCATGATGGATTGCACCATGGATTATGACTCCATTTCCAAAGCCGGCTCAATGCTGGGCTCGGGTGCGGTTACCGTCATGGATGAATCCCGTTGCATGGTCAAGTCATTGCTTCGACTGTCTTACTTCTATTATGAAGAAAGTTGTGGGCAGTGCACGCCATGCCGCGAAGGTACCGGCTGGTTGTACCGCATCGTCAACCGCATCGAAAACGGTCAGGGCCGTCCTGAAGACCTGGACATGCTTGACACGGTTGCCGGCAACATCATGGGACGCACAATTTGTGCATTGGGCGACGCGGCAGCCATGCCCGTACGCGGTTTCTTAAAGCATTATCGCGACGAGTTCGCGCACCACATCGAGCATAAGCAATGTGTGGTTCCTCACTATCTGTAGGTCAAAGCAATGGTTGAACTTACCATAGACGGCAAACCCGTATCAGTGCCTGAAGGCAGCATGGTTATGCATGCCGCCCAGGAACTGGGGGTCTACGTGCCGCATTTCTGTTATCACAAAAAACTGTCTATTGCAGCCAGCTGCCGCATGTGCCTGGTTGAAGTGGAAAAAGCGCCCAAGGCATTGCCGGCATGTGCAACACCGGTTACGCAGGGCATGGTTGTCCATACCTGTTCCGCCAAGGCGGTTGCCGCACAAAAAGCGGTGATGGAATTCCTGCTGATCAACCATCCACTTGATTGCCCCATTTGCGATCAGGGCGGAGAGTGCCAGCTGCAGGACTTGTCCGTAGGTTATGGCCAGTCCGAATCCCGTTATAAAGAAGAAAAACGGGTTGTTTTCCATAAAGACGTCGGTCCCTTGATTTCCGCCGAAGAAATGAGCCGCTGCATTCACTGCACGCGTTGTGTCCGTTTCGGTCAGGAAGTGGGCGGCATCATGGAACTGGGCATGGTTGGCCGTGGTGAGCATTCTGAAATCACCACTTTCGTTGGTCACTCCATTGATTCCGAACTGTCTGGCAACATGATTGATGTCTGCCCGGTTGGCGCGCTGACGTCCAAGCCTTTCCGTTACTCTGCGCGTACCTGGGAACTGGCCCGCCGCCGTTCAGTCAGCCCGCACGACAGCGTTGGTAGCAACCTGGTCGTACAGGTCAAGGGCGATAACGTCAAGCGTGTGGTTCCGTTCGAGAACGAAGAAGTCAACGAATGCTGGATTACCGACAAAGACCGCTGGTCTTATGAAGGCCTGAACAGCGAAGACCGCCTGCAAACCCCCATGATCAAGGGTGACGACAATGTATGGCGCGAGGCTTCCTGGAATGACGCGTTAACGGCAGCGGCACAAACACTGGGTCGTATCAACGAAACCCAGGGAATCGGCCAGATTGGTGCTTTGGCAACCGAGTATTCAACCGTTGAAGAGCTGGCTTTGCTGGGTCGGCTGGTGCGTGGCCTGGGATCTGAAAACATTGATTTCCGCCTGCGCCAGAATGATGCCGGTTTTGAGGCTGCCTTGAACGGTATGCCATGGTTGGGTATGCCGATTGCCGAACTCAACAACCTTGATCGTGTCCTGGTGGTGGGTTCATCACTGCGTAAAGATCATCCTTTGTTTGCACAGCGTCTGCGCCAGGCTGCCAAGAAGGGCACACAAATTGTTTTCATTGACAGCTTTGGTGATAACCCGCTGTTCCCGGTTGCCGCGCGTATTACGGTAGCGCCAAGCCAGTTGGCCGCAACATTGGCCAAGGTAGGCAATGCACTGGTTGCCCAAAAAGAGGGCGCGCAGGCCGATGAGAAAGATCCTGTGCAGAAGATTGCCGCGATCCTGGCAAGTGGCAGTAATAGTGCTGTCCTGCTGGGCAACACGGCTGTTTCAGCTCCCGATGCTTCCAATATTGCCGCTTACGCCCAGGCAGTTGCCAATGGCATTGGTGGCAAGCTGGGCTTCCTGACCGCTGGTGCCAATACGGTAGGTGGTTATCTGGCTGGTGCAGTGGCGGGTGAAAACGGCATGAATTTGCCCAAAATGCTGCAAAATCCGCTTAAAGCATTCATTGTGTTGCATGCTGAGCCAAAACTTGATTGCGATAATGGCATCAAGGTTCAGGCAATGCTGGCCAATGCATTTTCAATTGCCTTGACACCCTTCAAGTCTGCAGCCCAAGACTGGGCCCGGATCATGTTGCCGGTGGCACCGTTCACTGAAACCTCCGGTACTTTTGTCAATGCAGAAGGCCGTGCCCAAAGCTTCAAGGGTGTGGTCGCCGGAAAAGGCCAAAGCCGTCCGGGCTGGAAAGTGCTGCGTGTACTGGGCAATATCCTGAAACTGTCAGACTTTGACGACGAAACCTCAGAAACCATTCGTGATGCCGTGCTCCAGAATGGTTATGTTTCCCGTCTGGACAATAAGGTTATTGCACAACCCAAGGCACCTGCCGTTGCACCGGTTGGCCTGGAGCGTGTGGCTGATGTGCCTATTTATCGTACCGATGCTATCGTGCGTCGTGCTGAGTCCCTGCAACAGTCTCCGGCCAGTGCTGCACCCAAGGCCCGCATGAATGCGGAAACCATGGGTTCATTGGCATTGGTTGCCGGCAATCAGGTAAAAGTGAAATCCGCCAGTGGCGAAGTCACCCTTGAGGTTCAGCAAGACGACACGCTGGCTAACAATACCGTGCGTATTTCCCACGCATTCGAACAAACAGCAGCATTGGGTAGTGCCTTTGCTCAACTTACTGTGGAGCGCGTCTAATGGATATCTGGTCTTGGTTCACTGATGGCGTTGCCGCATTTGATGCCTGGGGCGCCGGTCTGATCGGTGCAACACCGTGGCTGGTGTTGTGGTCAATCATCAAAATCCTGATTATTGCCCTGCCAATCATTATCTGTGTGGCTTTCCTGACTTTGTGGGAACGTCGCATGATTGGTTACATGCACGTTCGCCGTGGTCCCAACCGTGTGGGTCCCGGCGGATTGTTGCAGCCTTTTGCAGACGTGTTCAAGCTTCTTACCAAAGAAGTGATTGTTCCTGAAAAATCCAACAAGGTGCTTTATATTCTGGCACCCGTCATGACTTTGCTGCCGGCACTGGCTGCATGGGCCGTTATTCCTTTTGGCCCGGAAACCGTACTGGCAAACATCAATGCCGGTTTGCTGTATGTCATGGCCATTACCTCACTGGGTGTTTATGGCGTTATTATCGCGGGCTGGTCATCCAACTCCAAATATCCGTTTTTGGGTGCCATGCGTGCTTCGGCACAAATGATTTCCTATGAACTGGGTATGGGTGTCGTGCTGGTTACCGTGCTGCTGGTATCAGGTACTTTAAACATGAATGGTATCGTGCAGGGCCAATTAAGTGGCTGGTTTGCCGATCGTGGCCTGACTTTCCTGTCATGGAACTGGTTGCCCCTGTTGCCTCTGTTTGTGGTGTATGTGATTTCAACGGTTGCCGAAACCTGCCGTCATCCCTTTGACGTGGTCGAGGGTGAGTCTGAAATTGTGGCCGGTCACATGGTGGAATACTCTGGTATGGGTTTTGCCATGTTCTTCCTGGCCGAATACGCCAACATGATCCTGTTGTCAGCCATGGCTTCCATCATGTTTCTGGGCGGCTGGTCATCTCCGCTGGATTTCGCACCGTTTACCTGGGTGCCGGGCTGGTTGTGGCTGGGCCTTAAAACATTCTTTGTCGTGTCCTTCTTTATTTGGTTCCGGGCTTCGTTTCCCCGCTATCGTTATGACCAGATCATGCGTCTGGGCTGGAAGATCTTCCTTCCATTAACGGGTGTGTGGTTCCTGATTGTTGCCATTTGGATGCAGACACCGTTCAATATTTGGAAATAGGCTAGAAGAAAATTATGAGTGCTATTAAAGATTTCTTCGGCAGTTTCATGCTGACCGAGATGTTAAAGGGAATGGCCCTGACCGGCAGGTATTTCTTCAAGCGCAAGATTACACTGCGTTATCCTCACGAGAAAACGCCCATGTCTCCACGTTTTCGGGGTTTGCACGCGTTGCGCCGTTATCCCAACGGTGAAGAACGCTGTATTGCCTGTAAACTGTGCGAGGCCGTGTGTCCCGCGATGGCCATTACTATCGAATCCGAAGAGCGTGACGATGGAACACGTCGCACCACGCGCTACGATATTGACTTAACCAAATGTATCTTCTGCGGTTTTTGTGAAGAAAGCTGTCCGGTGGATTCCATCGTGGAAACCCATATCCACGAATACCACGGTGAGAAACGGGGCGATCTGTATTTCACCAAAGATATGTTGCTTGCAGTAGGTGATAAATATGAATCCGAGATCGCTGCACGTCGTGCAACCGATGCGCCCTACAGATAATCGGCAGGTGAGCAAACTATGACTTTTACTACTGTTTTGTTCTATATATTGGCCGCAATCCTGGTGGTGGCCGGTGCGCGGGTGATTACTGCACGCAGTCCCGTTACGGCTGTGTTGCATCTGATCCTGTCTTTTGTGACAGCAGCTTTGCTGTGGATTCTGATCGGCGCAGAGTTCCTGGGCCTGGTGCTGATCGTGATTTACGTAGGTGCCGTGATGGTCATGTTCCTGTTTGTGGTCATGATGATTGACGTGGTACCCGAGGCCTTGCGTGCCGGTTTCCGTACTTACCTGCCTTTGGGTCTGGTGGTCGGCGGCATTATGGTTCTGGAAATTGCCTTTGTGCTGGGTACGGTATACTACGGTTCGGGTGATCCGGTTGCCTTGCCTGATTCCTATAACAACACGCTTGAGCTGGGTGTGGCGATGTACAGCGAGTATTCGTTCCCGATTCAGGTGGGCGGACTGGTGCTGCTGGTTGGCATGATTTCAGCCATTGCACTTACCCTGCGTGAACGTCGCAATAGAAAATACGTTGTTGCCAGTGATCAGCTGCATGTCAATGCCGCAGACCGCGTAAGACTTGTCAGCATGAAATCTGAAAAAGAAGAAGCTGCGCCAGTAAAAGAAGGGGATTCAGAATGACGCTAACTTTGGCACATTATCTGATTTTAGGGGCAATCATGTTTGCCCTGGGTGTATTTGGTGTTTTTCTGAATCGCCGTAATCTTATTAGTCTGTTGATGTCCATCGAGCTTATGCTGTTGTCGGTGAATATCAATTTCGTGGCATTTTCCATGTGGAATCCGGGTGCCAATGGCTTGCCCGAAACGTCAGGGCAGATCTTCGTGTTCTTCATCCTGACCGTTGCCGCCGCAGAGGCCGCCATCGGCCTGGCTATCCTGGTCCTGTTGTTCCGCAGAATCAATTCCATTAACGTTGACGACATCGGTCGTTTGAAAGGGTAAGGGGAATATAAGCATGACACCAACATTCTCTAGTGCCTTTTTACTTATGATCGCATTGGCCCCGCTTGCGGGTGCCATTATTACCGGTCTGTTTGGCACAGGATTCTTCGGGCGTTCAGTCAGTCGCAAAGGCGCACACAGCCTGACGATCCTGCTTGTTGCCATTTCATTCCTTGGTTCACTTTATGCTTTGTATGAAGTAGCCATGAATGGCGCCTATTATGACCAGGCTATCTATACCTGGACATTGGTCGGTACCAAAGTGTTTGAAGTCGGTTTCCTGATAGACCCCTTAACCGCCCTCATGATGGTAGTGGTTACATCGGTTTCATTAATGGTTCACATATATACCATTGGTTATATGGTTGATGATCCGGGTTATCAGCGCTTCTTTTCCTACATCTCATTGTTTACCTTCTCAATGTTGATGCTGGTCATGGCCAACAACATGCTGCAGCTGTTTTTTGGCTGGGAAGCCGTGGGTCTGGTTTCTTACCTGCTGATCGGTTTTTGGTATACCCGTGACACGGCTATTTTCGCCAACATGAAAGCGTTCATCATGAACCGTGTAGGTGACTTCGGTTTCGTATTGGGTATTGGCCTGCTGTTTGCCTATACCGGCTCCATGCGCTATTCAGAGATTTTTGCCCAGGCAGGTTCCCTGGATACCCTGATTTTCCCGGGTACCGACTGGAAACTGCTCACGGTTGCATGTATCTGCCTGTTCATCGGTGCAATGGGTAAATCCGCTCAAGTGCCTCTGCACTCATGGCTGCCAGACTCCATGGAAGGTCCTACACCTATCTCCGCATTGATTCACGCGGCGACCATGGTTACTGCTGGTATCTTCATGGTTGCCCGTTTCTCTCCGCTGTTCGAGTTGTCCTCAACCGCCTTGTCCTTCATCATCGTGATTGGCAGTATCGGTGCACTGTTCCTGGGTATTCTGGGTATTATCCAAACCGATATCAAACGCGTCGTTGCTTATTCAACCCTGTCACAGCTGGGCTACATGACGGTTGCACTGGGTGCGTCAGCCTATCCGGTTGCCATTTTCCATCTAATGACACACGCTTTCTTCAAGGCACTGCTGTTCCTTGGCGCAGGTTCCGTGATTATCGGCATGCACCATGATCAGGACATCCGCAATATGGGTGGCCTGCGCAAATACATGCCCATTACTTGGATTACCTTCCTGATCGGTACGCTGTCATTGGTGGGTACACCATTCTTCTCTGGTTTCTATTCCAAAGAAAACGTGATTGAAGCGGCTGGCCTGGCCAATATCTGGGGTGCCAATTTTGCTTATTGGTCTACGCTAATTGGTGTGTTTGTTACCTCATTGTATTCATTCCGCCTGTACTTCCTGGTTTTCCACGGAAAAGAGCGTTTTGATACCAAGCCTGCGCATGGCAAGAAACATGATGACCACGGTCACCACGGTGGCGTTCCGCATGAGTCTCCATGGGTAGTCACCTTGCCCCTGATCCTCTTGGCAATTCCTTCGATTGCTATTGGTGCATGGGCCATCGATCCATTGCTGTTCAAAGGGTTCTTTGGTGATGCCATCGTCATTTCTCCCGAGCATCCTGCCATGGCAGAACTGGCCAGCCATTACCACGGCTGGGTAGCTTACGCCCTACATGCTTTCCAAACTGCTCCATTCTGGCTGATGATTGCCGGCCTGGTAACGGCTTGGTACTGCTATATCGTCAATCCAAAACTTCCTGCCAAAGTGTATCAGGCGTTTTCAGGTATCAACCGTATCCTTGAGAACAAATACTACGCAGACTGGTTTAATGAAAACGTGATTGCCCGTGCAGTTCGTGCACTGGGTGGCGTTTTCTGGAATGTTGGCGATAAGGGTATTATTGATGGCGCAATTATTGGTGGAAGTACAAGGCTGGTAGGCTGGATTGCCGCCATCAGCCGCTACTTGCAGTCCGGCTATATCTATCACTACGCGTTTGCGATGATTGCTGGCGTGATTGCATTAATTACTTTATTTGTGCTGGTAAACTAAGATGGGCGAAATGACTACTACTATTCCTTGGCTCTCCTTGTCGATATTCGTGCCGATTGTTGCGGGTATACTGGTGTTGATATTCGGTCGAGATGACCGTGCCGACTATACTCGCAAGATGGCTTTGGTTGGCGCTATCGTCAGTTTTCTGGTTACCCTGCCTATTTACCTCGGGTTTGACTCATCAACTGCGAATATGCAGTTCGTCGAGAATATTTCCTGGATTGCGGCCTTCAACGCTTCCTACCATTTAGGGGTGGATGGCATTTCCATCTGGTTTGTGCTGTTAACCGCTTTCATCACTATCATTGTGGTGCTTGCTGGCTGGGAAGTCATTACCAATCGGGTAGCCCAATACATGGCGGCTTTCCTGATCCTGTCAGGCCTCATGGTAGGTGTGTTTGTGGCACTTGACGGCTTGCTGTTCTACGTGTTCTTCGAGGCAACCCTGATCCCGATGTATATTATTATCGGTGTCTGGGGGGGGCCTAACCGCGTTTATGCCGCTTTCAAGTTCTTCCTGTATACCTTGATGGGTTCATTGCTTACCCTGGTTGCCTTTATCTATCTGTATACCGTTACCGGTACTTTTGATATTGCTGCCTGGCAGGCTGCCAAGCTGGGTTACACACCGCAGGTACTCATCTTTATCGCCCTGTTTGCCGCATTTGCCGTGAAGGTGCCCATGTGGCCAGTACATACCTGGTTGCCTGACGCCCACGTTGAAGCACCTACCGGTGGTTCTATCGTGCTGGCGGCCATCATGCTGAAGCTGGGTGCTTACGGTTTCCTGCGCTTTTCCCTGCCAATTGCTCCTGATGCCTCACAAAGCCTGTCTGGCATCATGATTGCCCTGTCCCTGATTGCGGTAATCTATATTGGCCTGGTTGCGATTGTTCAGGATGACATGAAAAAACTGGTGGCCTATTCATCAGTTGCCCACATGGGTTTTGTAACACTGGGCTTTTTTATGTTCAATGTTACCGGCCTTGAAGGTGCGATGGTCCAGATGATTTCCCACGGTTTCGTTGCTGGCGCCATGTTCATGTGTATCGGTGTGCTGTATGACCGCGTCCACAGCCGCCAGATTTCCGCTTACGGTGGTGTGGTCAATGTCATGCCCAAGTTCGTTACTTTCTTCGTGCTGTTTTCCATGGCGAATGCCGGCTTGCCAGCCACCAGTGGCTTTATTGGCGAATTCCTGGTTATCCTGGGTGCCGTCGAATATAACTTCTGGATTGGCTTGTTGACTGCGACTGCCTTGTTGTGGGGTGCTTCGTACTCCCTTTGGATGGTCAAGCGCGTGGCTTATGGCGAAATCAAACATGACCATGTCCGTGAAATGAAAGACATCAATTGCCGTGAATTCCTGATTCTGGGCTTGCTGGCTATTTTTGTGCTGTACATGGGTATTCATCCGAAACCCTTCACCGATGTGATGCACGTTTCTCTCCAACAATTGTTGGAGCATGTTGCAATTTCTAAACTGTAAGTCTGGACAATGATGGAAAATCAATTTAATTTTGCACTCGCCTTGCCGGAAATTACATTATGTGTTCTGGCAACGCTGATCCTGCTTCTGGATGTGTTCATTCCCACCAAAAACAGGGTACTTACTTATATGCTCTCGCTGGGCGCCCTGGTCATTGTCACGTTAGTGTCTTTGTATCAGTGGAATGCCGGTGTGATTGGCCAAACTTTTTACGGTCATTACGTCACCGATCCCCTGGCTCATCTCATGAAAGTGGCTTCTTACCTGGCGGTCATGGTGACACTGATTTACAGCCGCCAATATGTGATTGATCGTGATATGGTCAAGGGTGGAGAGCTTTATTCACTGACGTTGTTTGCCCTGGTTGGCCAAATGGTCATGATTTCCGCCTCTAGCATGCTCACGATCTATCTGGGTCTGGAACTCATGTCACTGGCGCTGTATGCATTGGTTGCCGTTCGTCGTGATTCCCTGATCGCGGTTGAATCTGCCATGAAATACTTCGTGCTGGGTTCACTGGCATCCGGGTTCATGCTGTATGGTATTTCCATGGTTTACGGTGCTACCGGTCATATCGACCTGGCGGGTGTAGCTGCGGCGATCAAGGCTGGCAATGTCAGCTATATGGCGATGGTTCTGGGTACGGTATTCGTGGTTTGCGGCCTGGCATTCAAATTGGGTGCCGTGCCGTTCCACATGTGGCTTCCCGATGTTTACATGGGTGCACCTACTGCCATCACCTTGACGATTGGTGCAGCACCCAAGCTGGCTGCCTTGACAATGGTGCTGCGTTTCCTGATCGAAGGCTTGCACGGTGTTGCCGAAAGCTGGCAGCAAATGCTGATGATTCTGGCTGTTTTGTCGCTGGCTATCGGTAACCTTACCGCCATCATGCAAACCAACTTCAAGCGCATGCTGGCTTACTCCACCATTTCACACGTCGGCTTTGTCCTGCTGGGACTGTTGTCGGGTGTGAATGCGGATGGTACCCTGGCGATTGGCGCTTACGGTTCAGCCGTGTTTTACATGATTACTTACGTGTTAACCACGCTGGCCAGCTTTGGCATTATCCTGTTGCTTAGCCGTCAAGGTTTTGAGTGCGAGGAAATCAGTGACCTGAAAGGTCTTAACCGTCGCAGTCCAATGATGGCGTTTGGGGTCCTTGTCCTGATGTTCTCATTGGCAGGTATTCCCCCGCTGGTTGGTTTCTATGCGAAACTGGTTGTCCTGCAGGCAGCGATTGCCGCCGGTTACCTGTCCCTGTCTATTATTGCCATTCTGTTCTCCTTAATTGGTGCGTTCTACTACCTGCGCGTGGTCAAGGTCATGTACTTTGACGAGCCGGCAGCTGATGCCCCCGTTATTGGCAACCAACTGTCTTTCCGTAGTGGTGTCATGTCTGTAAACGTATTGCTTATTATTCTGTTGGGTATTTTGCCTGGCGGTTTAATGACACTGTGTGTACAGGTTATTGATGCATCATTGAAATTCTAGGGTTTTAAATATGTTTCCTGCTTCTTCCATCTGGTTACTGATTCTTTTGGCTTTTGCGACGGCACTGTTGCCATTTCTGACTGAAAGGGCTTTTGCCTTTGTGCCATGGAAGCAGCAGGGTGAGCCCGATAAAAATGGCCTGTTTTACTTCTTGCGGGCCTTGTTGGTTTATGTGGCAGTAGGGGCAGGTTGTTATTTGCTGTCACAACCTGCTTCAGATGCCTTGATGCTGGCAGTCGGGGGGATATTGATCCTGCTTGGCGTTTACCTGCCGGGACAGGTAATGGCCAAAAGTCTTAAGGTAAAAACCTTTGTAAATCGGCTTATAGAAGTGATCGTGTTTTTCTTTGTGGTTGCTGCGGTGGGTTTTGCACTAGAGGCTTACTATACCAACCCCATCGTTCAGGGCTGGGAGTTCTGGGCCATTTTTGCCTGTTTGTATGTTGTGATGGCATATCCTGGGTTTGTCTTCCGGCATTTACTAAAACACCCCAAAAAACATAAACATGCCTAGTTATTGATAAATATGAATAAAAAAACCGGTTATTGCAAAATAACCGGTTTTTTTTATTTAATTTCAGATGAAATGTTTTGTTTGATGCACGTCAATAGTCATGTTTATTCTTGTGCAAGTCTGGAAAAATGTACGTCTGGATCATTTTTTTTGAATTGCCTTGAAAGGAGCGCGTAACCCGGCCTTTGATACCCTCATGTCCGAGGCACGCAGTGTTTCTGTGGAACCCGGTGTTACTTACTATAGCGCTTCACCACAAGATTTTTTTGCCGATGAAGGCCTGACCCAAAAACTGGGTAGCCTTGAAGTGGCAACGCCTGTCCGTGTGGTAGAGGTCAAGGGTGATGCACAAAAAATAGAGCTTGATTTGTGGCGTAAGAACAAAGGTTTTGGGCGCGTCCTGAATAGTGACTTTGGCCTGAATATTACCAGCGCCATCCTTGAAAAAACCGCTTCCCAGGATACCAATCTGATTGAAGTGCTGGAAACCAAGGTTGATGACCTGACGGGGCTTGAGTGGCAAAAAGTGGCGGTTCAGGGGTGGGTCAGCACCGGTGCGGTTCTGGAAACGCCCGAGACAATCTGGAATGTCGCCCGCACCAGCTATCAAAACAGTTGCAGTGTTTGTCACCGTCAACCGGTTGAATCTGGACACGATACCAACCAATGGCCCGGCTTGTTTGCAGGGATGGTTGGCTTTACAAACATGGATACAGATACTTCGAAATTGGTCCTGAAATATTTACAAATGCACTCTTCTGATTTTGCCACTGGCTCACAAGCCCCAGGCTCTCCAGAAGGTACTGTGCAATCGGCTCGACCATAAGGATAAGAGGTTATTATGAATAAAATTAGCAGAAGGGGCTTTCTGACCGGTATGGTTGGTTTTGGTGCAACCGCTATGTTGCCGTCCGCCTTAATTAATACCTTAATGGTTAAACCTGCCAAGGCAAGTACTGCGGCAGCACAGGATTTTAAAGGTTGGAAAATGTCGGGGGCTCACTGGGGCGCTTTCCGTGCACGGGTCGAAGCCGACCGCGTGATGGAAATTCGTCCCTTCGAGTTTGACAAGCATCCCACCGATATTTTAAAAGGCACCATGGGCGTTATTTATAGCCCGTCACGCGTGCGTTACCCTATGGTTCGTCTTGACTGGTTCAAGAACCGTCATCGCAGCAATACCGCCGAGCGTGGCGATAACCGCTTTGTGCGCGTTTCCTGGGATGAAGCCCTGGACATGGTTTATGAAGAATTGGAGCGGATTCAAACGAACTACGGCCCGTGGGCCTTGCATACGGCCAACGTGGGCTGGCGTTCGGTAGGGCAGATGCATAGTTGCGGCAACCATATGTTGCGTGCCGTGGGCATGCATGGCCGTAGCGTTGGTACTGCCGGTGACTACTCCACCGGTGCCGGGCAAATGATCCTGCCGTATATCCTGGGTTCTACCGAAGTGTACTCACAAGGCACTTCATGGGATATTATCCTTAAGGAAAGTAAAGTCATTGTGCTGTGGGCCAGTGACTTGAATAAAAACTTGCAGGTGGGCTGGAATACCGAAACCCATGAGGCCTATGCCTACCTTGAACAGCTCAAGGAAAAAGTCGCCAACAAGGAAATCCAGGTCATTTCCATCGATCCGGTCAAGAGCAAAACCCAAAATTATCTGAATTGCGACCATCAGTACGTCAACCCCATGACTGACGTTGCCCTGATGCTGGCACTTGCCCATACCTTGTGGAAAGAAGACCTGTACGATAAAAAGTTTCTGGAACTATACACGCTTGGGTTCGAGGATTTTCTGCCTTACCTGAAAGGCGAAAGCGAAGATATGGTGGAAAAAACACCCGAATGGGCGGCGCCCATTTGTGGTGTGAGTGCCGACCGTATTCGTGAGTTGGCCCGTCTGTTTGCCAAAAACCGGACGCAGCTTATCTTCGGCTGGGCCATTCAGCGCCAGCAGCACGGTGAACAGCCGTACTGGATGGGGGCTATCTTGGCGGCCATGCTGGGACAGATTGGCTTGCCAGGTGGTGGAGTCAGTTATTCCCATCACTATAGCTCGGTGGGTGTTTCCAGTTCGGGCGCTTCCATGCCCGGGGCTTTCCCGCTTAACCTGGATACCGGTCGCACACCCAAGCACGATAACACCAACTATAACGGTTACAGCTCGGTCATTCCGGTGGCGCGTGCCATTGATGCCTTGCTCGAACCGGGCAAGGAAATTGATTTCAACGGCCACAAGGTTAAACTGCCACCGTATAAAATGGGCATTTTTACCGGTAGCAACCAGTGGCATCGCCACCAGGACCGCAACCGCATGAAGCTGGCCTACCGTAATATTGAAACGGTGGTGGCCGTGGATTACAACTGGACGGCCACCTGCCGTTTTGCCGATATCGTGTTACCGGCATGTACCCCTTATGAGCGTAATGATATTGATGCCTATGGTTCTTACAGTAACCGCGGTATTATTGCCATGCACAAACTGGTGGATCCGCTGTACCACTCCCGTTCGGACTTTGATATTTGGCGTGAGTTCTGCAAACGATTCAAGCGTGATATTGAGTACTCGCGCGGCATGACAGAAATGCAATGGGTTGCGCAGCTTTATAATGATTGTCGCATTGATAACGCGAAAAAAGATTTCCCCATGCCCACCTTCGAAGAGTTCTGGGAAACGGGTTATGTCCTGTTCCCCGAAGGCAAACCATGGGTTCGGCACGCCGATTTCCGTGAGGACCCCGAGGTGAATGCCCTGGGTACGCCATCAGGTTTTATCGAGATCTTCAGCCGCAAGATTGCGCGCTACGGATACGATGATTGCAAGGGGCACCCGATCTGGATGGAAAAAGCCGAACGCTCCCATGGTGGTCCCAACTCTGACAAATACCCCTTGTGGCTGCAGTCCTGTCACCCCAATGAACGGCTTCACTCGCAAACCTGCGAGTCTGAGCAAAGGCGTGCTGAATATACGGTGCAAGGTCGTGAACCTGTGTATATCGGCCCCGTAGATGCCGAGCGTCGCGGTATTAAACATGGTGATCTGGTGCGTGTCTTCAATGACCGTGGCCAGCTGCTGGCCGGTGCCGTGGTTTCTGATAATTTCCCCGAAGGGATTATCCGGATTGAAGAGGGTGCATGGTATGGTCCGGTCGGCCCTGAAATTGGCTCGCTGGATACTTACGGTGACCCCAATACCCTGACGCTGGATGTGGGTACTTCCAAGCTTGCCCAAGGGCCAAGTGCAAATACCTGCCTGGTGGAAATAGAGAAGTTTGAGGGTGTGGCACCACCGGTCACGTCGTTTGGAGGACCCCAAGAGGTCTTGCCTGATGGCTCTCCGGCACCTAAAGACCGCACTTAGTCACTCACCTGTGCGGGCAAAGTGCCCGCACTGTTTTTGCCCGCACTATTTGTTTGGCAGATCAATTTTACTCAGGATAAAAAACCTTTATGGTCAATGTTGTAGATAGCTGGACGTCTGTTAGCCAAAGCCGCGCCTTGTTGTATCGCTGGTTTTCCAATCTTTTATCATTGGAATTAACGGAAGAACAGGTGAAGTTGTACCAGGGCAATCAACTTGAGGGCTTATACGCAAGCCTTGAGCAAAGCGGTCTGGCCACCGAGGTGAAACGGATGCGTCAGGCCATTGCGGCCTGGCCGGCTTTCTCCCACTTGCGCATTGAACTGGCAGCGGATTTTGCGCAGCAGTTTTTGCTTGGTGCCAAGTCTGCCGCGATTCCTTATGCCTCCGCTTACCAGGACGAAAAGCAAATGTATGGTTCTGTCGAGTTGTTAATGCGTGATGTTTTGCGTGACAATGGCCTGGAAATTCCGCGTGAATTTAACGAGCCGGCCGATCACCTAGCTGTTATTCTGGCCACCATGGCACAGTGGATTGAGCGTGAGCAATCGCATGACAAGCCGTCCGCTCAATGGTGTAAGACCGTGCAGGACCAGTATGATTTCGTGCAGAAAATGCTATTGACCTGGTTGCCTGAATTCACCCGGCGCAGTCAGGCAATTCCCACCAGCAGTGATTTTTATCCGGCCATCACACAGCTCCTGCTTGCTTTTGTAAGAGTAGATGCCGATTACCTGTTATCTTGCCTGCAAGATGAGGGTGTTCAGACCGGGTAGAGCTTTTTTATTTTTTTATGGTGGGTTGTGGTAAGAAGCTGTATGACTCCTGTTGCCTTATCGGTTGATCATTTTTCTCTTATGCGAGGACAGTTGATGCTTTGCCATCAATGGCAGATGCGTTTGCAGGCTGGGCAGTGTGTTCACTTGGCCGGTGCCAATGGATGTGGCAAGACCAGTTTTTTCCAGGCGGTCACAGGGCTGTTGCAGCCCGAGCAGGGTGAGGTTTATTGGCACGGTCAGGCATTGGCCAAGGCAGGTAATGCGGTACGCCGGCAATGGCACTACTGCACCCATGACAATGCCCTTAAAGAGGCCCTGAGCGTGACTGAAAATGCCTTGCTGACTGCCCGGCTTTGTGGGGTAAGCGTGACCGATCATCTCCTTGAAGCAGCCCTGCAGGAAATGCAGCTGGTTTTCTTGGCGGATACCCCGGTGATGCAGTTGTCGCAGGGGCAAAAACGGCGCGCAGCCTTATTGAAACTTAAGCTGGTCCAGCGTCCTGTATGGTTGCTGGATGAACCCTTTAATGCCCTGGATGAAGCCGGTCGCCATCAATTGGCACATTGGATGAACCGGCATTGTGAAAAGGGTGGCAGTGTATTGTTTACCAGTCATTTTGCCTGGCCCGATCATTTGAAGGTAAGTCATCATGTGGTTTTTGGCAAACCATCGGGGGCCGCATGACCATGGCAGTTTTTTTCCGCTTGATACAACGGGATATTCGCCTGGCTTGGCGCAATCGCCTGGATGTAAGTATTGGCCTGGTTTTTTTCCTTGTCGTGGCAGCCCTGTTTCCTTTGGCCATTAAGCCCAGCCCCGAGTTGCTTGAGCAGATTGGGGTAGCCGTGATCATGGTGTGCGGATTGTTGGCCAACTTGCTGACGCTTAACCGCCTGTTCGAGGAAGACTGGTCGGACGGGAGCCTGCTGCAATTATTGTTGTTACCGATTCCCAATGCCCTGATGGTATTGGCTAAAATGATTGCGTATTGCCTGACTATCGGTATTCCCCTAAGCCTGGTTTCTTTGCTGCTGCATACGCAATATCAGCTGGAGCCCGGTTTGATGTGGCCTATTTTTGCAGCCATTGTCTTGATGATGGGCATTTTATCGGCGCTGGGGGCACTGAGCAGTGCTTTAACACTGGGCTTGCGTCAGTCAGGGCTGCTGATGTCTTTACTGCATTTGCCTTTGTGTGCGCCGGTTTTGATTTTTTCCAGTCGTGCGGTTTACAGTAGCGCTGAAAACGGTTTTGCCGAATGGTGGTTGCTGGGTGCCTTATTACTGGGGTCCTGGTTTTTTATTCCGGTTGCAGCGGCAGCGGCATTGCGCTTGGCTGTTGAATAAATATTGATGAGAAATATGAATCGCCAAACGTCCTTATCCTCTCTTTCCGATGCGTCAGACTCTGCCACGGCAAAGGGAAATTGGCGCCAGTTTGCCAGTCCGGTCATGTTTGATCGCCTGGTGGGAAAACTGTTTTGGCCTTTGATGCTGGCAGCCGTAGTATGTGCGCTGGCAGGCCTGACACTGGGCTTATTGATCCTGCCGCCCGATGCGGTACAAGGTGATAGTTATCGTATCTTGTTTTTGCATGTACCCAGTAGCTGGATGGCCATGGTTGTGTATTTGGCCATGGCTTTCTGGGCGATTGTGTATTGGGTTTTACGTACCAAGATGGCTGCGGTAATGATGCAGGCACTGGCGCCAACCGGGGCCCTGATGGCCGTGCTTTCACTGCTGACAGGCTCCTTGTGGGGACGACCCACCTGGGGCACGTATTGGGTTTGGGATGCGCGTTTAACCAGCATGCTATTGCTGTTTTTTCTGTATTTGGGTTTTATTGCATTAACACGCAGCATTACCCAGCAAAAGCGGGCCGATCAGGCGGGGGCCATGATGGCTGTAGTGGGGGCCATCAATGTGCCGGTTATTTATTTTTCAGTGGTTTGGTGGAATACCCTGCATCAGGGCGCGTCCATTTCGTTCAAATCGGGTGTGACCATGCACCAGAGCATGTTTTGGGCCTTATTGTTGATGGTGGCGGCCAGCTGGCTGTACTGCATTGCCGTGGCACTGGCACGGGCACGGGTCATTGTGTTGCAGCGCGAGGCCGGTAATCGCTGGGCCCGGCAACGTTATGCCAGTACCGTGGCGCAACAGCAAGAATAGGCGGAATAAGTATGTATTGGGAAAGCTGGACAGATTTCATGCAAATGGGCAGACATGGTTTTTATGTCTGGTCCTGTGTGCTGGCAAGTGTATGTTTGATAGGCTTTGAATGGGTGGTTTTAGTCAGGGCAAAACGTCAGGCCTTGAAAAAACTGCAGCAATTGGATCGGCAGCAGCATGCCACAAACATGGCTGCTCACAAGTCGCAGGGAGTTAATAATGAGTCCACGTAAAAAACGCTTGCTATGGGTCGTCGCCGCAGCAGGTGTATTGGGTATTATTTCCATTTTTGTCGTGCAGGCCTTGCGTCAGAATATGGTGTTTTTTTACACGCCCACCGAGGTGCATCAGGGTAAAGTCGGCAGCCAGGAGTATTTCCGGATTGGTGGCATGGTAACGGCAGGCAGTTTGCAGCGGCAAACAGACGGGGTGACTGTTGCTTTTGCCATTGATGATGGTGCCACCCGGATTCCCGTGCAGTACAAAGGTATCTTGCCAGACTTGTTTAAAGAAGGGCAGGGTGCCGTAGCACAAGGTTATTGGAATGGCCAGGTTTTCACGGCTAAAGAGGTTTTGGCCAAACATGATGAAAACTATATGCCACCCGAAGCGCAAATGGCGATTGATCAGCAGCATCAAGCCGCCAAAACTTTAAAACTGGAGCAGTAAGCGTATGTGGGTCGAATTGGGGCATTTCGCACTTATTTTAGCTGCAACCGTTGCTTTGTTCAGCGGTTCGTTGGGTCTGTGGGCCGGCGCAACACACCGCGATGCGTTGTTGCCTTCGGTAAAAATGAGCGCTCAGCTCATGGCGGCTTTATTGGTTGCCAGTTTTGTTTTATTAAGTTATGCCTTTGTGCAAGACGATTTTTCCGTGCGTTATGTGGTGGCGCAGTCCAATAGCCAATTGCCGGTTTTCTACAAGGTGGCGGCGGTCTGGGGAGGCCATGAGGGCTCTTTGCTGCTATGGGTGGTCATGCTGGGTTTGTGGACGTTAGCGGTTAGTGTACGTTCGAAAGCCTTGCCATCCAATATCCAGAATCTGGTTCTGGGGGTACTGGCCTTGCTGATTTTCGGTTTTGCGCTGTTTATCCTGCTCACTTCAAATCCTTTTATACGACAGTTGCCCCCCATGGCGGATGGCACCGATCTGAATCCTTTATTGCAGGATATCGGCCTGATTTTTCATCCACCCTTTTTATATCTCGGTTATGTCGGATTTGCGGTGGCTTTTGCGTTTGCGATTGCCGCCTTGATTAGTGGCCAGCTGGATGCGGCCTGGGCAAAATTCAGCCGTCCCTGGACACTGCTTGCCTGGGTCTTTTTAACCATTGGCATTTTCCTTGGCAGTGCCTGGGCCTATTATGAGCTGGGTTGGGGAGGCTGGTGGTTCTGGGATCCGGTTGAAAATGCCTCATTCATGCCCTGGCTGGCAGGTACGGCCCTGATTCATTCGCTGGCGGTGGCTGAAAAACGCAATATTTTCAAGCAATGGACGGTATTGCTGGCGATTGCCACGTTTTCCCTGTCGCTTCTGGGTACTTTCCTGGTGCGCTCGGGCGTGCTGACTTCGGTTCACGCGTTTTCCACCGATCCATCGCGCGGCACGTTTATTTTGATTTATCTGATGGTGGTGGTGGGGGGCGCCCTGGCCCTGTATAGCTGGCGGGTACCCTTGTTAAGCAGTCGTGCGAAATTCAGCCTGTTTTCAAAAGAAACCGCTTTGTTGCTGAATAATATTTTCCTGGTTGTATCCTGCGCCACCATTTTGTTGGGTACCCTGTTTCCCTTACTAATGGATGCCATTGGCGGTGGCAAAATCTCGGTTGGGCCACCGTATTTCAATCAGGTATTGATGCCCATCTGGTTGCCCATGATGGCGCTCATGGCTATTTCCGTTCATTG
Source organism: Advenella sp. RU8 (assembly GCF_048381675.1). Lineage (NCBI taxonomy): Bacteria > Pseudomonadati > Pseudomonadota > Betaproteobacteria > Burkholderiales > Alcaligenaceae > Advenella > Advenella sp. RU8. The sequence goes on from NZ_JBLWIS010000001.1 coordinate 175,969, forward strand.
GCACTGGAAACAGAATCAATGGCAAAAGATACGTCGTGCCACCATGGGTATTGTGCTGGCGGGCATTGTTTTAGGCTTGCCCATGCCCCTGTATTTTGGGGAATGGCGTTGGGGCGTGGCCTTGGCCTTGTGTATTTGCTGGGCGGTCGTGGTCTCCAGTCTTTGGGCCGTTCATCATCGGGTCCGGCTGACCCAGGCTGGCACAGCCTGGTTGCCAACGTTGTTTAATCAGCCCAAGGCATTTATTGGCATGCATATGGCCCATATCGGTGTGGCCGTGTTTGCGATCGGTGCCACCGTGGTCTCGGCCTATGAGTGGGAGCGTGATGTGATGATTGATCCGCAGCAAACCGTACAGGTGGAAGATTACGAAGTGCGTTTTCGCAGTTTGCAAGGTCATCGCGGACAAAATTACGAAGCCTTGATCGGTCATTTTGTATTAAGTGCCAACGGCAAGCCGATTGGCGTGTTGAAACCTGAAAAACGTCAGTATTTCTCGGGGGGTGAGCCCATGACCGAGGCCGCGATCAACCGTGGCGTTTTCAGGGATGTGTATATTTCCCTGGGTGAAATGCATGGCGATAATCCCGAAACCAGTCCCTGGCTGATTCGCGTGTACTGGAAACCGTTAATGAACTGGGTATGGGTAGGTTGCCTGTTAATGGCCTGGGGCGGCTGGATGAGTTTGCGTGATCGCCGTTACCGAGTCAGGAAAACCCAGACCAGTCCAGATGTGCCGTCAATAAGCACAGGGGTCAAGCCGGATAGCAAGCAGGTGAAAGTATGAAACGTTGGTTGCCATTGATTCTGTTTGCCGGTTTGCTGGTGCTGTTAGGGCTTGGCCTGGGCATGAACCCAAGGGATTTGCCTTCGGCCTTGGTCGGTAAACCGATACCGCAGTTTGCCTTGCCTGATTTGATGCAGGCCCAAAAGCAGGTGACCGAACAGGATTTCAAAAACAGGGTTTGGGTCTTGAATGTCTGGGCTTCCTGGTGTGTCAGTTGCCAGGCAGAGCACGATTTGTTGCTTAAGTGGCAACGCCCTGAAGGGGTAGACCTGGTGGGCCTCAATTACAAGGATGATTCACGTGCTGCCCGTGCCTGGCTGGTGGATATGGGGGGGAACCCCTATGACCGCATTGCTGTTGACTTGAATGGGCTGGTGGGCATTGACCTGGGCGTTTATGGGGTGCCCGAGACGTTCATTATCAATCGGCAAGGAGAAATTGTTGAGCGCTTTACAGGCGCGTTAACCGAGGAAACCCTTGAGAAGAAACTCAAACCCATGCTTGCCAAGGCGTTGGCAACACCATGAAAAATTTCTTTATAAGCTTTTTAAGGCGGGGTGGATACGGCATGTGGCAAGAGGGCATGGCAAGTGGTTTTTTCAGGCGGTTGCAAGGTTTGGCCCTGGCGATATTGGGTACTACCTTGCTGTTTGCCGGGCAAGGATGGTTTTTTTCGGGTACGGCCTGGGCGCAACTTGAAACCCGACTGAGTGTTGCCGAAGAAGAGCGCCTGCGAGAAATAGCGAAAGAATTGCGTTGTCTGGTTTGCCAGAATGAGTCGATCGCTGATTCACAGGCCGGTTTGGCGCAAGACTTGCGCAAGGAAATCCGGGGGCAAATAGCTGCTCATAAAACGGATGAGCAAATTATTGATTATCTGGTTGTTCGCTATGGTGAATTTGTTCACTATAAGCCGGTATTTAGTCCCAGAACCTATTTGTTATGGCTGGGTCCGTTTGCCTTATTGGTGTTCCTGCTGTTTGCCTTGTGGCGTCATATTCATCGTCAGGGTCAGCAGGCAACAACGACAGTTCTTGACGAGCAGGATATGGCTAAAGATATACAACGTTGGGAAAAAGATTTCGGGAATAAAAAATGACAGAATTAATTTTATTGGGGCTATTTATTAGTGCCATCGTGGTGGCCTTGTTGCTTTGGGCGATGCAAAAAAACAAATACGGCAAATTGCAAAAACGAGCCCTGGAGCAACGGTACATGGTTCATGAACAAACCATGCAAGAGCTTCAGCAAGAGTTTGCCGCCGGTAATATGGATGAGACCAATTTCCAACAGGCACAGCTTGAAGCGCAAACCCAGCTGGTTGAAGACATGCGCCGCCTGGAAGCCCAGCCACAGGCACTAGTGGGTAGCGCCAAGTATATGCCATGGGCGATTGTGGCCGTGCCGGTGGTGGCTGCGGCGGGCTATTATTATTTGGGTAATCTGGCTGCCCTGAATCCGGCGGCTACTTTTGGCATGAATGGCAATGTAGAGCAGTTTGTGGGTGCGGTTGAAGAGCTGGAGAAAAAAGCCGCTGCCAATCCTGGAGATCTGATGCAGCAGCTGATGCTGGCACGCAGCTACCGCGCCATGGGACGTCATGCCGATTCTGTGGGGGCGTATGGCCGCGCCTGGGAATTGATCAAGGATAATCCAACCGAGTTATCGCTGTTTGCCGGGGTGTTGGCTTTGTATCGGGGCAGTTTTGAAGGCAAGCCCGATGAATTGCTTAAACAGGCTTTGGCGATTGATCCTGAAGACCATGATGCTTTGCTGCTTTTGGGCGGTTCTTATTACGAGAAGGCGGATTACCGCAAGGCGATAGAAACGTGGGAAAAACTGTTGGCCCTGTTGCCTGCAGATAGCGAGGAAAGAAGTGATTTGGTGCGTCAAATTGAAGATACCAAAGCGGTGGAAGCTGATCCTACTAAAGCGGTGGATAGCGACCTGGCTGAGGAAATGGACGATTTGCCACACCCGCCCATTCGTTCAGTTGAGGATATTCCTGAACATAAGTTTATGAAAAGTAATTAAGGGCGGCCTGTAGAGGGTGGCTTCGTTATAAAGCGGGGTATTGCCCCTATCTGGTGTTGCTCCAACCGCCCTGCGGGCAGAATCGCAACCCCAGATAGGGGCAATACCCCTTTTGGCTGTTTAAGGAAACCAGTGTATAGGCCTGGGTGTTATTTATATTGGTTTAGGGGTGTAAGGGGTAGCGTTTTCTTGAATAAGTCCCGGTGCGGAAAAGGCAGTCCGGCGCAGCGACTTCGGCCCGAAGGGGCGTCGGAGCAAGGCGGACTGCCTTTTCCGCACTTTCAAGCGGAGCCAAATAAACCTAAAAAGCCTGAAAAGCCTAAAAACCTCACGCATCCTGTTTAAAATAATTCAGCACCGCATCCAACCCCGAATAATTAATCCTGAACGCCGCGTGTGTACTATAAGAATCACCGTCTTTTAGGTGTTGAGCATATCAAAAATATGACTTGGTTTTATTGAATTTTCAAGTGTGTAATGCCTGTTTTAGGTTTTCTAGAGCTTGTTTCCTTTTTGGTATACTCATTTTTTTTATATTTAATAATTTCCATTTAACGGCAGGTAAGTATTGAATATGAGGGAAATTTAAATAATTCCATTTGGGGGTATCTTCATACATGCTGTAGAGAAATTGCTTTTCTTTTTCGGTGAAACTATGTAGTAACGTATTAAGTGCTGTTTTGGCGGCTTGTTCCAGTTCCTTTAATGTGCATTTTCTAACGGTCATGCCTTCGAACTCCGACTTGAAAACATGCTCAATAGGTTTCCAGTTGGGCGTGAGCAGTTCGTTCATCGGCCTGGCGTGACTGATTAGATAAACCAAAAAAGCCTGCCTGATACCTTCGGTAATACCTTCATGTTCCAGCAAGAGCATAAGATCAAAAAAATCCCTAGGGTGTTGCCGGTCAAAAGCTGCGCATAATTTACCGGCATAAAGATCTTCTAAAGCGACCACTTTTGCTTCAGCAAAACCAAATTCATCTTCTACGGAAGGTAGAGTCTCTTTTAAAGTTGCTTCGAATACAGTGCCTCTTAAAACGGGTGATAGCTCTACTTTTATTGACACACCCTGTTGGTTTATGATTAAGCGTAAAGCATCTTCTTTATTCTGATAGCTTTTTATTATTTTCAGATCTTTTATTGCGGAAATTAGATCTTTTTCAATATTATCAAGGGCGATTTTAATCTTTTCCAAAGCTGTTTTTCTATTGTCATCAGGTAAGTATACTAAATCAATATCAACAGATAATCTGGGAAAATCACGAAAAAACAAGTTGATGGCGGTGCCGCCTTTTAATGCAAAGCATGGTTGTTCGTTGATGAACGGTAGTACACGCAGAAGTAATTTAACCTGCTTGTAGTAAATGTTATTTTGGGACATAAAAAGCTTTTGGGATGGTTATTTGATATTTATTATCTAATTTACCATTGCTTGCTATGCGCCGGTGCCCCGATCCCAGGTCATAATTATCCACTTGCAGTTTTTTACGCCATGCATGATTTTGACGATCTGCAAAGAAGAAGAATAAACGTTTGGCTTTTATGTGTTTGCAGCATTTTAAAAGTGCGTCTAAACGGCGGGGTGACAGGTTTACCAGTCCTTGCATTAAATGATCAGCATATTCAAAACTGAAAACTTCGGGGACGGCCATCAATACCTCAAAAATGGCCTGTTCCGGTGAAGCCATTATCCAGTAACCATTATTTATTTCATTTTTCTTAAGGCTACTGATTTGTAATAAATCAGGCATATTCCATAACCTTGCAGTCCTGTGCCAGTTTAAGCGGGTATTCAGGTCAAGTTTAGAAAGCCAGCTGGGAGATGCCTCAGGGGAATACAAACTAACCTGATTTGAAAAATCAACATAATGGGCCAGTCCTTGCTGGATCAAGGCTGAGATCCCTCCTATGTAAACCAGCGTACCCATACGGTTAAGGGAAGCGATTGTTCCTTGCCAGTCTATGGGTACGCCTTCGCGTGCCAAAACGCCTCTGGATAAAAGTTTTAATTTTTTTGATTTGACCGCATTATCCAAGGAGTGCTTACTCACGCCTTGCTCAAGTAACCATTGCCTGGTTACGAATTGACCGAAATAAACAGTTGAAAGCCAATGAGAGCTTGAATGATGTGGCATAGTTTAAATTATTTTTAATATACGGCGATAATCGCCGTTAAAATTAATATATTTAAACTATAACAGGATATTTGAGTAAGTTTAATAAATTTGTTTTTCACGGTGAAAAGCGCCGTAAAAACAAGAAATTCTAAATGAAAGACGTTTTTAATGCAAAACGGAAGAAGCCGTGTGCTCCATCATAATGAAATCAGGGTGAGGGCAAAGGTTAGATTGGTGGCTTTGTGAGAAAACGGGATAGGTTGTGATTGGGATTGCGACTTCGTTATAAAGCGGGGTATTGCCCCTATCTGGTGTTGCTCCAACCGCCCTGCGGGCAGAATCGCACCCCCAGATAGGGGCAATACCCCTTTTGGCTGTTTAAGGAAACCAGTGTATAGGCCTGGGGTGTTATTTATATTGGTTTAGGGGTGTAAGGGGTAGCGTTTCCTTGAATAAGTCCCGGTGCGGAAAAGGCAGTCCGGCGCAGCGACTTCGGCCCGAAGGGGCGTCGGAGCAAGGCGGACTGCCTTTTCCGCACTTTCAAGCGGAGCCAAATAAACTGGATACTTCAGCTGCTTCAGCGTATAAACGAGGTGCTTCATGCATCCTGTTTAAAATAATTCAGCACCGCATCCAGCCCCGAATAATTAATGCTGAACGCCGCCTGCTCCTGCACCACCGGCTTGGCGCGGTAAGCCACCGAATAGGCCGCATGGCCCATCATGATCAGGTCATTGGCGCCATCGCCCATGGCAATGCATTGCTCGGGCAGGGCGTTTTCTTTTTCCGCCAGCGCTTTCAGGAAATTTGCTTTGGCCTGGCCATCCACAATATCCCCCAGCACACGACCGGTTAACAGGCCATTTTCAATTTCCAGGGTATTGGCATGAATTTCATCCAGGCCAAGACGTTCTTGCAGCCTTTCGGTAAAGAAGGTGAATCCACCAGAAACCAGCAATACTTTCAGGCCGGCATCCTGGGCACCCTGAACCAGTTTTTCGGCCCCGGGATTAAGGCGTAACCGTTCTTCATATACTTTTTCCAGTGCCGTGGCCGGTACGCCTTCCAGCAAGGCAACCCTGCGGCGCAGGCTTTCTGCAAAGTCTTTAATTTCCCCCCGCATGGCGGCTTCGGTAATGGCGGATACCTGTTGTTTGCGTCCGGCCATATCGGCAATTTCGTCAATGCACTCAATATTGATCAGGGTAGAGTCCATGTCCATGGCCAGCACTTTCATTTCGGCAAGGGGCTTGTAGTTATTGATGAAAGCCGTATCGACCCGGTTGCTGGTGGCCCATTGCATGATTTCTTCGCGGCAAGCAGGGTCTACGTCGATCAGGCGGGCAGCGCAGCTGTTGATATGGTGAATGCCGTTGGCACTTGAAATGGCGGCAGCATGTTCGATAAGGTTGCCAAGAATGCTTGAAGTTTGCAGTATAAGGTGTGTGGTCATGGTATATATAGGTTTATGCTTGAACAATATTCAGGGTAAGTAAACAGTCAGGATAATGATCGTAGTAGTTGGCGTACCGCATTGACGCGTTGGTTGATATCGGGCATTTTAGCCAGTTCCATGCGCAGTTTGTCGGCACCGCTGAAGCGTATGTGTTTTTGTTTCTGCACCAGCTCTATCATGCGTAGTGGGTCTATATTGGCTTTGGGGCCAAAATTAAGCATGGCCTGCTCGTCGCTAATATCAAGGCGGCTAATGCCCAGTGGTTCAGCCAGGATACGGAGCCGGTGAGTGGTGATCAACATGACGGCGGGTTCGGGCAGTTTGCCAAAGCGGTCGATCAGTTCTTCCTGTATTTTCAGTAGCTCGTCTTCATTTTTGGCGTGTGACAGGCGTTTGTAGATAGACAGGCGGGCATGAACATCGCCGCAGTAATCAGAAGGCAGCAGGGCAGATGTATGCAGCTTGACTTCACAGACAGGTGCAAAGGGAGACTCCAGATCGGGCTCTTCACCGGCTTTCAGGGCACGTACCGCCTCGTTCAGCATATCGGTGTACATCGAAAAGCCGATTTCATGGATATTGCCAGATTGTGATTCACCCAAGACTTCACCGGTGCCGCGGATTTCAAGGTCGTGCATGGCCAGGAAAAAGCCCGAGCCCAGTTCTTCCATGGACTGGATGGCTTCAAGGCGTTTTTTCGCATTGTTGGTAATCGCGTCCTCACCGGGGGTAAGCAGATAAGCATAGGCCTGATGGTGGGAACGCCCAACCCGGCCACGCAGCTGGTGCAACTGGGCCAGGCCCAGGCGGTCTGCGCGATGAATAATAATCGTGTTGGCGCTAGGGACGTCAATCCCGGTCTCAATAATTGTGGTGCACAGCAGAATATTGAAACGCTGCTGGTAGAAGCCTTTCATTACTTCCTCCAGTTCGCGCTCGGGCATTTGGCCGTGTGCCACCGCAATGCGGGCTTCTGGTACCAGTTCTTGCAGGCGGGCCTTGCGGTTGTTGATGGTTTCCACTTCATTGTGCAGGAAATACACCTGTCCGCCACGCTTGAGTTCACGCAGTACGGCTTCGCGTATGGTGCTGCCGTCTTCACGGCGTACAAAGGTTTTGATGGCCAGCCGTTTTTGCGGTGCGGTAGCGATGACCGAAAAGTCGCGAATGCCTTCCAGCGACATCCCCAGGGTACGCGGAATCGGGGTGGCGGTTAGGGTTAGCACATCGACTTCGGCCCGCAGTGCTTTCAGGGCTTCTTTCTGGCGGACGCCAAAGCGGTGTTCTTCGTCAATAATGACCAAACCCAGTTGTTTGAACTGTACGTCTTTGGACAGGATCTTATGCGTGCCAATGACGATGTCAACAGTGCCTTTGGCGATGCCTTCAATGGTGGCGGCCACTTCTTTGCCAGACCTGAAACGGGACAGCTCGGCGACATTGACGGGCCAGTCCGCGAAGCGATCGGCAAAGGTCTGGGCGTGCTGTTCGGCCAGCAGGGTGGTGGGGCAAAGCAAGGCCACCTGTTTGCCATTGGCCACGCTCAGGAAAGCGGCGCGCAGGGCCACTTCGGTTTTGCCAAATCCTACATCGCCACATACCAGGCGGTCCATGGGCTTGCCCGATGTCATGTCGTGGATCACGGCTTCAATCGCTGCGGCCTGGTCGGCGGTTTCTTCAAAACCAAAGCCCTCCACAAAGCTTTGGTAGTCGCTGAAGGGCAGCTTGAAGGCGTAGCCTTCGCGGGCGGCCCGCTGGGCATAAAGGTTAAGCAGTTCGGCGGCGGCATCGCGTATTTGTTTGGCGGCTTTTTTGCGTGCCTTGTCCCACTGGCCTGAACCCAGTTGGTGCAAGGGGGCCTGTTCGGGGTCAGCGCCGCTGTAACGGGCAATCACGTGCAACTGTGAAACCGGCACGTACAGGGTGCTTTTATTGGCATACTCAAGGTGCAACAGTTCTACATTGCCTTCGCCCAGGTCCATGTTGACCAGGCCGTGATAGCGGCCAATTCCGTACTGGACATGCACCACCGGGTCACCTTCGCGCAGTTCGGACAAGTCCCGTACCATGGCATCAACATCGCTGCTGCGTTCCTGTTGCTTGCGGCGGCGCTGGGTGTAGGTGGCCGTGCCGGGGTAAAGGTCATTTTCGGTCAGCAGGGCAAAGTTTAGATGGTTAACCAGAAACCCGGTGTTGATGGGGGCCACCACCATGCCAAAGCTGGCATCAGACGCAATGAATTCGTGAATGGTGTCCAAGTGGGTGTCAGGTGCCAGCTGGTGTTCCTGCAGCATTTGCAGCAGGGTTTCACGGCGGCCTGCGGAATCGGCACAAAGCAGGATTTTATGCTGTTTGTTAAGCACCATTTGCTGCAGTTTGGCAAAAGGTTGCTCGGCACGGCGGGCAACGGCTACATTGGGGGCCGGGGTGATTTCTTCCGATGCCTGCTTGTTGTCCAGGTTCAGGCGGGCAAAATTTTTGAACTGGTTATAAATCTGCTCGCGTGAAAGGAAGAGTTGTTCGGGGGGTAGTACCGGCCGTTCGCGGTCTGATTTGATGAAGCTGTAGCGGCTTTGGGTTTCGTTGTGAAAACGCGTAATGGTTTCTTCCAGATCACCCAGGGTTACCGTGATGGTGTCAGGCTTCAGGTAGTTGAACAGGGTGGCGGTTTCGTCAAAGAAAAGCGGCAGGTAATATTCAATGCCCGCAAAGGCAATGCCGTTGCCCACGTCTTTATAGGGCAGGCAGCGGGAAGGGTCGCCTTCAAAAACTTCGCGAAAGCGCGAACGGAACCGGGTGCGCGCGTCTTCGTCCATGGGGAACTCACGGCCGGGCAACAGTTGTATGTCATTAACCGGATACAGGCTGCGCTGGGTGTCTATGTCAAAACTGCGGATCGAGTCGATTTCGTCATCGAACAGGTCTATCCGGTACGGCACTATTGAGCCCATGGGGAACAAGTCTATCAGGCTGCCCCGGATACAGAATTCACCGGCCGCGGTAACCTGGGTAACATGGGTGTAGTTGGCCAGCATGAGCTGGTCACGCAAGGCAGCCTCATTGACGCGATCGCCTTTTTTGAAGGAAAAGGTGTAGGCGGCCAGAAACGAAGGGGGGGGCAGGCGGTACAGTGCGGTGGTTACGGGCACGGTCAGGATGTCCACCTCTTCAAGCATGAGGGCATGCAGGGTTTTCAGGCGTTCGGATATAAGGTCCTGGTGTGGTGAAAAGCCGTCATAAGGCAGGGTTTCCCAGTCGGGAAGCTGGCGCGCCTTTACTTGCGGATTGAAGCGTTTGGTTTCTTCAGCCAGCCGTTGTGCCTGTAAGGGGTCGGCACACAGCACCACGATGGTTTTTTGGGCGGCCCGGGCCAGTTCAGCCAATAGCCAGGCATCTCCGGAGCCGGCCGGACATGGATGGTTGAATCGTTGGCCGGGTTTCAGGCTGGCAAGCAGTTTGGGTATTGAAGGTAAAGACACAACAGTTGGGAAGTGAAATTCAAAACATTTATTTTAACAGCGATGCCAGGCGCTTTTATGGTGAATGTTGCTCACCGGTTTTTTAACTGCCAGGCTCCTTTTTGATAAACCAGTAGGCGGCTTGCAGAAGCGTACCTAAACCGGTTTGCTTGTCTTTTTCAAGGTGCTGCAAGGCAAGCGCTCGTGCATATGCAATAATGCTGTTTTTGGGTAGTGGCAGGATTTTCCTGTATCAACAATCATGAGTGAAAAAATAATTGCCCTTATTCCCGCCGGTGGGATTGGTGCACGAGCACACGGTGACGGGCATGTGGGTCCCAAGCAGTATCGTGTCATTAACGGCGTGCCCATGCTGGTGCATACGGTAAAGGCTTTGTTAAGCCACGCCGGTATCTGCAAGGTACATATTGGTGTGGCGCCTAATGATGCCTATATTGCTGATTGCGTCATGCCAGAATTTGAGCAGGTCTGCATTCATCGAAGCGGTGGGGCCAGTCGTGCGGATACGGTGCTAAATACCTTGCTGGCCAGCCAGGCTGCCGATAGCGACTGGGTCCTGGTGCATGATGCAGCCCGTCCGGGTTTACAGTCCGAGTCCCTGAACCGTCTGATTCAAACCTGCCTGTTCCATGACCAAGGCGGTATTCTGGCAACACCGGTACCTGATACGGTGAAAAGGGCGGTAGTGAAAAATGGCCTGGAGGTGGTTGAAACCACGGTGCCACGTGAAGGCCTGTGGCTGGCACAAACGCCGCAAATGTTCAGGGTTGGCCTGTTGCGTGATGCCTTGCTGAAGGCCAGGGAGCAGGGTTTTGAGGTAACCGATGAAGCGTCGGCCATGGAGTTTGCCGGATTTTCACCGATGCTGGTAAGGGGCAGTATCCAGAACATGAAAGTGACCTGGCCCGGCGATTTTGAGATCATGGCACACTGGTTATAATAATTGGCAAGGCAGGTGATCAGTTCATTGCTTGCTTTAAAAGTTTAACTATCAAACAATATTTGGACAGGAAATAAAATGACAGTACCGTTCAGGGTAGGCCAGGGTTTTGACGTGCATGCATTGGTAGAAGGCAGGCCTTTGATTCTGGGTGGCGTAACCATACCGCATACGCATGGGCTGAAAGGGCATTCTGATGCCGATGCGCTGTTGCATGCCATTACCGATGCCTTGCTGGGCGCAGCGGGCTTGGGTGATATTGGCCGGCACTTTCCTGATACCGACCCTGCCTATAAGGGCGCAGACAGCCGTATGCTGTTAAGGGCGGCGTATGAGAAAGTGCGGGAAGCCGGTTGGCAGGCGGTGAATGTGGATGCGACCATTCATGCCCAGGCGCCTAAAATCATGCCTTATGCGCCTGCCATGGTGGCCAATATTGCCAATGATCTGGGTTTGCCAATAGACTGTGTGAACGTAAAGGGCAAGACCAATGAGCATTTGGGATATTTGGGTAGAAAAGAAGGCATTGCCGCTACGGTAGTCGTCTTGCTGGCAAAGCCTTGAAAATTACGTAAACCCAAAATCCGTTTACTTTTACAGGGTATCACCACCGGTTTCCCGGCCGCAGGGGCAGAGCTCATCGGTTTGCAGGCTGTCAAGAATACGCAGGACTTCTTCGGGATTGCGTCCAACGTTCAGGTTGTTAACCGATACATGCTGGATGATGTTGTCGGGATCTATGATAAATGTGGCCCGCAGGGCAACACCTGCCGATTTATCACGGATGCCCAGCTGGTCGATCAAGGAGCCGGTGGAGTCGGCAAATGAATAATGTCCCAGTTTGTCCAGTTCGGCATTTTCACGGCGCCAGGCTAGTTTGCAGAATTCGTTATCGACCGAGCCGCCCATGAGTATCGCGTCACGGCTGGTAAATTCCTGCACCAGATTGTTGAAGCCGACAATTTCAGTGGGGCACACGAAGGTGAAGTCTTTGGGGTAAAAATAGATGACTTTCCATTTGCCCGGAAAAGAACTTTCGGTAATGTCTTCAAAAGCCGAGACACCGTTTTCTTCGTGTTTGTTGAAGCCGGGCTTCACGCCAATCACTTTAAACGCTTCCAGTTTGTCACCAATGGTTTTCATATTCTTTCCTTTTTCCTTATTCCTTAATGTTACAAGATCTAAATCAGTATAACCTTAACGCTTTCAGGTGTCTGCATGATTATTGCCCGGCCTGGCTTTGGGAATTTCAATATGGCCGGTCAGGCCTTGGGGCTTGTTGGGCCGAAGCTTCAAAGAGCCGCCAACGTGCTTGAGCAGCCGTTCGACAATTGAAAGACCCAGGCCTGCGCCACTTACGCCTGTGCGGGCTACTTCGCCACGTGAAAAAGGCCGTAGCAGGCGTTCTATGTCCTTGGGCTGGATGCCGGGCCCCTGGTCGCTGACATCAATATGAATCAGTGAGCCCGATGTCCGGGCAGTAACTGTGATATGTGCCCCACCATCTGCCGATTTGCCATAACGGCGGGAATTTTCAATCAGGTTGCTGACGATGCGCTTGAGGTTTAATTCACCGATTTTGGCATATAGCCCTGGTGCTATGTTGAATTCCAGGGTGCCGGACAGGGATTCGGTATAGTTTTTCTCGCGTTGGCAAAGCATCGTCAGGACTTCGGATACGTCTATGGCAGTATCGGGAATGACACCGGCCGGCCGGGCATACTCCATCAGCTGGCCAATACTATGGTCAATTTGCGCCAGGTCCCCGTCAATCGCCGCGCGGGCGGCATCATCCACGTTGCTAAGCTCAATTTCCAGCCGCATGCGCGCCAGTGGCGTACGCAGATCGTGCGAGATGCCTGCCAGCATGAGTTCTTTGTCGGCTTCGATCTGGCGCAAATCACGCGCCATGCGATTGAAAGCATGGTTGAGGTCGCGAATTTCAAGGGGGCCTTCGTTGGTGGGTAGCGGGGCCGGGTTCTCGCCTCGGGCCACTTGTTGCACGGCTTTGGACAGGCGTGAAAGGGGGGTGTTGACAAACCGTACGCTGATGGCTGCACCGGTGACAGCCAGGATGAGGGCTATAATGCCCCAGCCGAGCCACTCATGGACAAGCGATAATTCAGAATTGTCATTTTTCAGCAGCAGCCAGTACAGGTCATCATTGGCCATGAAGCTGATCCAGATGCCGGTCTCGCCGTTCATGTTGGCGGCCACTATGGTGTTGGGATTTTTGGTTTCCAGCTTGATATGTTGCGTGAAGGTTTCCCAGAACAGGGTGTTGGGCAGGGGCAGCGTGGTGTCATCACCCTGACGGGGAAAAAACTGGATATCACTGTCAGTGGCCAGGTCGATAACCAGTGCATTGCGTTCTGATGAAGGAACGTAATGCAAGGATTTTTGCGTAATTTTAAGGGCGGTGACGACCCGTTGTGCCAACTGAATGGCCCGGGGTTCTTCCTGCATGCTGAAAAAGACGGCAAGCCAAGTGCTCAGACTGACAATAAGCAGGGAAGCCAACAGTAAAAAAGACCGGCTGAATAAACTCAGCCGGGCCTTGAATAGTGTTTTTTGCCATAAACCTTTTAAGTGGTTTTTATCTTCCAGCATTTAGCTTAAGGGATATCAGTTTCCGCCATCGGGTACGAAAACATAGCCCAGCCCCCAGACTGTTTGAATGAAAACCGGCTTGGCAGGATTGGGTTCGATTAACTTGCGAAGACGGGAAATCTGAACGTCCAGGCTGCGGTCAAAGGCTTCGTACTCGCGCCCGCGTGCCAGTTCCATGAGTTTGTCACGGGACAGGGGTACTTTAGGGTGACGTGCAAAGACTTTAAGGACTGAAAATTCACCCGTGGTGATGGGGATAACCTCATCGTTTTTGCTAAGGGTACGGGTTGACAGGTTCAGGGTGTAAGGACCAAAAATAATGGATTCATTTTCCTGGCTTGGTGCACCTGGATGCTCATCGGAACCGCGGCGGCGCAAAATTGCATTGACCCTGGCCAGCAGCTCGCGCGGGTTAAACGGTTTGGACAGGTAATCGTCTGCACCCATTTCAAGGCCCAGGATGCGGTCGATTTCTTCCGCTTTGGCCGTCAGCATGATAATGGGGGTGTTGTCTCCGGCGCCACGCAGGCGACGGCAGATGGACAGGCCATCTTCGCCCGGCAACATGAGGTCAAGAACCAGCAGGTCGAAGTGTTCGCGTTGCCAGAGCTTGGACATTTCTTTGCCATCTTCGGCTACAAAAACATTGAACCCTTGCTCAGACAGGTAGCGACGCAGAAGATCACGCAGACGTTGATCGTCGTCTACAACCAGTATTTTTCGAGGTGAAGTTTGATTTTGAGTATTCATACCGGAAATGTAACAGCCTTCAAAAAGGTTAACTAGGGGGTTTCACAACATGTTACACAAAAAAAGTATGGGAAATTGTGATTCTTGTGTAACGGATATTTGTGCCTGTAATAATCAAGATTGTTTTGTTTACAGATGATTGAACCAAATTTACCGGATACTGAACTTTAAACATTAAAATGTTATTTTATTAACGGCAATACACTATTATCGGTGGAATAAAGCAAATTTTAAAGTGGTTTTTCAAAAACATTTGCGTTATCCCAAGCTTGGTGTGGCTTTGTCTTGTTATGCGTGCTCTGGCATTTTGTAACAAATAAGGCATGTTGCATATCGGTAGATACGATAGTTTTTTTGATTTTTTATGACGAACATTAATTTAATTGGAATCGAAACCTCGGGCTCCGGCTCCAGTGTTGCCTTATTGCGTGCCAATGAGCAAGGCCATTCCACGGTCACGGTCCGGCACAATGAGGTTGGCCAGCAGCACGCCGAGCGCCTGCTGCCCATGCTTGATGAGTTGCTGGAAGAGGCCGGTTTGGCAAAAACCGATATTCACGGCATTGCTTTCGGGCAGGGGCCGGGCGGTTTTACCGGTTTGCGAATTGCCTGCGGAGCGGCCCAGGGATTGGGCTTTGGTTTGGGGGTGCCCGTATATCCGGTTACTTCGCTGCGGGCCACGGCCGAGCTTGCTCGTGAGCAGGCAGCAGGCCATTATATTGTCAGTGTGCTTGATGCCCGCATGAGCGAGGTCTTCATGGCCGTTTATCGCCAAGACAGCAATCATCCCGGTGGGCTGGAAACGGTCCAGGGTCCTTGTTTGATTGCTGCCGATCAGGTTTTTTCCTGGCTTGAAAGCCAGCGGGCCGAATGGGAGCTGAAAGCGGGTGAAAACATTCGCTTTTTGCTGGCCGGCAACGCCCTGCTTGCTTATCCCGAGGTGTTGCAGGAGCAAGCGGGTATTGCTTATGGGCCTTCAGTATGGGCCGGTGCCGACACGGTTGTGCAACTTGCCTTGTCCGCCTGGCACAAGGGGGAATTTATTCAGCCCGACCATGCCAGCCCGCTGTATGTCAGGGATAAGGTGGCTTTCACCACCCAAGAGCGCGAACAGGGGGCAGGGGGTAATCCCAAGGCCGGCTTGCCGGTTGGCAATGGCCGGCCCGTGCCTGAAAATGAAGACGTCTTACCGCCCGAGAATGCTGATTACCTTGTTCAGGCCATGCAGGAAGCCCATGTTGATGAGGTGCTGGCCATAGAGCAGGCAGTGCAGGAAAAACCCTGGACCAAAGGGAATTTTCTGGATGCGTTAAAAGCCAATTATCCGGGCTGGGTGATCACCGACAGGCAAAATACGGTTTTGGGTTTTGCATTGCAAATGCTGGCCCCCGATGTTTCCCATCTGCTATTGATTGGCGTAATGCCTGGTTGCCAGGGACAGGGGCTTGGCAGCCGCTTGCTGGCGGTTACAGAAAACAAGCTTAAAGAAGCCGGCCTTGATTTGCAGGTGCTTGAGGTGCGGCCTTCAAACCAGCAGGCACGGGTTTTCTATGAGCGTCATCATTATGTGCAAATTGGCGTTCGCAAGGGTTATTATTCCGGTAATAATGGTGAAAGTGAAGATGCGCTGGTTTTGCAAAAGAGTGTGGCTTAATGCTTAATGGTTTATGGTCCCTAATATAATTCCCCCGGTTCCGGTCAGGCCCAATATCAATGGCCTGCAAGTGTTGTGGCTGCAAGAGTCGGGCATAGACCGCTTGTGGGGCAAGCCTTTTGTTCCTGTGATTGTCCAACGGCCGGCGGATGATGCCGTGGCGGTTGAATCCGGGATTAACGAACCGGGTAACCGGGCCAAGGCAAACCTGTCCGCCCGCCTGCCTGAGGCATCCCCGCTGCCTACACAACGGGCGGTTGCCTCGCAACCGGCGGTAGCGCAACGGCCAGTGCGCAATTTTGCCAGTCAACAGCCAGCCCCTGAAACCACCAAGGATGTGCCTTCTCCTGTCGTGTTGCGGCCCGATCTTAGTCAGCTTGACTGGCCCGGCCTGCGTGAAAGCGTGGCCAATTGTAATAGCTGCAATCTGGGTGAGCATCGCAGGCAGGCCGTGTTCGGTGAAGGGGCGCAACCGTCCGACTGGATGTTTGTTGAGGAAGCCCCGGGTGAACAGGACGACTGGCATGGGCGGCCCTTTATGGGCAAGGCAGGGACGCTGTTCGACAATATTCTGAAATCTGTCCATTTGGGCCGTGAAACGGTGTTTATATCGCCGTTGGTGAAGTGCCGGCCAATCGCCAATATTGCCCCTTCAAAGGAAGCGGCAGCCAGTTGCATGAGTTATTTGCAGGCCCAGATCGAACGGGTTCAACCCAAGTGTATTGTGGTTTTTGGACGTGCGGCCAACCTGCTTTTAGGCAGTACGGAAACCGTTGAAGCTTTGCGTGCAAAAGATTGGTTTATTAGCACGGCAAACGGAAAGCAGATTCCGCTAGTGGTTACCTATCACCCTAATCATTTAATGGTGGCGCACACTGATAAGGCCAAGGTATGGCAAGACCTTCAAAAGGCCTTGCGGATTGTGCGCAGCGCGAATTGAACTAGGTGTTTTGTTGTGCCCGGCCGTGGCCCAGGTCTCCAATTTCATTGAAGGTGTCCGGGTAGCGTTTTTTGTTGATCAGGCACCATAAAATGATGAAAGACATTAATACCGACACAATCGAGCCAAAAATAATGATGATGGTATTGATATGCATATCAAAGGCTACCATGCTGCCATAGGCTGCCACCATGAACAGGATGTTAAGCTGCTCGTTAAAGTTTTGCACGGCAATCGAATGGCCTGCTGACAGCAGGACATGCCCGCGGTGCTGTAGCAGTGCATTCATGGGCACGACGAAGTAGCCGGCCAGGCCGCCAATTAGAATAAGAACGAGGTAGACACTCCAGTCACTTTTGGTGATGGTCATGAGCATGACGGCCAGGCCCATGATAATGCCAACCGGCAACACGCTAAGTGCTTTGCGAAGCGGTACCCTGCCGGCCAACACCGAACCAAGTACCGTGCCGATGGCGGCTACCCCCATTAAATTGGCTGATTGGGCAATGGTTAGGTTCAAGTGGTCTTGACCCCATTGCAGAACGACCAGTTGCAGGGTTGCCCCGGCTCCCCAGAACAGGGTGGTAACCGCAAGGGAGATTTGCCCCACTTTGTCTTGCCACAGGATTTTGACGTAGCTGAAGAAAACCTTGCATAGCTTGACAGGATTGGTTTCCTGCTTTGGATAAACGAAGTGTGTATTGGGAATTAACAGGTTGCACAGGGCCGCCATGATATAAATGGTGGCAATCACCACGATGGCCGCTTCAGCCGGTGTTTTGGCAATGCTGCTGATAAACGGGTTGGCCAGCAGCCAGCCGGACATGGTTGGCTCGGTAAGCTTGCCGCCCAGCACGACACCAAGAATAATGGAAAGCACGGTAAGGCCTTCTATCCAGCTATTGCCCTTGACTAAGTCATTGGGCGGCAGAAGTTCTGTCACGATGCCATATTTGGCCGGAGAGTATGCCGCAGCACCAATGCCCACCAATGCGTACGAAAAACAGACAATATAAGCATGAAGTGAGTGGTTGTTGCCCGAGACGAACTCGAAACCGAACATGAGCAGACAACCTGAGATTTTGATGGCGTTGGTCACAAACATGACCCTTCCCTTGGGGAAAGAGTCTGAAATGGCGCCAACGAAAGCGGCCAGGATCACGTAAGAAAACGCAAAAAACCACTTCATTGCCGGCGTCATCCAGTCGGGCCCGTTCAGTTCGGCGATGAGTGCTATTGCAGCAATAAATAAAGCGTTGTCGGCAAGCGAGGATAACGCTTGCGCGATCATGACGAGATAAAAACCTTTTTTCAACCGAATTCCAATTTTTTGTTTTTACTGTGAAGTGACCGCTTGCATGAAGAAATAAAGTATTGCCAACTGAATTTTTCGGTTACCAGGAGCGTAGAAAACGTACCGGTAAAATTTAGTGGGGCGGTAACTTTTATTGACTATATTTTGTATGCAGCTAGGTTATTATATAAGGTTTAAGGCTTCATGCAACTTGCAGCCGCAAATTGCATGAAACCAGTTTAATAAAGTATTCCTGTTCATTAATGTGCGTTTAACCCAACTAAAATTATCCGGTTTCAAATCATTTGTAGATCCTACTACCATTCCTGTTCCCAGCCAGCTGGTAGGTGTGGTGGGTCCCAATGGTTGTGGAAAGTCCAATATTATCGATGCCGTGCGTTGGGTGCTGGGTGAAACCAAGGCTTCCGAGTTGCGTGGCGAGTCCATGCAAGACGTCATTTTCAATGGTTCGGCTAATCGCAAGGCGGCTGGACGGGCGTCGGTCGAGCTGGTGTTTGACAATAGCGAAGGCCGTGCGGTAGGGCAATGGAGCGTTTATGCCGAGATTTCTGTCCGGCGCGTGCTCACCAAAGATGGTACCAGCAGCTATTTCATCAATAACCAGCAGGTTCGCCGTCGCGACATTCATGATTTGTTTCTGGGTACTGGCCTGGGTTCCCGGGGCTATGCCATTATCGGGCAGGGCATGATCAACCGCCTTATCGAGGCCAAGCCCGAAGAGCTGCGCGTTTATCTTGAAGAAGCTGCCGGTGTGTCCCGTTATAAAGAGCGGCGCCGTGAAACCGAAAATCGTCTGGCTGATACCCGTGAAAACCTGACGCGCGTTGAAGATATCCTGCGAGAACTGGATACCCAGCTTGGCAAGCTGGAGGCGCAGGCAGAGGTAGCAACGCAATACCGCGGCCTGCAGCAAGAGGGTGAGAAGAAACAGCACGTATTGTGGATGATCCGCGAAGAAAACGCCAAACTGGAAAGGCAGCGCAAAGCCGAGGAAAGCGAAAAAGCGCAAACCGATCTTGAGGCCGCCCTGGCGCAGTTGCGTTCTTCCGAGTCGGCCGTTGAGGCCCGTCGCCAGGCACATTACGAGGCCAGCGATGCAGTCCATGCGGCACAAACCGCCATGTACGAAGCCAATACACTGGTCAGTCGCCTTGAAACCGAAATCAGGCATGTGGCCGATTCGCGTAATCGTCTGCATAACCGCAAGTCACAACTCAATACGCAAATCCGGGAGTGGGAAGAGCAATACCGGCATTGCGAAGAACAAATTGCCCTGCTTGAAGAAGAAAGTGCGGTTTCCGCCGAACTGGCGGAAGAGTCTCGGGCCCGGGTAGAGGAAATGCAGTCGCACCTGCCCGAACTGGAAAACCGGCTCAGGCAGGTGGCTGCCGAGCGTGAGAGCTTGCGCAGTACCTTGGCTGGTATCGAACAAAACCTCGCTTTGGTGGCACAGCAGCAAAGGGAAACCAGCCGGCAGTTGCAATTGCTTGAGCAACGGCGGGAAAGGCTGCTTAAAGAAAAAAGTGAAATTGTCCTGCCCGATGCCGGGCGCAGCGAGCAGTTGGCCGGTGACAGCGCTGCTGCCGCTGCCCAGCTTGAAGAAGCGCAGGCGCAGTTGATCAGTCTTGAAGAGCGTCTGCCGGGTCTTGAAGAGGCCCGTCGCCAGGCCCATGATAATGCCCAGGCGGAAAATGCCAACCTAGCGCGCTTAGAGGCCCGGATGGCCGCACTGGTGAAATTGCAGGAAGATGTGCAAAAGCAGGGGGCCTTGGCACCCTGGTTGCAAAAGCATGAATTATCCAGCCTGGGCCGCCTGTGGCAAAAGCTCCAGGTTGAGCCGGGGTGGGAAAGCGCGTTTGAAGCGGTCTTGCGTGAACGTATGGCCGCCATAGAAGTGCGTAACCTTGAACTTACCCGCGCTTTTGCTCATGATGCCCCCCCGTCACGGTTGGCGTTTTACCAGAAACCGGCTGCCCAGCCAGTCGCCGTGGCTTCTGCTCAAGGCCTGAAGTTGCTGTCATCCCTGGTGCGCTGCAATGATGTAGACCTTAAGGCGCTGGTTGTGCAGTGGTTGCGTGGCGTGTATGTGGCCGATGACCTTTCCGAGGCCTTGGCCAGCCGCCAGCAGTTGCCCGAGGGTGGCCAGTTTGTGCTTAAAAGCGGTCATGTGGTGGATGCCAGCGGCGTTTGTTTTTATGCGGCCGATTCTGAACAGGCCGGCATGCTGGCGCGCCAGAACGAAATTGAAAACCTGCAACGTGAAATCAAGGCAGGCCAGTTAATTGCCGATCAGGCGATCAGTGCGGTTGCCCGTAGTGAAAGTGCCTGGAGCCAGGTGTCGCAGGCAATGGTGCCGGCACGCCAAAGATTGGCCGAATTAACCCGCCGCAGTCACGACCTGCAGCTCGAATACACCCGCCTGCAGCAACAAGTCCAGCAGTCAGACGAACGCTCGCGCCGCTTGAACGAAGATTTGGCCGACCTGGACCTGCAACGTGAAGAACTGCACGCGATCATGGAAACCAGCGAGGCCCGTTTCGAAACCCTTGACATGGAGTTGGGCGAAATACAAAGCCGCCATGCCGATGCGCAAATGCAGGGCGAAGACCTGGCGCAAGAGGTCGAGCAGGCCAGGCAAGCCCTGCGGGACCTTGAGCGGTCGGCTCAGGAAGCCGAGTTCAGCCAGCGCTCTTTGGCTGCCCGTATTACCGAGCTTGGGAAGAACAAGGATCTGGCCCGTCACCAAAGCGGGCAGGCCAAGGCGGAACTGGATAACCTTGAGCAGGAACTGTTTGATTTTGATGAAGAGGCCACTCGCAGTGGTTTGCAGGAAGCACTTGAAATCAGGGCAGAAAAAGAAGAAGCCCTGACGCAGGCCCGGATTGAGCTGGAAAATATTGCCGCCACCTTGCGTAATGCGGATGATGGCCGGCAGGCCCTTGAACAGTCTCTAGAGCCTTTGCGCGCCCGTATCATGCAGTTGCAGCTTGATGAGCAGGCAGCGCGCCTGGCAGTCGAGCAATTTGCCGACCAACTGAATCAGCACGAAGTGGATCGTGATCAATTGCGTGCCATGTTGGCCGATTTGCCGCCAGACTGGCAAAAAACCGGCTGGCTCCAGTCCGAAGTCCAAAAAATTTCCCGGCAGATAGACAGCCTGGGTTCGGTTAACCTGGCTGCGCTTGATGAACTGGCTGAAGCACGCAAGCGCAAAGGTTTCCTTGACACGCAACACGATGATCTGATTTCGGCCATCGATACACTCGAAGATGCGATTCGTAAAATCGACCGTGAAACCCGTGAATTGTTACAGGAAACTTTTAATCAGGTTAACGGCCACTTTGGTGAGTTGTTCCCCAAGTTGTTTGGGGGCGGGGAAGCGCGTCTGACTATGACCGGGGAAGAAATTCTGGATGCCGGCGTGCAGGTCATGGCGCAGCCACCGGGTAAGCGGAATAGCACGATTCATTTGCTTTCGGGGGGCGAAAAGGCCTTAACCGCAACCGCCTTGGTATTTGCCCTGTTCAAGCTGAACCCGGCGCCATTTTGTCTGCTTGACGAGGTGGATGCACCGTTGGATGATGCCAATACCGAAAGATATGCAAACCTGGTCAAAAGCATGAGTGACCAGACACAGTTTTTATTTATTTCTCATAATAAAATTGCCATGCAGATGGCCCGACAATTAATTGGTGTTACGATGCAAGAGCAAGGTGTTTCAAGAATCGTTGCCGTTGATATTGATTCGGCTGTTCAATTGGCCAATGAAGCATGATAATCATAGGGTTAAAAAGATATGAGTAATTTGCAGCTAAGTCTGATCGCACTTGGTGTTGTACTTATTTTATTGGTGTTGCTGTTCAATTGGTGGCAAGAACAGCGCATCCAGAAAAAAATGCGCAGCAGGTTCCCTGAACCTGAACAGGACCCTTTGTTAAGTGCAGAGCCAATCCAGACCCATAACGGGTCTTTGCGTGAAGAGCCAGCCTTTGGCCTGCCAGACGAAGACCCATCCCTTGAGCCGGAAATTGCGGTTGCCTCTATCAGGCAGGCGCACGACGAGGAAACCGTTGACGAGGTATGTGAAGGGGTGATCGACCTGCATTTTGCCGCTGCGGTGCCCGGTGCCCGGTTGCTTGCACAAATTCAGCCTTATCGCCAGGCCGGTACCAAATCCATCCGTTATTTTGCTGAAACCGCTGACGGCTACCATCGTTACCGCTTGCATCCCAATGAATCCTATACCTCACTGCAAATGGCCGTGGTATTGGCCAATCGCCAAGGTGCACTGAATGAAATCGAATGGTCCCAGGCCCTGGTCATGGCAGACAAGCTAGCCCATGTTTTTGATGCCAGTACCGAAAGTCCCGATGCCGATGCCCTGCTTAAACGTGCCCAGTCACTTGACGAATTGTGTGCCAACCTGGATGCGCAGGTTGGCCTGACCTTGAGGCTTGATGGCACCCAGCCGGTGGCGGCCATTATCGATATTGCCCGTCGCATGAGTTTTGTTGAATATGGCAATGATTTTGCCTGGTGCAATGAAGATGGCATACCCCGTTTCCTGTTGTTGCTGGGTAACGAGCCAGGCCAGATCGTTCGCTCTGCTGGCGTTGATCAAGTAGGCCTGCTACTTGATGTTCCGCGCAGTCCTGCCGATGAACATGCCTTTGGTCGCATGCTGGCAGTGGCCAAAGAGTTGGCGGTTGCTTTAAAAGCCCAGCTGGTCGATGACTCGGGGCGTCCCGTCATGGATGGCGCGGAAGTTGCCATCGATAACAAACTTGTTGAGCTTTATGAAGAACTGGATAAACAGGGCATCCCTGCCGGTTCAAGTCGTGCCTTGCTGGTGTTTTCCTGATAATTGAAGTAAAAGATGACCTTAACGCATGACCCTGAAGCGCTGGCTCTAGAAGCGCTTCGCAATGAAATCAGAAAACACGATCAGGCTTACTATGTGCAGGACGCACCGCTTATTTCCGATGCGGAATACGATGCGCTCATGCAGGCACTGCAAAAACTCGAAGCGGCTCATCCCGAATGGATTACCCCCGATTCACCTACCCAAAGGGTGGGCGGTGCACCGTTGCCTTTTTTTGCCAGTATCCGTCATGCCGTGCCTATGTTGTCCTTGGGCAATGCCTTTGAAGAGCCGGATATCTCGGCGTTTGACAAACGGGTCGCCGATGGCCTGCGCGATGCAGGCTTGTTGGGCCTGGCTGATGAAGTTGAATACAACTGTGAATTAAAGCTTGATGGCTTGGCCATTGGCATCCGCTATGAAAATGGCCTGCTGGTCCATGCTGCTACCCGCGGAGATGGCCAGACCGGTGAAGACGTCACCAGCAATATCCGTACCATTGCTTCGGTGCCTTTGCGTTTGCACGCTGAAAACGTGCCGGCCGTATTTGAAATTCGTGGCGAGGTATTAATGAATCGCCAGGATTTTTTAAAGCTTAACCAGCAACAGGATGCCCGAGGCGAAAAAGTGTTCGTGAATCCGCGTAATGCGGCTGCCGGCAGTTTGCGCCAACTCGATCCGCGCATTACCGCCAAACGGCCGCTGCGGTTTTTTGCCTATGGTTGGGGAGAAATCTCCGGAGAAACAGGCACGTTGCCACAGACACATGCTGAAATGCTCGCCTGGTTTGGACAACTAGGTTTTCCGCTGGCGCAAGAGCGCAAGGTGGTAAAGGGTGTGCAGGGTATGCTGGAATTTTATCGCCATGTCAGCAATGTGCGTGCCGGCCTTCCTTATGAAATTGATGGTGTGGTTTACAAGGTCAACCAGCTCGCTTCCCAACAGGCGCTGGGATTTGTTTCCCGGGCACCAAGATTTGCCATTGCGCACAAGTTTCCTGCCGAAGAAGTCAGTACCAAACTGCTTGATATCGAAGTGCAGGTGGGGCGTACGGGCGCCATTACACCGGTCGCACGTTTGCAACCGGTATTTGTAGGGGGGGTCACAGTCACCAATGCCACCTTGCACAATGAAGATGAGATCCGGCGCAAAGATGTGCGTATTGGTGATATGGTTATTGTGCGCCGTGCCGGAGACGTGATTCCTGAAGTGGTTCGCCCATTACCCGAGTTGCGTCCGGCCGATGCCCGTGAGTTTGTCATGCTAACGAGTTGTCCGGTTTGTGGTTCAGCAATCGAACGTCTGCCTGATGAAGCGGTTTCACGCTGCAGTGGAGGCTTGTTTTGTGCCGCCCAGCGCAAGCAGAGTTTTTTGCATGCAGCCAGTCGCAAGGCCCTGGATATTGAAGGCCTGGGTGAAAAAATCATCGACCAGCTGGTTGATCAGGGATGGGTTCATTCCCTGGCGGATTTGTATCGCCTGTCTGTAGAAAAGGTCATGGGCCTTGAGCGAATGGGACGTAAATCGGCTGAAAACCTTGTCAATGCCGTAGAGAAAAGCAAGCAGGTTGAGCTTTCACGCTTGATTTATGCACTCGGCATACGCCATGTGGGCGAAACTACTGCACGGGATCTTGCTACTTATTTTGGCAGCATGGCTGCGCTCATGCAGGCCAGCGAAGAAGAGTTGCTCAAGGTACCTGAAGTGGGACCGGTTGTTTCAGGTTCAATTCGCCGGTTCTTTGCCGAGCAGCATAATCAGGCAGTGATTGCCGATTTATTGGAAGTTGGCTTGCAACCCAAACAGGTTGAAGTAAAGCGGAATGATACCTTGGCTGGCAAAACCTTTGTCCTTACCGGGACCTTGCCGACCTGGTCACGTGACGAAGCCGGTAAACTGATTATGGAGGCAGGAGGCAAAGTAAGCGGTTCGGTTTCCAAAAAAACCAGTTACGTGGTAGCCGGTGATGACGCTGGCAGCAAGCTTGAAAAGGCCCGTCAATTGGGTGTAAACGTGATTGATGAAGACCAGTTAAGGCAAATGCTGGGCCTGTCCTGATTGCTTGATGGTGCTTGACTCTCGTTCCCACGCTCTAAACTTTTCCTTGTGCTCACGTTCTTGCGTGGTTTCTTTGTGCTTCCTCGTGGGTACGAGTAGATAAAAAAACACCCCTGAAAGCAGAACCGCTATCAGGGGTGTGGTAAATACCGGAAATAACAGGCCTTTTATATTAGGCTTATTTTTTCTCGGTGATTTCAACCTTGGCACTGTCACGCAGTGATTTCATGTGCTTTTGCAGGGCTTGCTGGCTTAGCATTTGCTGGATTTGTGGTTTCACTTCTTCCAGTTTAGGGGCTTGGGCGGCACGTTCGTCTTCAACCTGAATGATATGCCAGCCAAATTGTGATTTGACGGGTTTGGCAAGCAGTTCGCCTTTTTTGGCGGATTTTACAGCATTGGCGAATTCTGGTACGTAGTTTTCGGCAGGTGCCCAGCCCAGATCACCACCGTCTTTGCCACTGCCAGAGTCAATGGATTCTTTTTTGGCGACATCGGCAAATTTGGCTTTCTTGTTTTTGATGCTTTTCAGCAGTTTATTCGCTGCGGTTTCATCTTTAACCAGAATATGTTTGACTTTATATTCTTTCTTGTTGGCATTTTCCTTGACGATATCATCGTAGATTTTTTGGATTTCAGCATCAGAAATCTGGTTTTTCTGGCTCCATTCCTGCAGTAAAGAGGCAATCAGGATTTCCTGTTTGGCATTGTTCAGGGCAAGGGCAACTTCATCTTTTTTGTCAATGCCGGCTTTTTCGGCCGCCTGTACCAGCACGGAACGATTGATGAGCTCTTCGGTTAGTTGCTTGCGGAACTCGGGGGTATCCTGGGCACCACGGGCAACCAGTGCCTTG
Source organism: Advenella sp. RU8 (assembly GCF_048381675.1). Lineage (NCBI taxonomy): Bacteria > Pseudomonadati > Pseudomonadota > Betaproteobacteria > Burkholderiales > Alcaligenaceae > Advenella > Advenella sp. RU8. Next base: position 201,824 of record NZ_JBLWIS010000001.1, read on the forward strand.
ACGGTGTTGTTAAGTTCAGCCTCGGTAATGGCTTGGCCATTAACTGTTGCAACGTTCTGTGCAAAAGCAGGCAAGGCAACCGCGCAGGTTGCGGCAAGTAACATAAAACGTTTCATAACTTTCCTTTTGTAGGTCAAATAGTAGTTTGCGTTTGAATGGCAAGCGCGTGGATTGGAAATGGAATCAGGTCATCAAGCGCCTCATAAACCAGTCTTTGCCGGGCAACCCGGCTTAAACCGTTGAAAAGGGCGGACTGGATGATAACCGTATAATGGCCGGCACCGTTTTTGCTGCCCGCATGCCCGGCATGCAAATGTGAATCGTCAATCACTTGCAATTTGAGGGGTGAAAGCGCGGAGAGCCTTTCTTCAATTAATTTAATGCGATCTGACATAAGCAGGTTCAGTTCTCGGGAAGATCAATATAGCGGCTTATCCATAAGGACTGGCCAATGGCAAAGATGACAAGAAGAATGGTCATGCCAAACACTTTGAAGGTGGCCCATTGGTCCAGGGTGAAGTACCCTGAAAAGGCTACGAACAGGTTGATGGCGCCTGCAATAATGAAAAAGCCTGACCAGCTGTAATTAAGCTTGTCCCAGACATGATTTTCCATGTTCATTTGGGCGCCAAGCAGTTTTTGGATGAGGTTTTTTCTGAAGAAAATTTTACCGCCCAGCAGGATAGCTGCAAACATCCAGTAAAGGACAGTCGGTTTCCATTTGACGAAGGCTTCGTTCTGGAAATAAATCGTAGCACCGCCAAATACGACGATAATAATCACATTCATCCAGTTGGTGGCTTCGATCGGTTTTTTACGAAGCTTGAGCCAGATGATTTGCGCTACACTTGCTGCAATGGCGGCCCAGGTAGCCACGTAAATATCGGCGATCTTGAAAGCGACAAAAAACAGGACAAGCGGAAAAAAATCAAACAGGAATTTTTTCATTCAGTAGGTTCAAAACGTAGTGAAAGGGAGTTAATGCAATAACGCAATCCTGTAGGTGGCGGCCCATCGGGAAAAACATGGCCTAAATGGGAATCGCAGATATTGCACAGGATTTCGGTGCGAACCATGCCGTGGCTGGTATCGCTTTCTTCTCTGACATGATCGGGGTTGATTGGTTCAAAATAACTTGGCCAGCCACATCCTGCATCAAATTTTGTGTCTGAGGAAAATAGCGGGGTGCCACAACCGACGCAATGGTAAATGCCTGTGGTAAAGGTATTCCAGTAGCGCCCGGTAAAAGCGCGTTCGGTGCCTTTTTGGCGGGTTACGTAATATTCTTCAGGGCTAAGTTCCTGTTGCCATTGCGCATCTGGTTTGATGATTTTCACTGTTCACCTGTTCTGGAGAATGAAACGTACAATTTTAAATCAAATGAGTATTATGTGTTTTATTTCCCTGGGTAAGTTTGTTTTTTTGTTACACATTGTGCTGGAACAGGGAAAAAGTGCGCTATAGGCTCATTTCAAGACACTATGTTAGCGTAAAACGTGCTTGTACGGTGTTTTGCCGGCTGACAAATGGTAAGATTCACGTTTGCCTTTTGTTACCTGCGGTTTTTACTACCTGATTATTGTGTCCATGGAGACAAATTAAAAATGAAGCTTGCCAAATTAACCTCTTTAAGTATGATGCTTGCCACCGCGTTTGTGGGTACTGCGATGGCGCAAAATGTTGTCAATGTCGGCGTGTCCGTTTCCGCCACTGGCCCTGCGGCCTCTTTGGGAATTCCTGAAAAAAACACGGTAGAGGTGATCCCTGCCGAGGTGGATGGGGTCAAGGTGAATTATGTTGTTTATGATGATGCAACAGACACCACGCAAGCCGTAAAAAACATGCGCAAGCTGATCAGTGAAAACAATATTGATGTCATGATTGGCAGCTCGGCGACTCCGGGTTCTTTGGCCATGGTGGATGTAGCCGCCGAGAACAAAGTACCGGTTATCAGCCTGGCAGGTAATGCCGTGGTGGTTGAGCCTCAGGAAGGAGCCAAGAAGTGGGCTTTCAAAACGCCTCAAAACGATTTCCTCATGGCACAGGCCCTGGCTGATGCGATGAAAAAGGCCAACGTCAAAACCCTGGGCGTTATTGGTTTTGCCGATGCATACGGCCAAAGCTGGCTGAATGAAGTGAAAAATGTCCTGAAAGACACTGATATCAAGATTGTTGCCGAAGAAAGCTATAATCGTCCTGATACCAGCGTGACCGGCCAGGTGCTTAAGTTGCTTGCCACCAAGCCTGATGCTGTGCTGGTAGCGACTGCTGGCACACCGGGGGCATTGCCACAACGCGAACTCAAGCAACGTGGCTATAAAGGCCAAATCTATCATACTCACGGTTCTGCCAATAGCGATTTCCTGCGCGTATGCGCCAAGGCATGTGAGGGACTGGTATTGCCGGTTGGTCCATTGCTGGTGGCCGAACAGTTAAGCGATAGCAATCCACTCAAGACAGAAGGCCTGTCGTATATCGAAAGCTATGAAAATAAATTCGGCAAGGATTCCGTCAGCGTGTTCGGCGGCCATATGTGGGATGCCGGTGCCCTGATTAATGCGGCTATTCCCAAGGCGCTTGCCAGTGGAGCCAAGCCTGGTACGGAAGCTTTTCGTGTTGCCATGCGTGATGCCCTTGAAAACACCACCAACGTTAAAGGCGTGCATGGTATTTTCAACATGACGCCCGACAACCACACCGGTCTTGATGAACGCTCTCGCGTGCTGGTCAAGGTTGTTGATGGCAAGTGGGTTTATGCCCCCGAGCTGGGTTCTGAATAAGCCAGCCCGGCCAGTGCCCTAAACAACCCGGTGGCCCGTCCTGACAAACAGGCGGGCCATTGTGGCAAATGCGCTGGCATGATTATTGTTCAAAATATCAAAAAGAGAAAAAGCAGAAGATGGATTGGTCTATTGCCAAAATACTCATGCAGGACGGTTTGGTTACCGGGGTGATTTACGCCCTGATGGCCGTTTCGTTGGTGCTTGTATTTGTTGTTACCCGCATTATTTTTATTGCGCAAGGTGAGTTCGTTACGTTTGGTGCGCTGACTTTTGCGATTATGGCTGATGGCGGCAAGCCCGGAACTATTTGGCTGTTGCCCATGTTTGGCGCGGTTTTGTTCCTGAAAGAACTGTATTTTGTCTACAAAGGCAAAGACAGGAAAACCCTGCTGAAATCCTTGGGGGTTTTTATCATCTACCCGCTGTTTTTACTGTGGGCGGTGCCGGTTGTTCTGGCAACCGATCCCTCGTTATGGGTCAAGGCTTTTCTCACTCTGCTTTTGGTGGTGCCATTGGGCCCCATGCTTTATCGCATTGCCTATGAGCCGGTTGCCGAGCATTCGGTACTTACCCTGTTGATTGTATCGATTGCCGTGCATTATGCGCTGGTAGGCCTGGGGCTGGTGTTTTTTGGCGCCGAAGGTTGGCTGGTTTCCGAGCCTTTCTTTGACGGTTCGGTTGACATCGCCTCTTTGACCTGGTCATACCAAAGCCTGTTTGTTATTGGCATGACGGTGGCTATTATTGCCGCCCTGTGGTTGTTTTTTGGCAAAACCCTGTATGGCCGGGCCTTGCGTGCAACCGCTGTTAACCGCCGGGGTGCCCGTCTGGTCGGCATCGGCACTTCAATGTCGGGTCACCTTACTTTCTTTCTAACCGCGCTGGTCGGGGTGTTGTCTGGCATCATGATTGTGTCATTCATTACCATTACCTACGAAACTGGTTTCATGATTGGCCTTAAAGGTTTTGTGGGGGCCATTATTGGTGGCCTGGTCAGTTATCCGTTGGCGGCTTTTGGTGCCATCGGTATTGGTCTCATCGAGGCATTCACTACATTCTGGGCAAGTGATTACAAAGAGGTTATTGTCTTTGGTATTGTTATTCCTGTTCTGCTGTTACGCGCCCTTTTAGTCAAGCACGAAGAGGATGAAGAATAATAAAATGAAACGTTTATTTCTAGCACTTTTTGTCATTTTTCTGGTGGTCTTGCCGGTTTTCCCGGGTACGCCCGAGTTCTGGATTAACCAGATGAACTCTATTGGTATTGCCAGCCTGGTTGTATTGGGACTGGTGGTACTTACCGGCGTGGGTGGGCTGACTTCCTTTGGTCAGGCTGCGTTTGTCGGGATTGGCGCTTACGCAACTGCCTATCTGTCAACCACGGCGGGGTATTCTCCGTGGGTGGGTTTGTTGGCGGCCCTGGTCTTAACGTTCATCGTGTCATATATCCTGGGCCAAATCACCTTAAGCCTGTCAGGGCATTACTTACCGCTTAGCACGATTGCGGTTTGCCTGGTTTTTTATTATCTGTATGGCAACCTGGGTTTTCTGGGGCGTCACGATGGTATTCCCGGTATTCCGCCTATTGAAATCTTCGGTTTTTCCCTGCTCAAGGCCAAACATATTTATTTCCTGATCTGGGCGTGTGTGCTGTTGGCTGTCTGGTTCAGCATAAACCTGCTCGATTCCCGTCCTGGACGGGCCATCCGTTCGTTAAAAAGCGGGGCGGGCATGGCCGAATCATTTGGCGTGCATACCAAATACTATAAAGTCGTGGCTTTTGTGTACGCAGGGGTGCTGGCCGGGCTGGCTGGCTGGCTTTACGCCCACGAGCAGCGTGCGGTAAGCCCCAGCACGTTTGGTATCAATTACGGCATTGAATATTTGTTCATGGCGGTTATTGGCGGTTCAGCCAGTATCTGGGGGGCGGTTTTTGGTTCCACGCTTATCCTGACCATGAAAGACCAAATCCAGGATATCGTTCCGCTGCTGTTAAATACCTCGGCCAACTTTGAAATGGTGGTGTTTGGTATCTTGATGGTGTTGATCTTGCACCATGCCCGTGAAGGCCTCTGGCCCATATTGGTTAATTTTGTTGGCAAACTTACCGGAAAGCAGCTGGTTAAGCCCAAACCGGTACCCGAGGCTTCTTCATCCTTGCCCCGGCGCAGCAGGCCGGAACATGGTGAAATCATTCTGGAAGTTGACCGTATCCGCAAAGAGTTTGGCGGACTGGTGGCTGTCAACGATATCAGCTTCAAGATCCAGGCAGGGCAAATCATGGGCCTTATCGGCCCCAATGGTGCCGGCAAAAGCACAACCTTCAACCTGATTACCGGAGTGCATTCGCTAACCAGTGGTTCGGTGCGCTTTATGGGGCAGGAAATCGGTTCTCTGTCATCACGCAAAATTGCCGCACTGGGTGTGGGCCGTACTTTTCAGCATGTGCAGTTGCTGCCTACCATGAGCGTTCTTGAAAACGTTGCCCTGGGTGCGCATCTGCGGGCCAAGACCGGTATTGTGCAAAGCCTGTTGCACCTTGAGCGTGATAGCGAAGCGCAAATGCTGCAAGAAGCCAAGAAACAGCTCGAGCGGGTCGGACTGGGTGATTACCTGCACGAGCAGGCAGGCAACCTGTCTTTGGGCCAGCAACGGATTGTGGAAATTGCCCGTGCGCTTGCGCTTGATCCAACCCTGTTGCTGCTTGATGAGCCTGCGGCCGGTTTGCGCTACAAGGAAAAGCAGGAGCTGGCCAGTGTGTTGTCCGGCTTGCGTGATGAAGGCATGAGCATTTTGCTGGTGGAACACGATATGGATTTTGTGATGCGCCTTACCAATCATTTGGTGGTCATGGACTTTGGGACCCGAATTGCGGAGGGCACCCCTGAGCAGATTCAGGTTAATCCGGTTGTGCTGGAAGCCTATTTGGGCGGTGTAGATGACGATCTGGGTATTTCCATTGACGCAAAGGGTGCAAAGGCATGAGTATCTTACTGGAAACAAAAAACCTGTGTGCACAGTATGGCAAGGTGCTGGCTGTGCAAAATATCAACCTTACTGTTAAGAGTGGCCAGGTGGTCACGGTTATTGGTGCCAATGGGGCGGGTAAATCAACCTTGCTCAATTCCATCATGGGCGCTTTGCCGGTTCCGGGTTCGGCCCATGGTGAAGTTGTTTACCAGGGGCAGGATGTCAGTCGCCTGATTGTTGAAGACCGGGTGGCCAATGGCCTGTGCCTGGTCCCTGAAAAACGCGAGCTGTTTTCCAGCATGCCGGTAGAGGATAATCTGTTGTTGGGTGGTTTTCGCCGTTATCGTGCCCGTGAGAAAAACTGGAAAAACACGCTGGATGAAGTCTACGAGCTGTTTCCACGCCTGAAAGAGCGACGCATGCAAAATGCCGGGACCTTGTCGGGCGGAGAGCGGCAGATGCTGGCGGTAGGCCGTGCCTTGATGGGCAAACCTAAGGTGCTAATGCTGGATGAGCCCAGCCTGGGTCTTGCTCCCTTGGTGGTGCGTGAGGTTTTTCATATTATCCTGCGCCTTCGTGAAAGCGGTGTATCTATTTTGCTGGTAGAGCAAAATGCCCGTGCCGCTTTGCAGGTAGCCGATTACGGTTATGTGCTTGAAATGGGTGAAGTCCGTCTGGAAGGCAAGGCTTCAGAGCTGGCCCATAACCCCCGGGTTATTGAAAGTTACCTGGGTTTTGGCAAGCAGGACAAGGAATAATTGTTCAGGGCGTTTCAGGACGCCTTGGTTTTATCCTTGTAATCGCAAATGTCCGCAATGTCACATTGCGGACATTTTGGTTTTCGGGCCAGGCATACATAGCGGCCATGCAATATCAGCCAGTGATGTGCATCAAGCAAATATTCCTTGGGTACCAGCCGTAGCAGTTTTTTTTCCACTTCCAGCACATTCTTGCCCGGTGCAATGCCGGTGCGGTTTGATACCCGGAATATATGGGTATCAACCGCCATGGCAGGCTGGCCGAAAGCGGTGTTAAGCACCACGTTTGCGGTTTTTCGGCCGACGCCGGGCAGGGCTTCGAGCGCCTCACGGTTGTCGGGTACCTGGCCCTTATATTGGGTCTGCAGGATTTCGCAGGTTGCGAGGGCGTTTTTAGCCTTGGTTTTGTACAGGCCAATGGTGCGGATGGCTTCGGTAAATTTTTCCAGTCCCATATCCAGGATGTCCTGAGGGGTTTTGCAAGTGTCAAAAAACTTGCGGGTGGCAATGTTTACCGCTTTATCGGTGGCTTGTGCCGACAATAGCACCGCAATCAGCAATTGAAAATTGTTTTCGTATTCCAGTTCGGTGGTGGGCTTGGGATTGGCTGCCTTGAAACGGGCAAAAATCTCTTTTCTTTTTTCGGCGTTCATGGTTTTCAAAGGCTAGGCTTTTTTCACGCTTTGCAGGCGTCGTTCGCGGGCCCGCTGCAACGCCAGGGCAATGGCTTCTTTCTTGAGTTGTTCAGCGGTTTTTTCATTGGTCGGTGCCTGGACAGGTTCAGGCAGGCTGGCCAACGCTTCTGAGTGGGTGGCGGTTTGAATCGAGTGCTGGTTAAGGCGGGCCTCTTCCTGCAGGCTTTGCCTGTGCAGGCGTTCGGCACGTCGCTCATGGCGATCGCGGGCGGCATTGGCATCTTCAATTGTCCAGGAGCGGTTGGCATTAACCATGCTGATGCAATCAACCGGACAGGGGGCAACGCATAAATCGCAACCCGTGCATAATTGCGGGTCTACCGTATGCATGAATTTGTTGGCGCCAATAATGGCATCAACCGGACAGGCCCGAATACACAGCGTACAGCCAATACAGTGGGCTTCATCTATCACCGCCACTTGCAAGGGGGTTTCAGTGCCACATTCGGGGTCTAGCGGCAATACGGGTACCTGTAACAGATCGGCCAGTTGCTGAATGCCCTGGGTGCCACCAGGCGGGCAGCGGTTGATATTGGCCTCTTGTTGAACCAGTGCCTGTGCATAAGGTTTGCAGCCATCGTAGCCGCATTTGGTGCACTGGGTTTGCGGCAGGATGGCATCAATTTTTTGAAGTAGGGATTTGCTTGTCATAGGTAAAAATAAAAAAGGCCTGTTGCTTGAACAGGCCTCTTCATTTTAACCGGAATTCAGTCCCGGTCGACGTTATTGATGAATTCTTTCACTTCAGGAAAAATTCTGGTACGCCATTTGGTGCCTGAAAAAATACCGTAGTGCCCACAGCCAGGTGCCTGCAGGTGGTATTTGTCGGCTTTGGGTATATTGCCGCACAGTTCATGAGCCACGCGGGTTTGCCCATGGCCGGTAATGTCGTCCAGTTCACCCTCAACGGTCATGAGCCTGACATTGCGGATGTGGTCGGGATCTACCCTTACGCCACGAACATCCCAAAGACCACGCGGTAGCAAGTGCTCCTGGAAAACGACCCGAATGGTATCCAGATAGTATTCAGCCGGCATATCCAGCACCGCATTGTATTCGTCGTAGAATTTGCGGTGGCTATTGGCTTCCATCTCGTTGCCTTTCATGAGGTTAAGATAGTAGTCGTAGTGGGATTGCATGTGCTTGTCGGGGTTCATGGAAACAAAACCGGCGTGCTGTAAAAAGCCCGGATACACCTTGCGACCTACGCCCGGATAACGGGAAGGCACAATATGAATCAATTGGTTTTCAAACCATGAGTAGGGCTTGGTGCTGGCCAGGCCGTTAACTTCCGTGGGTGAGTAGCGCGTATCCAGTGGTCCGCCCATCATGATCATACTTTTGGGCATAACGGCTTCATTGTTGCCAGCCATTAAGGAAATGGCGGCAAGTACCGGCACTGTGGGCTGGCAGACTGACATGACGTGCACGTCTGGTCCGAGACTGCGGATGAATGCCTGGACATACTCCACATAATCATCAAGATGGAAGGGGCCTTCAGCCATGGAAATCATGCGGGCATCAATCCAGTCGGTCACATAGACATCGAACGCGCTTAGCATGGTGCGTACCGTATCGCGCAACAAGGTGGCATGGTGCCCTGACAGCGGAGCGACAATCAATACCTTCGGACAGGGTTCCGTATTCGGTTCAAGCTCACGGACAAAGTGAACCAGATTGCAAAAAGGCTTGCTTTGTGCAATTTCAGTATGAACCGCTACTTCACGGTCTTCGATAATGACAGAATTGATGTCCCATCCGGGTTTTTCATAATCCTTGCCCAAGCGGTGTATCAGTTCAAGGCCGGCCGATATCTGCTTTGAATTGGGAATATAAGAGTAAGGGCTGTAAGGATTGGAAAACAGTTGAGAACCTATGTTCGTGAAAGCCGAAATAGGCGCCAGTATGGAGCGGGTCAATTCATGAAATTGGTACAGCATAATCTCACTTCCTTGTTGTTGTTTTGCACAAAAATTACTGGTGCACGCTTAAAGTCTAGCACCAGTAATTTGGATATAACATCAGGTAATGTGAATTTTCTCTTAAAACAGACAAAAGTTAGGGAAATTACTATTTTGTTACTATTCATAAATGGGTTGATAGCAACAAAAAATGAATTATTACCAGTAATTTTCAACGGCAAGATTGCCCGGAATGCCACGTCTTCCCGCTGCAAAACCTTTTTCGGCCAGTATTTTTCTGGCTTCGGACAGCATGTCGGGATTGCCGCACAGCATGATTCTTGATGTTTCCGGATCCAGTTTCAGACCACTTAACTGTTCAAGTTTTCCATTGCTGATAAGGTTGGTCAGGCGTTCCTGCGGGTGGTTTTTATATGCCTCCCGCGTAGGCAGTGGCAGGTAAACAAAACGCTCGCCAAACTGTTGTTGCCATTTGAGAATTTCTTTCTGGTAAGTCAGCTCTTCGCAGGTACGAACGCCATGGGCCAGGATGATTTTGTCAAAACGGGCCCAGGTGGCCGGGGTGTTGAGTATGGAGATATAAGCCGAGAGGCCAGTGCCTGTAGCGAGCAGCCACAAGTCGCCACCTTGCGGGAAACGGTCTATGGTCAGGAAACCGAAGGCGGTCTTGTCGATATAAACCGGATCACCGGTTTTAAGGCCGGCCAGTCGTGGGCTGAACTCTCCTTCAGGAACCACAATGGAATAAAAAGACAGAAAATCATCCTCCGGGGTGCTGACCATGGAATAGGCACGCCAGATAGAGGGCTCTGCAGCGGGATCATCGCTGGCGGGCAGTCCAAGTCGGGCAAACTGTCCCGGTTCAAACTGGAAGGCACTATCACGGGTGGTGGTAATCGAAAACAGTTTGCCGGGAACCCATTCAGTGATGCCGGTTACTGTTTCACGGGTATATTTCTGGTCAGTCATATTTTCCTGTTTTGTTCAGTCAGCTATTTTTCCAGATACTGGAGCTTGTCGGGTACGTTATTCCATTCATCGGCATCGTCCAGCGGTTTTTTGGAGCGGCTGATGGTTGGGAATTCGGGACTCAGGTCAGCGTTGATCTTGATAAAATGGATCTGGTCCTGTGGTACATCCTCTTCGGCAAAAATTGCATTGGCAGGACATTCCGGAATACAGACGGCACAGTCAATACACTCGTCGGGATCAATCACCAGGAAGTTGGGACCTTCCTTGAAGCAGTCAACAGGACATACATCGACACAATCTGTATATTTGCATTTAATACAGTTTTCGGTAACAACGTGAGTCATTTAAAACTCCAATAAACGACATTAAAAGGGTGATTTTACCTAATCTTGAAATACTTGGCGTTCAAAACCCTAATAGCTGTGATAAGGTTATGAAAAAATTTACTGTGACCGACATGATTATCACCTCGCTATTAGATACTGATTTATATAAATTCACCATGATGCAGGTCGTGTTGCATCAATTTCCGGGCGCCCAGGTAGAGTACCGTTTCAAGTGTCGCTCAAAGGGCGTGAACCTGCGTCCTTACATTAATGAAATACGCGAGGAAATTCATCACCTGTGCCAATTGCGCTTTACCGAGGATGAATTGGGTTATTTGCGTAACATGCGGTTCATCAAAAGCGATTTTGTCGATTTCCTGGGCCTGTTCCACTTGCCTGAAAAATGCATTGAAGTGGGCGAGGGCCCCGAAGAAGGGGAAATCACCATCGAGGCAAAAGGTCCCTGGCTGCATACGATTTTATTTGAAATCCCGGTGCTGGCTATTGTGAATGAGGTGTATTTTCGCAATGAGCATAAAAACCTTGACTGGAATGAAGGCAGGCGCCGCCTGAGCGAAAAAATCGAACTGGTCAATGCGGCGACAGACCTGAAAAGTTTCAAGATATCCGAGTACGGTACGCGCCGGCGCTTTTCCAAAGCCTGGCATCACGAAGTGGTCAAGACCCTGAAAGAAAAAATGGGGAATCATTTTGTGGGTACCAGTAACGTTTTCATGGCCAAAGAGTACAACACCACTCCCTTGGGTACCATGGGCCATGAATACCTGCAGGCTTGCCAGGCATTGGGGCCGCGCCTGCGTGACTCCCAAGTATTTGCCCTTGAAATGTGGGCCAAGGAATATCGTGGCGACCTGGGCATTGCTTTGTCCGATGTCTACGGCTTGAATGCGTTCCTGCGCGATTTTGATATGTATTTTTGCAAGCTCTTTGATGGAGCCCGCCATGACTCTGGCGACCCGCTTGAATGGGGTGAACGCGTGCTGGCCCATTACCGGGCTAACCGGGTGGACCCGATCAGCAAGACCCTGGTTTTTTCCAATAACCTTAATTTTCCCACTGCCATGGAAATCGCGCGGCGGTTCCAGGGGCGTTGCAAGGTATCTTTCGGCATTGGCACCAATTTAACTAACGATATGGGTGTGCCAGCCTTGCAGGTCGTCATGAAAATGGTCCGCTGCAATGGTCAGCCGGTCGCCAAGGTTTCTGATGAACCCGAAAAAACCATGTGCGATGACCCGGCCTATCTTTCTTATTTGCGTCATGTTTTTGATTTGCCCAAGGCATGATTTTTGAAATCGGTATTAACCACAAACAACTGGAAATAATATGAGTGATATCAAACGTACCAACGTCGGTCCACGCTTGTCGGATATGGCTGTTTATAATGGCGTTGCCTACCTGGCAGGGCAGGTTCCCACCGATGCTTCACTGGATATGGAAGGCCAAACCGCCCAGGTGCTGGCCACCATCGACGACTTGCTTGCGCAGGCCGGTACCAGTAAAGAAAGAATTTTAATGGCACAAATTTATGTGACCAACATGGCTGAATTCCCTGCCATGAATAAAGCATGGGATCAATGGGTTTCCAAAGAAAATGCACCACCCCGTGCAACAGTGGAAGCCCGCTTGGCCAATCCCGATTTCAAGGTTGAAATTGTTGTGACGGCGGCAGTATAAGCCTTCCTGCATGACAGCGGAATTATCATTCAGCTTTGCTCCGACGCCGCTTCGCGCCGAAGTCGCTGCACCTGAACGATAATTCCGCTTTTTGACTCGTTCCCATGTTTCGCGTGGTAATGCATACTGAGAGGGGGCACTTTACTCCTGTGTAGGCTGCGTATTTCAAAGCCATGCATAAAGCGTGCTTCCCACTTCCGCTGCCTTGGCCAGCTGTTCGGCAGTCAAGGTCTTGGGTGCCAGGATTTCTTCTTTGGTCTGGCTGGCAGTGTTCAATATAATGGGTTTCACTTTTTCGTTAAGGCGCCAGCCCGTGCAAATGCGTTGCAGTTGGCGCAAGGCGCCTTGCCCGTCAGAGCCAGCGGTAATAATGGCACTGTAGGGTCTGCCTTCAATGTTACCCAGTAAATCATAATAAAAACGGTCAAAAAATTCTTTCATGGCGCCACTTAAGCTGGCCAGGTTTTCGGGGGCGCAGAACAGGTAGGCATCTGCCTGTAAAAGCACATCCAGAGTTGTTTCATTGGCGTGTAACATGATGATTTCATCGGATTGCCCCAGTTCCTGGCGAATTTTACAGGCACTCTCGTAGGCAGCCTGTGCCGCCTGTCTGGCGGCATGGGTGCGTGAGTGCCAGATGATTAACAACGTTTTTGTATTTGCGTCCATAGTTTCGGCCTGTACAATACGGTATGTCCCGTTTGATTTCTTATTTTATTTTTAACCATGATTCACATGATACCCGATAGCGAAAATAAAAACGCCCTTGATGAAGTGTGGCTTGAGTCGGTGTCTGAAGACCTTGGGCCCGATGACAGGAAAATGCTTGAAAAAGCGGTGGATTGGGCTTTGCACGCCATGGAGGGAAAGGTTCTGGAAACCGGGGAACCGGCCCTTAAGCATGCCGCCGGGGTGGTCAGGATTTTATCCTTGTTGCAGGTGGATGCCACTACCATGGTGTCTGGCCTGATTGCCGCCATGCCAGCAAAACAGGAAAACGAGTCGGAAAAAAACTATAAAAATGAAATCATTAGTTATTTTGGGCTTGAAGTATTTAACTTGGTACAGGGTTCGCGGGAGCTGGTTAAAATAGGCGCGGTGGCACGCAATGCAGGTGCTGCCAGCCAAGAGGGCGGCAATAGTGGCAACCAGCAGGAAATGTTGCGGAAAATGCTGCTGGCCATGGCGACAGACTTGCGGATTGTATTGGTGCGCTTGGCTTCGCGTTTGCAAACCTTGCGCTGGTTTGCCGAAACCAAAAAACCTTGTCCGGAAGATATTTCCATTGAAACCCGCGATGTGTATGCGCCGTTGGCTAATCGCCTGGGGATCTGGCAGATAAAATGGGAAATGGAAGACCTTTCATTCCGGTTTCTCGAGCCCGAGGTGTACAAGGATATTGCCAAAAAACTGGAAAGCCGCCGGGTAGAGCGTGAGAGCCTTGTGGCGGCCACTGTCAATGACATTCGCGATTCGTTGCAGGAAATGGGCATCAAGGCGGATGTTGCCGGGCGTGCCAAGCACATTTACAGCATTTATAACAAAATGCGCAATAAAAAACTTGATTTCGACCAGTTGTACGATTTGCAGGCTTTGCGCATTATTGTGGATACAGAACGGGATTGTTATACCGCCCTGTCATTGGTGCATGCCAAGTGGACACCGGTCATGGATGAATACGATGATTACATTGCCAATCCCAAACCCAACGGTTACCGTTCGCTTCACACGGTGGTCATGGGTGATGACGGCCGCGCTTTTGAAGTCCAGATTCGTACCATGCAAATGCACCAGTTTGCCGAGTATGGCATGGCGGCGCATTGGCGCTACAAAGAGGCCGGAGTAAAAGGCGGTCAGGTGGCCGCTTCCAGCCTGTATGACCGCCAGGTTTCCTGGATGCGCCAGTTGCTCTCATGGCGCAAAGAGGTGGGCCTTACCGAAAAAGAAGAAAAGAAAGCCACCGAAGAAAATAGTGCAAATCAGCCAGAGCTGGCCCTTAAAAAAGCCGAATTGCAGAAAACCGGCGAACAGCTGCAGCAGATGAAAGATCAAAGGCATGAGCGTATTTACGTACTAACACCCCAGGCAAGGGTGATAGAGCTGGCCGAAGATAGCACGCCCGTTGATTTTGCCTATCATCTGCATACAGACTTGGGGCACCGCTGCCGGGGTGCCAAAGTTGACGGACAGATGGTGGCGCTCAACACCAAGCTGAAAACCGGCCAGACGGTAGAAATTATTGCAGCCAAATCGGGAGGCCCTTCCCGTGACTGGCTTAATCCGCAATTGGGCTATCTGGCCAGCCCACGGGCCCGGGCCAAGGTACGTCTGTGGTTTAATGCGATTGAATTGCAAAAACGCATTACCAGCGGACAAGAGCAGGTTGAGAAAGAATTGCAGCGTCTGGGCAAGACGGCAGTCAATCAGGAACAGTTGGCCGAAAAACTGGGTTTTGCCCGCGCCGATGACCTTTATGTAGCGGTGTCCAAGGATGAGTTCAGCTTGCGATCCATCGCCTCGGCTTTTGCCGAGCCGTCATCTGAAGCTGGCACCGAGGACAAAATCCTGGTGGCGCGCCAGACCGACTCCCGTCATTCCGGCAAAAGCGGTGTGCTGGTGGTGGGGGTTGATTCCCTTATGACCCAGTTGGCCCGTTGTTGCCATCCGGCACCACCTGACGCCATCGAGGGCTTTGTAACCCGTGGCCGGGGGGTATCCATCCATCGACAGGATTGCGCTGCATTTGCCGTCTTGAAGCATAAAAATCCCGAGCGGGTGATTGACGTTACCTGGGGAAATACCGAGGATGCGGTATATCCGGTAAATATTGCCGTGCATGCCCAGGATCGCAATGGATTGCTGCGGGATGTCTCGGAGGCTTTTTCCAAACTCAAGCTCAAGGTGGTGGGCGTCAACACGCAAAGTAAGCGTTCTTTGGCGCACATGCACTTTACCATCGAGATCCAGAATGGTGACCAATTGTCCCGGGCTTTACAGGCCTTATTGGAAATCCCGGGGGTAATGTCTGCGTCCCGCTGCTAAATCCAGTAAAATGGCTGTTAAATAAAATAATTGAATGCGCTGCAGGAGGCGTTTTGAAACCTTATAATTACCCAGATGAAAAAGGTCATTTTGGCCAGTTTGGTGGTATTTTTGTTGCCGAAACATTAATGCATGCCATCAAGGAACTGAACGAAGCCTACGAAAAATACAAGAATGACCCCGACTTCGTTGCTGAATATAACTATGAGCTGGACCACTTTGTGGGTCGTCCCAGTCCCGTTTATCATGCCAAGCGTTGGTCTGACAAGCTTGGTGGTGCGCAGATCTGGTTCAAGCGTGAAGACCTGAACCATACTGGTGCACATAAAATTAATAATTGTATTGGCCAAATTCTTCTGGCCCGTAAAATGGGCAAAACCCGTATTATTGCTGAAACCGGCGCCGGCCAGCACGGTGTGGCTACGGCTACCGTGGCAGCCCGTTACGGCTTGGAGTGCGTGGTTTACATGGGTGCTGAAGACGTTCGTCGCCAGGCGCTGAATGTTTATCGTATGAAATTGCTGGGCGCTACTGTGGTGCCGGTAGAATCTGGCTCCAAAACACTTAAAGATGCCTTGAATGAAGCCATGCGCGACTGGGTTACCAATATTGATAACACTTTTTACATTATTGGTACGGTAGCCGGTCCTCATCCTTATCCGGCCATGGTACGTGATTTTCAGAAAATCATTGGTGAAGAATGTCTGGTGCAAATGCCTGCCGATGCAGGCCGCCAGCCTGATTACGTGGTTGCATGCGTGGGTGGTGGCTCTAATGCAATGGGTATTTTCTATCCCTATATTCCCTACGAAGAGGTCAAGCTGGTTGGTGTTGAGGCTGCCGGCGAGGGCCTGGATACACCACGTAATGCGGCTTCCATCAATTCTGGCCAGATAGGCGTGTTGCATGGAAACCGTACTTTCGTGATGCAAAATGCAGATGGCCAGGTACAGGAAACCCACTCTATTTCCGCAGGTCTTGATTACCCTGGCGTAGGGCCCGAGCATGCCTGGTTAAGTGAGATTGGCCGTGTTTCCTATGAAAGCGCAGATGATGCCGAGGCACTGCAGGCATTTCATGACTGTTGCCGCCTGGAAGGTATTATTCCCGCACTTGAGTCATCCCATGCCCTGGCGTATGCGGCCAGACTTGCGCCAACCCTGCCTGCTGACAAGATTATTCTGGTTAACCTGTCAGGCCGTGGTGACAAGGATATGCATACTGTGGCTGAATTTAGCGGAATCGAGCTGTAAAGGAAAACAATAATGGCTTTGAAAAGAATAGACAATGCATTTGCAAAGGCAGGGCAACGCGCAGCCTTGATTCCCTACATCACCACTGGTGATCCTAGTCCGGAAGCTACGCTGGCATTAATGCACAGCCTGGTAAAAGCCGGTGCTGATGTGATCGAGCTGGGCGTGCCTTTTTCCGACCCCATGGCTGATGGTCCGGTCATCCAGCGTGCTGCCGAGCGGGCGATTGCCAAGGGCGTAGGCCTGTCAAGTGTGCTGGAAATTGTCAGTGAGTTTCGTAAGCTCAATAACGAAACGCCTGTGGTATTAATGGGTTATGCCAACCCCATCGAAGCAATGGGTCGCCGCGTTTTTGCAGAAAAAGCAGGTGCGGCGGGCGTGGATGGCGTATTGGTGGTAGACTATCCGCCCGAGGAATTTGATGAATTTACCGTGCTTTTGAAAGAAAAGGGAATTTCTCCCATCTTTTTATTGGCACCCACTTCTACCGAAGCCCGTATCCAGTCTGTGGCTAACGTGGCTGAAGGTTATGTGTATTACGTGTCGCTGCGAGGCGTGACCGGTTCGGGGGCGCTTGATGTTAAAGATGTGCAGCAACGCGTGCTGGATATCAAGAAACACGTGAAAATTCCGGTGGGTGTCGGTTTTGGTATCCGTGATGCCGAAAGTGCCGCCAAAATTGCCCAAGTGGCTGATGCGGTTGTCATTGGCAGTAAAATCATCGAAACAATGGAACAGGCTATTGTCGGCAAACCTGAAGACCAGGTAACCGATGTGGCCGTTGCTTCAGCCAGCACATGGCTTAAGGGCATACGCGAAGCGCTGGACAAGGTTCAAAACAAGGATAAATAATGAGTTGGCTCGATAAAATTCTCCCCCCCCGTATCAACAAGAAGGCCGATTCGGGTTCACGGCGTGTTCCCGAGGGTGTATGGGTCAAATGCCCCTCTTGTGAAACCGCCCTGTATAAGGAAGATCTGGTACGGGCCCTGAATGTTTGCCCCAAATGCGAACATCATATGCGACTGGATTCGCGTGCACGCATAGACTCCTTGCTTGATGCAGAAGGGCGGGTTGAAATTGGCGATAACATTCGCTCAACCGACCCCTTGAAGTTCAAGGATAGTCGCAAATACCCCGAGCGCCTGGCTGAAGCCGTGAAGCAAACCGGCGAAAGTGATGCCTTGGTCGTGGTTCGTGGCGCTATCATGTCCTTGCCGGTTACGCTTGCCTGTTTTGAATTCAACTTCATGGGTGGTTCAATGGGTTCGGTGGTGGGTGAGCGTTTTGTGCGTGGTGTTCAGGCCGCTATCGAAAACCGTACCCCATTCATTTGCGTATCGGCTTCAGGTGGTGCCCGTATGCAGGAAAGCCTGTTTTCACTGATGCAAATGGCCAAAACCAATGCCATGCTCACTCGGCTTTCCGCCGAAGGCCTGCCTTTTATCAGTGTGCTGACAGACCCGACCATGGGTGGCGTATCGGCCAGCTTTGCCTTTATGGGTGATGTGGTAATTGCCGAACCCAAGGCACTGATTGGTTTTGCCGGTCCGCGGGTGATTGAACAAACCGTTCGCGAGCAATTGCCTGAAGGCTTCCAGCGTGCCGAATTCCTGCTAGAAAAAGGCGCGGTGGATATGGTGGTCAAGCGCCAGGACTTGCGTGAAGAACTGGCCCGCCTGGTGGCCCTGTTGACCCGTCAGTCCAACGAGGCCTTGTCCGCCTAAACACTCCCCTGCGACAGGGTGGTGCCATTCTGGCATGATCCTGCCGCTCTCGTTCCTACGCTTTCTCGTTCCCACGCTCCCGCGTGGTAACAATCGTAGAATGGCTGATAGAATGATGGCAATTTAATTCATCATGTCCAAAATATAATGTCAGCCAATTCATTCAATCTTGAAAATTCCCTAACCTATAAATTGCACTCTCTGGCAAAGTTAATTGACAAGCATGCAGACTATGCCGACATCAAGCATGCCAGTATTTCTTTTGCCGAGGGCAGGGTACTTGCCGTGATTGGTTTTAATAAAATGCTGTCGGTGGTTCAGGTAGCCAAAAAAGCCAACCTTGATAAAAGCCAGGGCAGCAGGGCGGTAGTTTCCCTGGTCAGCAAAGGGCTGATTGAAAAGCGGCAGCAAAAGCAGGATGCCCGGGCATTTGATTTATCCCTGACTGAAAAAGGCCGGCTGGTTTATGAGGAAGTTGTTGCCCTGATTACCCATCGAAACGAGATTGCCATGAAGACCTTGTCATTGGAAGAACAACAAAATCTTATTAATTTAATGAATAAAATCCAGCACAATCTGGAAAATAATTAGCGCAGATCAAAAAAAACTTGAAAATAGTTGTGTTTGCAACTAAAATTAATTGCAAATGCAACCAATAATTCGTGTTGCATGGTTTTCAAACATAAATTTTAGAATATCCATTCCTGGAGACACTATGCATACGCCAGTTACTGTTCCGCGTAAGTCCCTGTATCACGAGTATACGGTTTACCCGCCTGTTTTTCCTGCTGACCCTGCCCAGTCCAATGGTGTTGTGACCATTGTCGGTGGTGGTCCCATCGGCCTGGTTGCCTCGCTTATCCTGGCCAAACATGGCATTAAAAATATCGTGCTACTGTCAGAGCAACAGGTATCCGAAGGCAGCCGTGGCCTGGTTTATACCCGTCGTTCAATGGAAATCCTCAAGGTTGCCGGTGTGGCCGACCGTATCATGGAAAAGGCCTTGTCCTGGACCAGTGGCAATTCTTTTTATCATGGCGAGCGTGTTTTCCGCATGGAAAATCCGGTTGATCCCCAAGACAGCTATCCGCCTTTGAACAACCTGCAGCAAAACTACCTGGAAACCTACTTGGTTGAAGAGGCGGCCAAGCAACCCCTGATTGAATTGCGCTGGGGCAACCATTTAACTTCTTTCTCGCAAGATGAGCACGAAGTGACCCTGGTGGTGGATACTCCCGAGGGTGAGTATTCTTACAAAACCCCCTGGCTGATTGCGGCTGACGGTGCCCGTTCCAGCGTGCGCCAAAGCATGGGCCTGACCATGGAAGGCAACAGCTACGAAGGCCGTTTCGTGATTGTGGACATTCGTATCGACTTGCCTTTGCCGACCGAGCGCCTGGCCTATTTTTCACCCGACTGGAACCGTGGCAATACTATTTTGCTACATAAGGAACCCGATAATATCTGGCGTTTTGACTACCAGTTGCCGGCCCATATTTCCAATGAAGAGGCATTGGACCTGCAAAATATTACCAAGGCAGTCAATGCCCAGTTGAAAATGATGGGCTATGAAGGCAAGGAATGGGAGCTTGACTGGTATTCGGTGTATTCCGCCCGCGCCCTGACATTGCCCGAGTATGTGCATAACCGCATCCTGTTCGCTGGTGATTCTGCCCACATGCTGCCGATTTTTGGCGTGCGTGGTGCCAATACCGGTTTCCAGGATGTGATGGATTTATGCTGGAAACTGGTCGCTACGATTAAAGGCTGGGGTTCATCGTATTTGCTTAATTCCTATACCAATGACCGTGTGGGTGCCGCCATGGAAATTATTGATGAGGCAGGCAAAAGCACCCGTTTCATGGCCCCACCTACCGATGGCTTCCGCTTGCTGCGTGATGCCACGCTATCCCTTTCCCTGAAGCATGAATTCGTCCGTCCGCTGTTTCACTGGAGAACCTCCCGTGCCCATGTGTACCGTTCTTCTCCACTTAACAGCATTGGTGATGATAACCAGGACATGATGCATGAACTGGAAAATGGCGCACCGATGCCCAACCTCCATTTATCTGGCCAGCAGTATCTTTATGACGAGTTTGGCCTGGATTTCAATATTGTCTGTTTTGGCAACGAGGCAAGCCTGCCCGGGTCATTGCAAAAAGAAGTCGATGATCTCAAGAGCCAGGGTGTGCCGGTCAAACTGATTGTTTTATCCTCTGAAAATACGGCAACTGCCGGTGCTGACAAAACCTTCAAGGTAGATGCCGGGTTGTTGCAAACTCGTTATGGCGCGAGCCAGGGCCAGGTTTATCTGGTTCGTCCCGATCATCATATTTGTGGCCGCTGGAAACAATATGTGCCGGGCACCCTGGAAAATGCGTTCCAGAAATTCATTAAAAAATCTGCCTGAGGAGTAATGAAAAATGAGTATTGATGTCCAGAGCCTTGAGAAGGTCTACGATAGCCTGTCATTTGCGATTGACAAATTGCCCGAGGAAAAACGCAGCCTGTTCCTGACCAAGCTGGTTTTGTTGTTAAGCAATGAAATTGCAGATGCAGAAAAAATCTGTCGTCTCGTTAATGATGCGGCCACGTTTGAAAACTAGTTGTTTTTAGCTTTTGGTTTGTACCGGGGTAAGGCATGAAAGTGCCTTGCCCTTTGGTGTTTGCAGTGTTTAAGCATTTATTTTAATCTGATTGCGTACCTGAAATACTGAGGCAGGTAACGCAAGCATAGTAACTGGAAGGAGATAAAACCATGATCAAGTCAATTAACAAGTTGTTGCTGGTAGCGGCGTTGGGGGTTTCAGGGGGCGCTCAGGCGGCCTGGCCTGAACAGCCCATTCGCTGGGTGGTACCCTATCCGGCCGGGGGTGGTACCGATGTAATTGCCCGTACGGTTGCCATGAATCTTGAAAAGCATCTGGGCAAGCCGCTAGTGATTGAAAACCGTCCCGGTGGCGGTACCAGTATTGGTGCAACGGCAGTCGCCAACGCTGATCCTAACGGTTATGTTTTGGGTACTGCAGACTCAGGTACTTTGGCGTTCAACCCATCGCTGTACAAGCAATTAACTTACGATCCTGCCAAATTTACCTATCTGGGTGGCCTGGCCCGTTTTCCGCTGGTATTGGCCGTTCCAGCCAATTCCCCTTACCAGAAACTGGAAGACTTGCTCGAGGCGGCCCGCAAGGAACCCGGTAAAATGTCGGCCAGTTCGGCTGGCGCCGGTTCTCCGCACCACTTGGCGCTAGAGCGCTTCAAACAGCTGACCAATACGGATATCCTGCATGTTCCATACAGGGGCGCTGCACCGGCATTACAAGATTTGATTGGTGGGCGGGTAGATTTGATGTTTGCCGACCTGGGCTCTGGTTTGCCTAATATCCAGGCCGGTAAGGTGCGTGTACTGGCTGTGGCGGTACCCGAGCGCTTGTCTAATGTGTTGCCTGATATTCCTACCATGCAAGAAGCGGGTGTGAATGATTTTGTGGCCTATGCATGGCAAGGTCTGGTTGGCCCTGCCGGTTTGCCGCAGGAAGTGGTTGATAAGGTGTCTGCTGATTTGTTGGCCACTCTTGCAGATCCGGAAGTACTCAAGAAGGTTAACGCCATGGGTATTGAAGCTATGCCCATGACGGCAGAGGCGTTCAAGGCTTACTCTGACAAAGAGCGTGAAGATTGGGCCAAAGTGATCAAGGCAGGTAATATTACGCTGGATTAATAGGTTTCTGGTGCTGCCCGTATGAAGCGGGCAGTAAAGCCTGAAGGCACACAGAAAAAAGCCCCTGGAAATTTAATTCCAGGGGCTTTTTCATGCAATTGAACATCTAGGGAAACTTATTTTTTGGTTTCCACGATTTCCAAAGGTGCTTCTTCTATTTTATGTGCAGTTTTGCGGGTACGTCCCAGTTTGGGTTGGGGCTGTTCCACTTGCTGTACCAGGCTTGCTTTGGTTTCAATCCACTGCATGCCGGTGCTGGAGGCAATTTCCTTGATTGAAGCGGGAGCATTGGCAGTAGCTGCCGGCGCCACGAATTCAATAGCGGTGCTCGTAGCGGTGTCGGTTACTGTTTCGTTTTCAGCAACAACTGCAGGGCTTGCTTCAGTTTCAGTGCTTGTTTCCACGACGGTTACCGATGCACTTTCAGTGCTTTCGGCAGGGGGTACTTCTGCGGGCGCAGGCTGAGAAACCGCATCGCTTATTGCTACGGTCTCTGCGACTGCAGCAACAGTGCTGGAGAGGCTGCTTTCGGCCGATTCGGCAGGCTGCTCACTGGCTGTGGCTGCTACATCGGTCGTGACAGGTGCCGGCTCGGCTGTAACAGTTTCAACTACCTCTGCCTTGACAGCGGGTGCCGGTTCCAATGCGGTGGATGTTGCGGACTCTGCCTCAATAGCCGGTGCGATGGCAACCGGTTCTGCCTGCTGGGCAGGCGCTTCTGCTTCAATGGCAACGGCAGGGGTTACCTGAGTCGCTGTTTCTGCTGTAACCGTTTTGTCCTGTGCTTCTTCAGCTTTGGGGCTTGTAGCGGCTTCTGCTGCAGCTTGAGTCAGGTTGTTTGCTTCAGCCAGCAGAACCTCGTTGGGCACAAAGGCAGCGGGTCCTGATGTGCTTTCTGTGGTTCCTTGTTCATCGGCCGGACGGCGTGTGCGACGGCTGCGGCGGCGTGGGCGGCGACGTTTGTTCGGATCCAGGGCTTCACCGGTTTCCTCATCGAATGCGACTGTGCCTTCCGCCTGGTCTTCATTGGCAAGATCTTCTGCCACTTCGGTAGCGGGCAGGGTTGCCATAGTGGCTACCACTGCAGTTGTCACGGTTTTGGCACTTGTGTCGCCTGTTTCCTGTGCGGTATCCGGTTCGGCTTTGACGCGCGCAGGGCGTTGTTTGGCCGGTGCTTCAGCGGAAGCGTTTTCAATATTGCCATTTTCCTGGATCAGGTTCTGTTCATTGCTATCGGCCGTGTTTTCCCGGCGGTTGCGGGGGCGGCTGCGACGACTGCGTGAACGTGAACCGCTATCTTCGGCAGACTGGGTAGCATCGGTGTCGGTAACGGCCTCTATTGGCGCAGCTTTGGCTTCGCGTTCTTTGTTGCGATTATCCTGGGCACGGGGTTTGGCTGTACGCGGATTACGACGTTTTTCCTCGTCGGTCTCAGTCGTTGTTTCTGGTCGTTTTTCAGTGCCACGGCGGTTGCGGCCGGTGCCGCGTTCGTTACGCTGGCCGGTTTTTGCACGGTTTGCCTGACGTGGTTTTTCTTCCTGTTGCACTTCGGTTTCAGGGGCAGCGGCTTTTTCTCCGGCAAACCAGCTGAGCAGGCGCTTGAACAAGCCGGGTTGCGGCGTGGTCAATGGTTCTGTTTTGGGGGCAGGAACGACGGGGGCGGGCTGGTCACGGGAAATGCTCTTGACCAGGGCTTCGGGGCGTTCGTTCTGAACCGCTTTTTCAGTACTGGACTCCCAGGTCACGATGGTGCTGGGCTGTTCAATCAGATCAATGCTGGTTTTGGGTTCATCAAGGCGATTGTCATCATAACGAATGCGTTCGATATGATGATGAGGAGTTTCCAGATGCTTGTTGGGAATAAGTACCACGTTGATTTTAAGGCGGGATTCCATTTTGACAATGTCGGACCGCTTTTCATTCATCAGGTAAGTGGCCACTTCTACGGGCAACTGTACATGCAGGGCCGCCGTGTTGTCTTTCATGGCTTCTTCCTGCAGCAGGCGCAGGATGTTCAGGGCACTGGATTCAACGTCACGGATAACGCCCGTGCCGTTACAGCGCGGGCAGGTAATGTGTGAGCCTTCGTTAAGCGAGGGGCGCAGGCGCTGGCGTGACAGTTCCATAAGGCCAAAACGCGAGATTTTGCCCATTTGGACACGTGCACGGTCAAAGTGCAGGGCGTCACGCAGTTTCTGTTCAATCGCACGCTGGTTTTTGCTGTCTTCCATATCGATGAAATCGATAACGATCAAGCCACCCAGGTCGCGCAGGCGTAGCTGGCGGGCGGCTTCTTCAGCGGCTTCAAGGTTGGTGCGCAGTGCGGTTTCCTCGATGTCGGTGCCGCGTGTGGAGCGTGCTGAGTTGACGTCGATGGCCACCAGGGCTTCGGTATGGTCGATCACAATCGCGCCACCGGATGGCAGCTGAACCGTACGGGAGTAGGCGGTTTCGATCTGGTGCTCGATCTGGAAGCGGGAGAACAGGGGGATATCGTCACGGTAGCGCTTGACGCGGTTCACGTTATCGGGCATGACGTCTTTCATGAAGGCGACAGCCTGTTCGGTAATCGCATCGGTGTCGATGAGGATTTCGCTGATGTCGGGCGAGAAATAGTCACGGATGGCGCGGATGACCAGGCTGGATTCCTGGTAAATCAGGACGGGTGCGGGATATTCTTTGGCGGCTGAATCAATGGCATTCCACAGTTGCAGCAGGTATTTCAGGTCCCATTCCAATTCAGGAACGGAGCGGCCAATACCGGCGGTGCGGGCGATCATGCTCATGCCGGCTGGCAGGTCAAGCTGGTCCATGGCTTCGCGCAGTTCCTGGCGCTCTTCACCTTCAATGCGGCGTGAAACGCCACCACCACGAGGGTTGTTGGGCATTAAAACCAGATAACGGCCAGCCAGTGAAATAAAGGTGGTCAGGGCGGCCCCTTTGTTGCCGCGCTCTTCTTTTTCAACCTGGATGATGAGTTCCTGGCCTTCGCTTAGCGCATCTTGAATCCGGGCGCCCCGGACATCGACGCCTTCCTTGAAGTAGCTGCGGGCTACTTCCTTGAATGGCAGGAAACCGTGACGGTCATGGCCATAGTTGACAAAGCAGGCCTCAAGTCCGGGCTCGATTCGGGTGATCACGGCTTTGTAAATGCTGCCTTTGCGTTGCTCCCGGCCTGCCGTTTCGATGTCGATGTCGATAAGTTTTTGCCCATCTACAATCGCGACGCGTAGTTCTTCTTGGTGCGTCGCATTAAATAACATGCGTTTCATTTAAGGTATTCTCCGTTTAACTAATGCAACGGACATCGTATGCATTAACCACAGAGCTACTTGGGTGCGAATGAAAGGGCAAAATGAACGCGCGCGGGTTACCCGCGCATGTATACGCTTGTTTGACAGGTGCGGTTCCTTGGTTTGAATCAGGACAGGACCCAGTCTGCAGATAATTGATATTTATTGATAAATTCAATTTTTTATTAACTTCTGTGTATATGCCAGACGGCGCCTAGACAATGCCAGTCTGGAATAAAAATTAGGCGTTTTTTATTCATTCATTCGTACAGCAAACGGGCCAAGAGGCTTTTTTGTGGGCAGATGATTTTCCTGCCGCATTGACAACAAAACAGTGAGCGTTGCCCGTTTGGTGACCAGTAACTCTGAAGCGGGTGAGAAATACAGGTACGGCTGTTTGATAGTAGCAGTACAATGTGATTTTAACGATTTGGCGGAAACAGCATTTTTTTTGCTTCTCTACGCCAAACCTTCCCACGCCATTCTTCATATGGTGAGGGAATTATAGAGCTCTTTTGTGTATGTGGAAACAAACTTCTGATAATAATTCATCTTTTTCTGTAAGAGTGGTCAAGATTGATGTCGATTCTGAGGATCAGCGCATCGATAATTTCCTGATCCGGGTGTGCAAAGGAGTGCCCAAAAGCCATCTTTACAAGGCGATTCGCAGTGGACAGGTCAGGGTTAACAAAGGCCGGGTCCAGGCCGAGTACCGCTTGCAAGTGGGTGACCAGGTGCGTATCCCGCCCTTGCGTACGGCCGAGCCTGATGCGCCACGTAAAGTACCGGGGGCAGAGTTCCCCGTGGTTTATGAAGATGATGCCTTGCTGGTTATTGACAAGCCTGCTGGTGTGGCGGTGCATGGGGGTAGCGGGGTATCATTCGGGGTGATCGAACAGTTGCGTTCAGCCCGTCCTGAAGCCCGCTTTCTGGAATTGGCGCACCGCCTCGACAAGGAAACCTCGGGGTTGCTGATGATTGCCAAAAAGCGCACGGCCCTGGTTGCCTTGCATGAAATCATGCGAGAGTCGAAAGGGCGCAAGCAGTACCTTGCCCTGGTGTGCGGCGATTGGGTCAATGATCGGCAGCATGTAAAATTACCCTTGACCAAATATCTTACGCCAGACGGAGAACGCCGGGTTCGGGTGGATAAAGAAGGGCGCTTTGCGCATACGATTGTCACGTGCGTGCAACGGTTCGGTAAATATACTTTGGTAGGGGCTGAGCTGCGAACCGGGCGTACTCACCAGATCAGGGTGCATCTTGCATCCAGCGGTTTCCCGATTGTTGGTGATGAAAAATATGGCAAGGACGAGGTTCGCGAGTATTTTGCCCGGCAGGGTTTCAATCGCATGTTTTTGCATGCGCACCGCCTTCAGGTGCCTCATCCCATCAGTGGTGAAATCATGGAGTTTGAGGCGCCGTTGCCTGCAGCTTGCCTGCATGTCCTGAAAAAGCTTGAAGCACAGCAGATATAATTTTTATAGGTTGGTAAATAATATGCGGTATTCATTGGTGGTATTTGATTGGGATGGAACGGTGATTGATTCAACCCAGTCTATTGTGCAGGCGATCCAGTCGGCTTGCCGGGACTTGGGGCTTGAGGTTCCGTCTGCTGCGCAGGCCAGGTGGGTTATTGGCCTGTCGCTTGAAAGCGCCCTGTATAAGGTAGTGCCAACCCTGACGGCCGAACTCTTGCCTGAATTTGTCCGTCGCTACAAGTTTCATTATTTCACCCGTGACCCGGATTTGTGCCTTTTTGACGGTATTTCGACCCTGTTTGAAGAGCTTCGTGATAATGGTGTTGCGTTGGCCGTGGCGACCGGAAAAAGCAGGGTGGGGCTTGACAGGGTACTGGAGCAGAAAAAACTGGGGCATTATTTTGCCGCTACCCGCACGGCTGATGAAACATTTAGCAAACCCCATCCCCAAATGCTCAATGAGCTTATGGAAACCCTCATGGTTCCTGCTGAAGAAACGGTCATGATCGGTGATACCTCCCATGATATCCTGATGGCGCATAATGCCGGCGTCGAGAGCATTGCGGTTACCTATGGCGCACACAGCTTGCGTGAGCTTAATGAAAGCAAGCCCACCCGGATTGTTGATGATGTTGCCGGCCTTGCAAACTTGTTGCAAATGCATTGCAAAACCAATCGAAACCAGGTTCTGTCCTGAGTCCTTGAGGGAAGTGAGATGAAAACCTGGAAAGCCGAAAGCCTGGACCGAATCCAGCCCTTTGTTTTTATTTTGGGCCTGTTTCCGGTGGTTCGCTGGTTTTATTTGGATAGTATCGGTGGCATGACGGGCGAGCCAGCCGTTTTTTTTGCCCGCTCCAGCGGACAGTGGGCCTTGGGCATGCTGTGCCTTACGCTGGCCATTACGCCCATCCGGCAAATTCTGGGGCAGCCGGCATTGCTGCGCTGGCGCAGAATGCTGGGCCTATATGCTTTCTTTTATGCTTTTTTGCATATGGTTACCTGGCTCTGGCAGGACCGCAAGCTTAGTTTTACGTTCATGTTCCAGGATCTGGCCGATCGGCCGTACATTTTGCTAGGTATGTTGGCTTTTGCCATCATGTGTGTACTGGCGGCTACTTCACGGCAAGCATCCATTCGCAAATTAGGACGTAACTGGCAACGGCTGCACCGTGCCGTTTATCTGGTGGGTGTATTGGTTATTATTCATTTCTGGAAAATGCTTGAAGAAGGGCAAAGCCTGGTGCCGCCAATCGTTTTTACGCTGGTTATGTTTTTTTTGCTGCTGTGGCGGGTAGTGAATGCGCTTTTGGTGCGTCGCAAGGTGCGGTCTATTGTTGATTCGGTTGGCAGTGCGTCTGGCTCTGGCCGGCATAATAGCTAAAGCAAAGTTGCCGGCACTAAAGGATTTGTCATGTTGCGAAACCGTTTGCCCAGCCTTGATTTAGCCGGTTTTAATGGCAGATTGTTGCGTCTGTTAACGGGTGGGTTTGGCCTGCTGCTGTTACTGGCCTGTTCCCGGCCTGAATATGTGGTGGATGAGTCATTTGCCTCAGCAGCGCAAGACAGTCGGGTACGGTTTATTGTTTTGCATTACACCTCTGAAAACAATGCTGATTCATTACGGCTGCTTACCCAGGACAAGGTCAGTGCCCATTATTTGTTAACAGCTGGTAAAACACCGGTTTTGTACCGCTTGGTTGATGAAAACCGCAGGGCCTGGCATGCCGGCGTCAGCCAGTGGTATGGTTATAAGAGCCTCAATGCCATGTCTATTGGCATTGAAGTGGTCAATCTGGGACCATTGGATGAGCGGCAAACGCAGTGGGATGCTTATTCACCCGGGCAGATAAGTTTGCTGGCTACATTGTTGCGCGACCTGGCCCGGCGGCATGGCATCAAGGCAAAACATATCGTGGGTCATAGCGACATTGCGCCGCAGCGTAAAATTGATCCTGGCCCCCTGTTTCCTTGGGAGGCACTGGCAAAGCAGGGTATAGGGCGCTGGTATGATGAGAACCGTGTCAGGCAATACGAGGCCCGCTTTGCTGCTGAGGGATTGCCAAACTTATTGTGGTTCCAGGAAAAGTTGCGGCATATTGGCTATGAGGTGGAATTCGGGCCTGATGCACAAGCGTCAACTGGCCGGGTGTTGCGGGCGTTCCAGATGCATTACCGCCCGCAACGTTATGATGGCCTGCCCGATATTCAAACAGCTGCAATCCTGATGGATCTGTCTATGCAGGAAGATGATTAACCGGCCAGGAACAGGAAAAGCGTGGGTTTTTTATCCAGATCGGGGGCTTGGCCGGCTTTCCATTGGGCAATGGTTTTGGTCTTGATCCATTCTTCTTGCGTGGTAACAGAGCGTGCGATGCACAGGCGGGTGTCGGGCCGCAGTGCGTTCAGCAAAGATTCGAACATGGCCGCATTGCGATAGGGGGTTTCGATAAATAACTGGGTTTGTTTTAATTTGGCCGATTCGTTTTCCCAGGCTTTCAGTTGCTTGCCTCGTTCAGCGGGGTTGACTGGGGCATAGCCATGAAAAGTAAAGCGTTGTCCGTCAAGGCCGCTGGCCATTAAGCCCAGTAAAATAGAGGAAGGGCCTACCCACGGGATCACGCGAATGCCCATTTTGTGGGCGGCCATGACAACCCTGGCGCCGGGATCGGCAACTGCCGGGCAACCAGCCTCGGATACCAGGCCAATTTCGCCTTCGGGGCCAGCCTCACTCAGCCATTGCTTGATTTCTTCGGGCTTTGTTTTGGCGCCAAGGGTGTGAATGGTAATTTCCTGCAAGGGGGTTTGGGTGCCAACCAGTTTCAGGAAGGCGCGGGCGGTTTTGGCGTTTTCGGCTATGTAGCAGGTCAGGCGGCAAGCCAGGGCCTGGGTATCGGCAGGTAGCCATGAAGAGGTCGGGGCGTCTCCAAGGCCTACGGGTATCAGGTGTAAGGTCTTAGGCATGGTGCGGGTTTTCCTGGGCGGACAGGGTTGGATTGATGCCGAACGAGCGGAGCATTCTGGCCAGGGTAATCAAGGGCAGGCCAATGATGGATGTGGGGTCGTCGCTTTCCATTTTGTCCATTAGCGTGATGCCCAGGCCCTCTGCTTTTGCGCTGCCGGCGGTATCAAAGGGTTTTTCGGTTTCAAGATAATGTACAATTTCAGCATTACTCAGTTCTCTGAAATAACAGCGCGTTATAATGTCAGCCGATTCTGTCCTGATGCCGTTGGTAACGGCCAGTGCGCTATGAAATTCCACGCAATGGCCAGATAGTTGCTGCAGCTGTTTTTTTGCGGCGTCGAAGTTGCCGGGTTTGCCAATTGGCGAGCCATCCAGCGTAGCCACCTGGTCCGAGCCAATAATGATACTGTCCGGGTTGTTTGCCGCAACCGCCTGCGCTTTTTCAATAGAAAGTCGCAAGGCCAGTTGGGCGGGTGTTTCGCCTGGTTGTGGGGTTTCGTCAATGTCCGGAGAAATCGCGGTAAACGGCAGGCGGAATCTTTCCAGCATTTCTTTTCTATAACGGGAAGATGACGCAAGAATAAGACGGGATGCGTGGTTTGTCATTGTTTTATTTGACCAAATGATAAATAACGGGTTATTATCCTATGTTTTCCGATGTTTGTGCAAACCTTGAGTAAAGAAATGCAGGGAATAAGGAACAGGCAGGGACATGAGTAATGAAAAAAGCCTAGCTGGAAAAAGCCAAGTTGAAAGCCTAGCAGAAAAAAGCCAGGTGGAAAAAAACCAGGCGGGTTCGGGTAAGGGTCTTTTTATTGATTCCCTTGATTTTGTGCGCCGTGCCGGGGAAGTAAACGGCAAGACACCCTTGGGTGTTTTTTTAAGGCTTACACAGGATTTGCCTGAGCAATTGACAGATGAAAGCGGCATGGTTGTCTGGTCACTGAAAGGTGAGCAGGGTCCGCGTGGCAAGCGTTTGTTGCGTTTGCATGTGAAAGCCAGTCCGCAGCTTGTCTGTCAGCGTTGCCTTGGTTTATTCAAGTTTGACGTAAATAATGAATCGGTACTGGAATTGGTTACTTCCGAGGCCGACCTTCACAGTGATTTGTCCGAATCTGATGAAGAAGAGGGATCTCTGGATGAGAAAATCCTTTCTTCCCGGCACATGAGTGTGCTTGATTTGGTAGAGGACGATTTAATATTAAGCCTGCCCTACGTGCCACGGCACGAGAGCTGTCCTGTACAAGCGACGCTGCCTGAAGATGAGCTCGAAAAGCCTTCTTCGCCATTTGCGGTGCTGGAGCAGCTTAAAAAGCGGTAATTTTTAACAGTTTATAGTTTTTAGTTTGTATTACCTTATTTAATACAACATTTTTTGGAGTCATCATGGCTGTTCAACAAAACAAAAAGTCACCTTCACGACGCAATATGCGCCGTTCACACGATTCTTTGACATCACCTGCTACAGCAATCGAGTCAACAACGGGCGAATTGCACCTGCGTCACCACATCAGTCCTAACGGTATCTATCGTGGCCGTAAAGTTCTGAAAACAAAAAACGACGAATAATCGGTTAAGTTGAGAATATGGCCGCGCCCTTGTTGGGCGTGGCCTGTTTATTACTATCGTGGTACGTATTGCTATAGATTGCATGGGCGGTGATGTCGGCCTGCCCGTGACTGTTCCTGCTGCTGTGCAAATTGCACGGCAGTATGCTGACACGCATTTTCTGTTAACTGGCGTTCCTGAACAAATAGAACAGGCTCTCAGGCAAGCAAATCCAGGCGACCTCAGCCGTTTTGAAATTGTCCCCGCTTCTGAAGTGGTGGCAATGGATGATCCGGTAGAGGTCGCTTTGCGTCGTAAAAAAGATTCCTCCATGCGGGTTGGTGTCAACCTGGTCAAAGAGAAAAGGGCGGATGCGCTTGTTTCTGCAGGTAATACCGGTGCTTTAATGGCTATCTCACGTTATGTGCTGAAAACCATGGAAGGCATAGACCGGCCTGCGATTGCCACCGCCATCCCCAACCAGAAAGGTGGTGCCACCACCATGCTGGATTTGGGCGCCAATGTTGATTGCACTGCCAAGCACTTGCTCGAATTCGCGATTATGGGTGTGGCACTCTGTGAGGCAATCGATAATATCCAGAACCCAACCGTTGGCCTGCTTAATATCGGTGAAGAAGCTATCAAAGGCAATGAGGTTGTCAAGGAAGCATCGGTACTGCTGCAACGCAGTGGGCTGAATTTCTATGGCAACGTTGAGGGCGATGATATTTTCAAGGGGACCAGCAATATCGTGGTCTGTGACGGCTTTGTGGGCAATGTGGTCCTCAAGTCGCTCGAAGGCCTGGCGAAAATGATTGGTACCATGTTGAAGCAGGAATTTACCCGAAACTATCTTACAATGGCAGCAGGTCTGGTTGCCCGGCCGGTACTTAACAGTTTTCGTGATCGTGTGGATAATCGCAATTATAATGGTGCAGCCCTGTTGGGCTTGCGCGGTATTGTCTTCAAAAGTCACGGTTCTGCTGATGTTTTTGCCTATACAAAGGCTATTGAGCGCGCCCGTGGTGCGGTAGTCAGGGGGTTGCTTGAAAAAACCGCCATGGCAGTCACCCAGATGACGCAAAGAATAGACCGGGATAATGCTGAAAGTACCATCGGACAGAAATAAAAAATATAAAACGCTGTGCCTGCTCCTTAAATTCAGGCATGGCCCAAGGAGTTGGTCATGAGTTTTGCAAAAATTATAGGTTCGGGCAGTTATTTGCCCGAAAACTGTGTTACTAACGACCAGTTGGCAGCCAAGTTGGCGGAAAAGGGCATAGAGACCTCCGATGAGTGGATCATGACCCGGACAGGTATCCGTCAGCGTCATCTGGCCAGCGACAATCAAAAAACCAGTGATCTGGCTCTCATTGCCGCGCAGCGTGCCATTGAGGATGCCGGGATTGATGCGGCCGACATAGACCTGATTATCGTTGCCACTTCCACACCCGATTTCATTTTTCCAAGCACGGCATGTCTCGTACAGTCCCGTTTGGGTATCAAGGGTGGGGCCGCTTTCGATGTGCAGGCTGTATGTAGCGGTTTTGTTTATGCGTTGGCAACGGCAGACAGCTTCATCAAGGCCAATAATGCGAAATGTGCCCTGGTGATCGGTGCCGAAACCTTTTCCCGTATTTTAGATTGGGATGATCGCGGTACTTGTGTGCTGTTTGGCGATGGTGCCGGTGCAATGGTGCTGCAAGCTTCTGAAGGCCCCGGTATTCTGGCGACACAGCTGAATGCGGATGGTTCACTGAATACAATCCTGAATACACCCGGACGAATCGAAAACGGGGTGGTAACCGGTGATCCGTTCCTGCGCATGGATGGCCAGGCTGTTTTCAAGCAGGCGGTGACCGTACTGGAAAAATCCGCTCATCAGGTTTGTGAAAAAGCGGGTGTCAGCCTGGATGCCATCGACTGGATGGTGCCTCATCAGGCCAATATCCGTATCATTAATTATCTGGGCCGCAAACTGGGCCTGCCGGCCGAAAAAATCGTGGTCACCGTTTCCGAACACGCTAATACGTCGGCAGCCAGTGTGCCCTTGGCTTTTGATACTGCCCGCAAGGACGGTCGTCTGAAAGCAGGCGATTGCGTGCTGATGCAGGGCGTTGGTGGGGGCTTCACCTGGGGTTCTGCCTTGGTGCGCCTGTAAACACATCTTAAGAGACAAACCTAAATGAAAATTGCTTTTGTATTTCCGGGCCAAGGTTCGCAAACCGTAGGCATGCTCAATAGCTGGGCCGACAATCAGGTCGTAACGCAAGTTATTGAACGGGCGAGTGCCGCGCTAGACCAGGACCTGGCTGCGCTGATTGCCGAAGGGCCGGCCGAACAACTTAATTTAACCACTAACACCCAGCCTGTCATGTTGGCGGCCAGTTATTCCATGTACCAGGCTTACGTGCAAGCCGGTGGTCCACAGGCGGCTTTAATGGCCGGCCATAGCCTTGGTGAGTACTCGGCACTGGCTGCTGCAGGCTCTTTCTCGCTTGAGGATGCCGTGCGTCTGGTCAGGGTGCGGGCCGATGCCATGCAGGCTGCCGTGCCGGTAGGTACAGGCGGGATGGCTGCCATCCTTGGACTGGATGACGATACCGTACGCAAGGTTTGTGCTGATGCGGCCCAGTCTGAAGTGGTGGAAGCGGTTAATTTCAATGCACCTGCCCAGGTTGTGATTGCCGGACACAAGGCGGCGGTAGAGCGGGCCTGTGACCTGGCCAAGCAGGCCGGTGCCAAGCGTGCCCTGCCATTGCCGGTTTCCGCTCCTTTTCATTCCAGCCTGCTTAAGCCTGCTGCTGATGTTTTGGAAAAAGCCCTCTCCGCTATTACAATTGCGATGCCTTCTGTTGATGTCATCAATAACGTTGATGTGGCTGTGGCTACAACACCTGAAGCCATTCGTGATGCGCTGGTGCGCCAGGCCTGGCATCCGGTGCGTTGGGTTGAAACCATCCGCGCCATGAAGCAGCAGGGTGTTACCCATGTTGTCGAGTGTGGTCCCGGCAAAGTGTTAAGTGGCCTGGTTAAGCGAATCGAGCCTGAAATGACCGGAATATCCATTTATGATCCTGCGTCCATGCAGGCCGCCCTGGAAACCTTGAAGGGATAAGGAAGAGAAAATGTCTGAAGTAAAAGAGTTGAGTGGTCAGGTTGCCCTTGTTACTGGTGCAACACGTGGACTGGGCAAGGCCATTGCGCTTGAGCTGGCCAAACGTGGTGCCACTGTGATTGGCACGGCAACTTCAGAAGCCGGTGCGCAAGGCATTAGTGCCGATTTAGCCGCTTTTGGCGGCAAGGGCGTTGTGCTTGATGTGACTGATGCCGCTTCCTGTGATGCTTTGCTGGCCGAGTTGGCCAAAGAAGGTGCTCCCCATATCCTGGTGAATAATGCGGGCATTACGCGTGATGGCCTGGCCATGCGCATGAAAGATGATGACTGGTCTGCCGTTATGGATACCAATCTGGGTTCGGTTTTCCGCATGTCACGGGGTGTTCTCAAGGTCATGATGAAAGCGCGTTCCGGCCGTATCATTAACGTGACTTCGGTAGTTGGTTCAAGCGGTAATCCCGGTCAGGCGAATTATGCCGCTGCCAAAGCTGGCGTGGCAGGCATGAGCAGGGCGCTGGCCCGTGAGCTTGGCAGTCGCAATATTACCGTCAACTGCGTGGCGCCCGGCTTTATCGATACTGATATGACCCGTGCATTGGGCGAGGCTCAAACCTCGGCATTGCTCGGACAAATTCCATTGGGCCGCCTTGGCCAGCCTGAAGATGTTGCCAATGCCGTTGCGTTTCTGGCCAGTCCCGCTGCTGCATATATTACCGGTACAACCTTGCATGTAAATGGCGGAATGTATATGCAATAGTGCTGTTTTTACGGCACGTTCAGGGGCAATACAAAGAATTAATTTGCCCCGTTTGTCTTTTTTTAAAGAAAAAAGATTAATTTTTAATAAAATGCACAGTTAGCAGTACACGCATTTTAACTTTTTAGATGGTATTTTGGTTTTATAAGTTTTTTAATGCTTATTTGCTAAAATAATTTTTTTTTGTCACAACAGCCTTTTGCATTTTATAAGCAGTTGGCTATAATTCGCGGGATTCATTCCCTTTGGAGAGTTAAATGGATAGCATCGAACAACGCGTCAAGAAGATTGTCGCAGAACAGCTTGGCGTTAATGAAGCTGAAATCAAAAACGAGTCTTCTTTTCTTGACGACCTAGGTGCCGATTCACTGGATATGGTTGAGCTGGTAATGGCTCTGGAAGATGAATTCGAGACAGAGATTCCTGACGAAGAAGCAGAAAAAATCACTACCGTTCAGCAAGCTGTTGATTATATCAACAAGAATAAAGCTTAATGTAGCCGTTCCAGCCATTGACCCTTTTCTGGTCAATGGCCGGTTGATGCAAAAGCGCTTGGGAAAGCGTTGTGTCGGTAGTCTGGTCAATTTTCAGGCTATATTGCATTTTGCTTTTCCCAAGCGTTTTTTTGTTTATGGCAATATGCCAAGGCAATCATTCCATTCATTTAAATACAATTAAGGTAGGAGTCTTCTGTGAAAAGACGTGTCGTAATTACTGGCTTGGGTATTGTTTCCCCGGTAGGAAATTCAATAGATACAGCCTGGGATAATATTATCAACGGACGTTCCGGAATTGGTCGTATAACCCGGTTTGACGCCTCAGGGTTCAATTCACAGATTGCCGGTGAAGTCAGGGATTTTGACCTGACCAAATACATGTCCGCCAAAGAAGGCAAGCAAATGGATACGTTCATCCATTATGGCATTGCTGCCAGTATTGACGCCTGGCGTGATTCCGGTCTTGAAATTACTGAAGAAAATGCCGAACGGATCGGTGTGATTGTCAGTTCGGGCATTGGTGGCCTTCATCGTATTGAAGAAACCCAAACCGAATATCTGGCCAAAGGTCCGCGTCGTATTTCTCCTTTCTTTGTTCCCGCTTCGCTGATTAACCTTATTTCCGGTCATCTTACTATCATGCTTGGCCTGAAAGGCCCCAGCTATGCAGTGGTTTCGGCTTGTACAACCGGCCTGCACTCCATTGGTGATGCAGCTCGCCTGATTGAATACGGTGATGCCGATGTCATGATTGCAGGTGGTGCCGAGGCAACCGTTTCTCCGTTGGGTATTGGTGGTTTTGCCGCCATGCGTGCGCTTTCGACCCGCAATGATGATCCTGAAACTGCTTCACGTCCTTGGGACGCTGATCGTGACGGTTTTGTATTGGGTGAGGGTGCTGGGGTACTGGTGCTTGAAGAATATGAGCATGCCAAAAAGCGTGGCGCTCGCATCTATGGCGAATTTACCGGCTATGGCATGAGTTCCGATGCACACCACATTACGGCTCCAGACAGCGACGGTCCCCGTCGTGGTATCCTGAATGCCTTGAAAAATGCACAAATCAACCCTGATCAGGTTAATTATGTGAATGCACACGGTACATCAACACCCTTGGGTGACCAAAACGAAACCAACGCTCTTAAACTGGCCCTGGGAGATCACGCCTATAAAACCGTGGTCAACTCCACCAAGTCCATGACCGGGCATTTGCTGGGTGCGGCGGGTGGTATCGAGGCCGTATTCACGACGCTGGCGGTTCATCATCAGATTTCCCCTCCAACCATTAATATTTTCAATCAGGATCCTGCTTGTGACCTTGATTATTGCGCCAACCAGGCCCGTGAGATGAAAATAGAATATGCACTGTCCAACTCGTTTGGTTTTGGTGGTACAAACGGTTCAATGGTCGTGAAACGGGTTTGATTTGTCATCATCCCACTTGAATCTTCATTGGTCGGTTTCACTTGAAATCCGGCCAGGCAGGTTTGAATATTATGGCAAGGCATGCATGTTATTTGTGGCGGTTGCATGCCTTGCCGGCTTTTCATTGGCACTTGCCCTTGCTGCCATTTTTCTGGCTTACGCCCAGCCTTCCCGATCCAACCCATCCCTTCTCAAGGTCAATGTATCCCAGCCATGGGAGCTTACCGGCAATGGTGTACATCAACGCCTGATCTTGCGACAATTCTGGCAGGGGCCTTTCTGGCTTACCTTGCATCTTGAAAACCCATTTAATAATCAAATGTCAGGAAAACTGATCACCATTTGGCCATTTACCGTTGGTAAGACAGACTGGCGTAAACTCAGGGTCCTTTGCCACGCCATGCGCTGGAACCGGACCCTTCAACAGGAGGCGCCATGAGTGATCGTGACGTCGATGCAGAACTCGTAGCCCGTGTGCAGAAAGGCGATAAACGGGCATTTGACTTGCTGGTGCTTAAATATCAGCGAAAAATAATGCGCCTGCTTTCGCGTATGCTGAATAACCAGGCCGAAGTCGAAGACATCGCCCAGGAAACTTTCATCAAGGCCTATCGTGCCTTGCCCCAATTCAGGGGGGAAAGCGCTTTTTATACCTGGCTTTATCGCATTGCCATCAATACGGCCCGTAACTGGCTTTCATCCAACCAGCGAAAAATGCTGGTGCCAGACACCTTTGAAACAAAAGAAGGCGAAACTTTTTCCCAGTCTGACAATCTTATAGACATTGATACACCTGAATCACGTATGGTTTCGCGGGAAATTGGCCTAACAGTCAACAAGGCAATCGAGGATTTGCCTGAAGATTTGCGTACGGCTATTGTTCTTCGTGAAATAGAAGGTTTGAGCTACGAGGAAATTGCACAAACCATGGAGTGCCCGATTGGAACCGTAAGATCCAGGATTTTCAGAGCCCGGGAAGCGATCGCTGCCCGACTCAAGCCTGTTTTGGGCCAGGATAACGATCGCCGCTGGTAAGGAGCTGATACATGAACACAACATTTTCAAAATCAAATGAATCGCAGTCACTCGATTGGGATGAGTCCATATCGGCACTTATCGATGGTGAAGATATCCGTTTTGACCTGGAAAACCTGGATAATTCTTACGGCAGGCAGGTCTGGGATACTTACCATCTTATTGGCGATGTCATGCGCAGCGATGAGCTGGCCATCAAGCCTTCCGATTTGTTTTATGCACGGGTCAGCAAGGCCATAGATGCCGAGCCAGTGCCATCCGTGCCAGCGCGCCGCATGGGTTTGCGCCAGGGGTTGTCGGGCTTGGCGGTGGCAGCGGCCGTGGCATCGGTGGTGTGGGTGGTTCAGCCATTCATGGACGAAGAACAGGTAGCACCACAAATGTCAGCGCCGGTCGTTGCATCACAAACCACACCCAGTACCGAACTGAACCGGGATTACAACGATTACATTTTTGCCCATCGCCAAATGGTGGGCGCGCGTCCCGTACATCAGGTTTCCTATGAGTACGGAGTCAATCGCTAATGTTGCATTATTCATCCAGCAAGGCTTCAAGGAAAGCAAAAACACAATGGCTGTCACTGGTTCTGCTTGGAGCCGTTTTCACCATGCCTTCCATGGCTCAAACCACAACCCCTTTGGTAGGGGATGATCTGGTGGCATTTCTCGAGCAAGTGCAGAAAGCTTCCGTCACTAACGATTACAGTGGCGTTTTTACCTATCAGCAAGGCGAGCAGATCATGTCTTCACGGGTAACGCACATTGTGGATGGTGAGGGCGTCAAAGAGCGGCTTGAGCTGCTTGATGGTGATCCCCAGGAGTATTTGCGTACCAATGATGTTGTGCAATGCCTGATGCCCGAGCAGAAGAAAATTGTTCTGACACCGGCCCGCAAGGACCGTTTCCCCGCATTCTTGCAAACCGAACCCACATATTTAAACCAGTATTACACGGCCACACTCAGCCTCAAGAAGGAAAGGGTTGCCGGTCATGAGTGCCAACAGCTGGAACTGACGCCCCGCTCTTCAGACCGCTATGGGTATCGCCTGTGTGTTGACGTAAAGACAAAGTTGTTGTTGAAGTCTCAAACGGTCGGCCTTGATAACAAAGTGGTCGAACAGGTGGCTTTTACGGGTCTTGTCATGGGTAAGGATGTCAATACCGGATTATTGGCGCCCAGCTATAAACTCAATGATTGGGTGGTTGAAAAAGAAGAACTTGTTTCAGTTGATTTCGCCAAAGAGGGCTGGAAACTGCGTGCCCCAGAGGGATACGTACCGATATTAAGTATTATTCGACCTAAAGGAACTAATCAGCGTGTCAAGCACCTAATTCTTTCGGACGGCCTTTCTTCGATTTCTGTTTTTGTGCAAAAAGTGACAGAGGCGGAAAAAACGTTGCAAGCTCATGGCGCCGTACAGGTGGGTTCCCTGAATGTTTTTCGTCAACGCGTTGACGATTACTGGGTAACCGCCATTGGTGCAGTGCCCATGAGCACGCTTGAAGAAATGGCAGTATCGGCTAAATTTATTCCACCCGTATCATCCAAATTGAATTAGGAAAGGGATTCCATGAAAAAAATATTACATAATAAGTTGAAACGTAGTGTGCTGTATACCGTAATTGGACTTAGCGCCGCTTATGCCGGGCTGTCTTACGTTGGCGGTGATGTTGCCAATGCCCAGGATGTACCCAATGCAACGACATCAATGACGATTGCCGGCTTGCCTGATTTCACCCCGATTGTCGCCCAAACAGAAAATGCGGTGGTTAACATCCGTACCCTGGAGACTGTCTCCGCCCGTTCCCGTGGTGGCTATGATCCTTATGGTGATCCATCCGAATTGTTCCGTTTTTTCTTTGGCCCCGATTTCACGCCGCCACGCGCCACGCCGCAACCTCGCCAGCGTGGTGGTGATCAACCTGAAAGAACCGTACCACGAGGCGTGGGTTCAGGTTTTATCATTTCAGATGATGGCTACATCATTACCAATAATCATGTGATTGCCGGTGCGTCAAAAATCATGGTCACGCTTAACAATGGCAAGGAATTTCCTGCCAAGGTGATCGGTTCCGATCAACGCACTGATATCGCCCTGCTCAAGATTGAAGGTGAAGATAAATTACCTACGCTTAAAATCGGTGATTCCAATACCCTGAAAAAAGGCCAGTGGGTTCTGGCTATCGGTTCGCCATTCGGGCTTGATTCTACGGTTACGTCGGGCATTATCAGTGCCATCAACCGCGATACTGGCGAATATCTGCCGTTCATCCAGACTGACGTTGCCGTCAACCCGGGTAACTCGGGTGGTCCGCTGATCAATCTGGAAGGTGAAGTGGTTGGCGTGAATTCGCAAATCATTTCCCAAAGTGGCGGTTTTATGGGTATCTCCCTGTCCATTCCTATTGATGAAGCCATGCAGGTCGTTAATCAGCTCAAGGAAAATGGCAAGGTTACGCGCGGCCGGATTGGCGTGCAAATCGGCGAGGTTGCCGATGAAGTGGCCAAGGCCTTGGGACTTGAAAACTCCTCAGGAGCACTGGTCAGTAATGTAGAGCAGGGTGGCCCCGCCGACAAGGCAGGTATCATGGCTGGTGACGTCATTATTGGTTT
This sequence comes from Advenella sp. RU8, assembly GCF_048381675.1. NCBI lineage: Bacteria > Pseudomonadati > Pseudomonadota > Betaproteobacteria > Burkholderiales > Alcaligenaceae > Advenella > Advenella sp. RU8. Next base: position 242,423 of record NZ_JBLWIS010000001.1, read on the forward strand.
TGATGGTTCAGAGGTGAAGAAATGGTCGGATCTGCCACGGATAGTGGGTCAGAAAAAACCGGATACCGAATCGAATATTGAAGTATGGCGTCGTGGCAAGAAACAAACCCTGAAAATTACTGTCGGTGCAGTGCCTTCCAATCCGGCAGATGAAGTTGCTGCCAATCAGGAAGCGTCAGACAAGCTGGCTGAGGCGGACCGTCTGGGCTTGGTGGTTAGTAATCTATCCGAGGAAACCATGACCCGGTTGCGTATCAAAGGTGGTGTCCAGATTACTGAAGTTGAAGGTCCGGGGCAGGTTGCCGGCTTGCGAGCCGATGACATTATCCTGGCCGTCAATGATCAGGACATCAAGGATGTCAAACAGTTTGAAGAGACTGTGGGCAAGTTGTCCAAAGACAAAGCGGCCGCTTTATTGATCCGTCGTGAAAATTTAACCCAGTGGGTGCCTGTAACGCCGTCAAAATAAGGCTACAATACGACATACGCTAAAAGGGCGCATAGCGCCCTTTTTTTATGAGTCCCATACCAAAAATTTTATATAGCCTTATATGCAACATATACGCAATTTTTCGATTATTGCCCATATTGATCATGGAAAATCCACACTGGCCGATCGCCTGATTCAGCGCTGTGGAGGCCTGGAAGACCGGGAGATGTCCAAGCAGGTACTTGATTCAATGGATATCGAACGAGAACGGGGTATTACCATTAAGGCACAAACGGCATCTTTGCAATATAAGGCCAACGACGGCAAGATTTATAACCTTAACCTGATTGATACCCCCGGGCACGTTGACTTTTCTTATGAGGTCAGCCGGTCCCTTTCCGCCTGTGAAGGCGCTTTGCTAGTCGTGGATGCCAGCCAGGGAGTAGAGGCACAAACGGTGGCTAACTGTTACACCGCGATTGAATTGGGGGTAGAGGTATTACCGGTCCTGAATAAAATGGACCTTCCTTCCGCAGAGCCTGAAGCTGCCCGCGAGGAAATCGAGGATGTAATCGGGATTGATGCCAGTGATGCGGTAAAAGCCAGTGCCAAAACCGGCATGGGTATTGATGAAATCCTCGAGCAGATTGTTAACAAGATTCCACCGCCGGTCGGCGACCCTGAAAAACCTTTGCAGGCACTGATTATCGACTCCTGGTTTGATAACTATGTAGGCGTGGTCATGTTGGTGCGTATCGTGAATGGCGTACTCAAGCTCAAGGATAAAATCACTTTCATGGCAACCGGTGCATCTCATTTGTGTGAGCAACTGGGTGTGTTTACGCCCAAATCACTTGCGCGTACGCAATTGTCTGCCGGTGAAGTGGGTTTTATCATTACCGGCATTAAAGAGCTTGAACATGCCAAGGTGGGTGATACCATTACGCTGGCAAACAAGCCTGCCGAGTCGCCCTTGCCCGGATTCAAGGAAGTCAAGCCACAGGTCTTTGCAGGCCTGTATCCCGTTGAAAGCAGTGAATATGACCAGTTGCGCGATTCACTTGAAAAGCTCAAGCTGAACGATGCGGCCCTGATGTTTGAGCCTGAAGTTTCGCAGGCATTGGGCTTTGGTTTCCGTTGCGGTTTCCTTGGGCTGTTGCATATGGAAATCGTCCAGGAACGCCTGGAACGCGAGTTTGACATGGACATCATCACCACCGCACCTTCGGTGGTTTATGAAGTTGAAAAAAATGATGGCGAAGTCATTATGATCGAAAGTCCTTCGCGTATGCCTGACGTTGGCCAGATTAACGACATCCGTGAGCCAATCGTTACCGTAACCCTGTTCATGCCACAAGAGTATGTGGGAGCCGTGATCACCTTGTGTACCGCCAAGCGGGGTATTCAAATGAACATGAGTTACCATGGCCGGCAGGTTCATCTGGTTTATGAAATTCCGCTGGCGGAAATTGTCCTTGATTTCTTCGACCGACTGAAATCGGTGTCGCGCGGTTATGCTTCCATGGATTATGAATTCCTTGAATATCGTTCTGCTGATGTGGTCAGGGTCGACCTGCTCATTAACGGAGACCGGGTGGATGCCCTGTCGATGATTGTTCACCGTGCCAACGCACGCTACCGGGGCCGTGAAGTGGTTTCCAAAATGCGTGGCCTGATTCCGCGACAAATGTATGATGTGGCCATTCAGGCCGCCATCGGTTCTGAAGTCATTGCCCGTGAAAACGTGAAGGCGCTGCGCAAGAACGTGTTGGCCAAATGTTATGGCGGTGATATCAGCCGCAAGAAAAAACTGCTTGAAAAACAAAAAGCGGGTAAAAAACGCATGAAGCAGGTTGGCAGTGTGGAAATTCCACAGGAGGCCTTCCTGGCCATCCTTCAGGTTGATGATAAATAAACAACTGGAAAAACAAGAGATTACAGAATGAATTTTGCTTTGATTTTATTTGTATTGCTGCTGGTGACTGCAGTGATCAAGCTGATAGACAAGGTAGTACTGAAACCGCGCCGTACGGAAAAGTATGGTGAAGAGCAGGAAGCATACAGACCTTGGTGGGTAGAGTACTCCATCAGTTTCTTTCCGGTTATCCTGTTTGTATTTGTTTTACGCTCATTCGTGGTAGAGCCGTTCCGGATTCCTTCTGGTTCCATGCTGCCTACCTTGCAGGATGGTGACATGATTCTGGTGAATAAATTCAATTATGGCATTCGCTTGCCCATTGTAGACCAGAAAATTATCCCGCTTGGCAACCCTGAAAAAGGCGATGTAGTGGTGTTCCGTTATCCCGTCAATACCGATATTGATTACATCAAGCGGATTGTTGGCGTGCCGGGCGATACGGTCGCGTATGTTGGCAAACGCCTGTTCATTAATGGAACGCCGGTTGAAACCACAGCGCTTGGCCCATATGTGAATCCTTCGCAGCAGGCCGGTAATCCACTCAAGCTGCAGGAAAAAATCGGTGATGCCTCTTATGAAACCCTGAATATGCCGGGTGCCGGTGCCTATCTTTCAGGTCGCCAGTTCCCATTCTCGCAAAATTGTGAATATGCCGGCACCGATTTCAAATGTACCGTACCGGAAGGCCATTATTTTGTCATGGGTGATAACCGGGACAATAGTGAGGACAGTCGTTATTGGGGTTTCGTGCCTGATAACTATCTGGTTGGCAAGGCATTCTTTGTCTGGATGAATTTTGGGGACCTGGGCCGCATTGGCTCAATCAAATAATGAATTTAACGCAATTGGAAACCCGACTGGGTTATAAGTTTAAAGACCAGCGTTTATTGATACAGGCTTTAACGCATCGTAGTCATAGCGCCATTCATAACGAGCGCTTTGAGTTTTTGGGTGATTCAATCCTGAATTTTGCGGTTGCGGCCATCCTGTTTCATAAATTGCCAAATGTCGATGAAGGTGATCTGTCCCGCATCCGTGCCAGTCTTGTGAAACAGGGAACGCTCGCTGATATTGCCACCAAGCTTGATTTACCTAATTTTCTCAGGCTGGGTGAGGGCGAGCTTAAAAGTGGCGGCTTTCGTCGGCCATCCATTCTTGCTGATGCGGTAGAGGCCATCTTTTGCGCCGTCTACCTGGATTCCAGCAGTGACCAGGCCCATCAGGTCATCGAAGGCTTGTATCGTCCCATTCTGGAAACGGTAGATTTCAATACCTTGGGCAAAGATGCCAAAACGCTGTTGCAAGAAGTGCTGCAAGGGCGCAAGTATGCCTTGCCGACCTATAATGTGATCGCCACTTTGGGGGCCGCCCATGACCAGCAATTCGAGGTTGAGTGCCTGATTGCCGAACTGGATGTCCGGGCGCAAGCCAGTGGCAGCAGTCGCCGTGCGGCTGAACAGGCTGCGGCAGCATTGGTGCTGGCCGAACTTGAACAAATATTGCCCAAGAAAAAGGGCACCGCCAAACAAGTGCGCAAGGTGGCACAGCTCAGCTTGCCCGTTGCCGTGGAACAGGATAGAAAATGACCCAGGAAACTCCCTTCAAAACCGGATTTATCGCGGTAGTGGGGCGCCCCAATGTGGGCAAATCCACGCTTACCAATGCGCTGATCGGCAGTAAAATTTCCATCGTTTCGCGCAAGGCGCAAACCACTCGCCACCGTATTCATGGTGTGCTTACCCGGGATCGTGAGCAGTTTGTGTTTGTCGACACCCCCGGTTTCCAGACCCGTCATGGCGGTGCCATGAACCGCATGATGAACCGTGTTGTCACCCAGGCACTGGCTGATGTTGACGTGGTGCTGCATGTTGTTGAGGCGGGTAAGTGGTCGGTGGGTGATGACAATATCGTACCGTTGCTGCCTTCGGCTAAAAAGTGCATTCTGGTGATCAGCAAGGTTGATACGCTAAAGAATAAAAATGAAATGTTTGATTTTGTTGGCAAAATCATGAGCAAGTTCAATTATGATGCGGTGGTTCCCCTTAGTGCTGTCAAGAAAATCCAGCTGGATACCCTGTTGGACGAAATTTCTCGCCGCTTGCCTGAAGGCGAGCCCATGTTCGAGGAAGATGCCCTAACCGATCGTTCCATCCGTTTTATTGCGGCAGAACTGATTCGTGAAAAAATCTTTCGCCTGGTGGGTGACGAATTACCCTATGCTTGCACAGTGGTCATTGAAAAGTGGGATGAGGATGAAAAGGGGGTTCATATTGCTGCCTGTGTGGTAGTAGAGCGTGAAGGCCACAAACCCATTTTGCTGGGCGCCAAAGGCATGCACATGAAGCGCATCGCCAGCGAAGCCCGTCAGGATATCCGGGATCTACTCGAAAAACCGGTATTTCTTGAAATATATATCAAAGTGCGTAAAGGCTGGTCCGACAAGGAAAGCGCACTTCGCGACCTGGGATATGAGTAAACGCCAGTCCCGGGTACAAGAGGCGCATGCATTTTTAATGCATGCGACCAACTGGAGCGAAACTTCAATTATTGCCCAGGTGTTTTCCCGTGATTATGGCATTGTCACGGTTGTAGCCAAAGGGGCGAAGCGGCCTTACTCGGTGCTGCGCCCGATTTTGTCGGCTTTCCAGCCTTTGTTGTTGTCCTGGTCAGGCCAGGGCGAAATTAAAACCCTTACCCGAGCTGAAACCGCCGGCTTGCTGCCACTCGGGGGGCGCTCACTCATGTCAGGCTGGTACATGAATGAGTTATTGCTTAAATTGCTGCCCAAGGAAGATCCGCACCAGGCCCTGTTTGATGCCTATGCCGATGCGCTGGCGCAACTGGCCGGCGGTTCGTCTGCGACTGGTGCCTTGCGACGTTTTGAATGGACCTTGCTGAATGAAACCGGCTATGGCATAGAAGGTGAAGAGCCCGACTTCAATGACCGCAGCGCAGAGCCGGCCCTGCGTCTTGCCTTGCGGCAAAGAATCAATGAACATCTTGAAAACCGCTCCTTGTCTACCCGTAAGGTATTGCTTTCCTTGCAGCATTTTGCATGATGTGATTGAATAAGCGAAATCCTGTCCAATGTTGGCCAGAAAGGGATTACCTTACGCTAAGGAGTCAGTTCATGTTGATGAAGTTATCGGTGCCACCATTTGGTGTGTCTGTCCTTAAATCTGGCAATCCGCTTGCCATGGCCCTGATCGCGGCCGGTTTATTATTTCCCGGGCTGGTTTGTGCCGAAGTCATTCCCGTTTCTTCCAGTATCGGGCAAGTAACCGTATTTTCAGATCGAGCGTTGGTTAAAAGAGACGGGCAGCAGCAAGTCTCGGCAGGTGAACACGAGTTGGTGTTCAAGGACCTGCCTTATTGGCTAGACCCGCGCTCTATCCAGCTCAATGCCAAAGGCAGGCAATCGGTCCGTATTCTTGATATCAGTTCCAGAGATGATTTTCAGGCCAATAGCCAGCAGGAGCGAATTGCCGAATTGGACGGGCAAATAAAGCAGATCGAAAGCCAGCTTGCCCAACTGCAAGACCAGGGCAAAATATTGCAGAATAAAAGCAATTTTCTGGAAGCCTACCAGAAAGGCAGCGTACAACAGGGTAAAGATGTACCACGGTTAAGCACCACGGAATTGCTGGAAATCATGGATTTTAGCAAGACCGTTTTGGCTGACACATACAGTGCCCAGCGCGAACTGGACAGTAAAATCACGCAATTGCGGGCTGAATTGGCTGCCTTGCAGGAAAAGCGGGGGCAAATTCCTCAGGATGATACGGTCAGGAGCAAAACCGTGGTGGTTCAGCTTGATGCACCGGCTGCCGATAAACTGGACCTGAGCCTGTCTTATGTGGTGCCGGGAGCAAGCTGGTGGCCTAATTACGATGCCAGCTATGACGTTGCCAGCAATATGCTCAAGCTGTCTTATTATGCACAAATTTCCCAGCAAACCGGTGAAGACTGGAATAATGTCAAACTTGTGCTGTCTACCGCGCAACCCATGATTGGTGCGGTTCTACCTGAGCTGAAACCTTGGATTGTCGATCTCCGGATACCGCGCCCCGAGATGCCGGCACCGGTAGCCATGGCCCCCCTCAAGGCCATGCAAGACAGGCAAGAGCGTGCCTTTGAGCCATTAACCGGTGCGACCGCTCGGGTCGATGCCTCATTTAATACCGCTACGGTAGAAAAGGGCTTGAGCAATACGGTTTTCAATATAGAGAAACCGGCAACGGTTCCCACCGGACCTGAAGATAAAAAAGTAGCCATTTCAGTTAGCGAGTTCAAGGCAGATCAAACCTACCAGTTGGTGCCAGCCTTGCAGGAAGCCGTATTTTTAACCGTCAAGGCGGTTAACGGTAATGATTATCCCCTGTTGCAAGGCAACCTGAATGCATTTTTGGATGGCCAGTTGATTGCCAGCAGCGATATCAAGACGGTTTTTCCCGGAGAGCCGATTGAATTGGCCATGGGGACAGATGAGTCCATTTCGGTCAAACGCGAGCCATTGAAGCGCTTTACTGAAAGCACCGGCCTCACAGGTAGTGGCAAACGGATCAGCTATGAATATCAAACGGTTATCCAGAATAACCGGGATCAGACCGTAGAGCTGGTTTTGCATGACCACTTTCCGCTTTCCCGCAACGAGAAAATTGACATCAGGCGCATCAGTCCTTCTGATAAGGAAATCAAGCTTAAGGATGATGGCCGCTATGAGCAGGTCATTAAGCTTGCGCCAAAGGAAAAGAAAACCGTGATACAGAAGTTTTCGGTTGCTTATCCCAATGAAGTAGATGTTATTGGTTTGCCTTAGTTGAAAGTACAAGGCCTTAACTTAGTTGAAAGTACTAGGCTTTACCTTAGTTGAAAGTATCAGGCTACGGTTAGGAGCGCGGAAAGAACAATCCGCCTTGCTCCGACGCCCCTGCGGGCCGAAGTCGCTGCGCCGGACTGTTCTTTCCGCGCTATGACATAATCAAGGAAATAAAGATCCAGACTGTACTCGTTCCCAACGCTCCTGTTTGGGAACGAGTAGGAAAAAGTTTAATAGGTGCTAATTTTTTATGGTCACTTCAGAGCATGGGAATGAGTATTGGATATTTGCAGAAAACACTTCAGGTTGACCCAACGTTGAATACGGGAGCAAAATTGGCTAAGTAATAATGAAAAAATAATAATGAAAAAAGCGGCGTCAGATAAACTGAACACCGCTTTTTTTATGCCCTTGAGGTAAAACAGGCTAGGGGCACTTGAATCGATTAATCCGAGTTGCCACCGGTAATGCCCAAGATAGACAACAGGCTGACAAATACGTTGTAGATGTCCAGGTAAATGGCCATGGTGGCTGAAATGTAGTTGGTTTCGCCACCATTGACTATGCGCTGGATATCAACCAGCATGAAGGCCGAGAAAATAACCATGGCCAGTACGGAAATGGTCAGCATCATGGCCGGAATTTGCAGGAAAATATTGGCAATGGCTGCTAGCATAAGCACGACGGCACCAATAAACAAGGTTTTTTGCATGCCGGTAAAATCACGCTTGCTGGTGGTGGCTACAGTGGCCATGGCAGCAAAAATGGCAGCGGTGCCACCAAAGGCCATCATGATCAGCTGGGCGCCATTGTTCATGCTAAGTACAAAACCCAGCATGCGTGACAGCATGATGCCCATAAAGAAAGTAAAAGCCATCAGCCAGACAATGCCGGCGCTGCTGTTTTTATTGCGTTCAACGGCAAACATCAATCCAAAGGCACCAGCCAGGAACACAATGGTTGAAATGCCTGGGGAAAGCATGGTGTTCAGGTTGAGCTGCAACGCTAGTGCCGCACCCAGGATGGTGGGAATAAGGGAAGCGGCCAGCAACCAATAGGTGTTTCTTAGCACCCGGTTCTTGACAGCGGGCGTGGATGCATAGTTGCCACGCGGAAAGGACTGATTTAAATCACTCATGAAGTCTCCATTAGTACGGATGGTTAAATCAACATTATTCTTTAAAAAAGACAGCTAAAAATGCTGACAGTTCCCTGAATTCTAACTGAATTTAAGATTAATGTTGCCGCTATTTTGCAGTAATTGGCAATAATTGTTGTTGCATCTGGATTAAAAACGGTTTCAGCCGGTTTTCATGCTTGTAGCTATGATTGGCAAGGTTTTTGCATGCTCCCAAGCGCTGAACTTACTTGTTCCCATGCTCCAGCGTCACTGCCGTTAAGTTAAGGAAAATCTATTTGAAAAAATGTTACAACTCATTCTCAGGCTCCGCGTGGGAACAAGTACGAGTAACGATTAATCCGTAAATTTTGAAAATACACCCGCTTTTTGGCGTAGTTCAATTTTTTTTAGAATCTCAATAAAGAATGTCATCAAGCCTGGTGCATAAGCAGGAAAGGCAGCTCAGTAAAATTAATGCATCTTCAGGAAGAGATAGAGTGCGCCTTGACTTTGTTGGCAGGATTGGCAGAGTAGTGTTTCCAGCGCTCCCGGGCTAGTTGCTTGTCCTGTTCGTGTTCGGAAACGATTTCCAGTACGCGGGGAAACTGTTCATAATCAGGCGGGCAGGCCAGGTCAAGATTAAGCAGCCAGGGGGGTTCCTGGCCAGGCAGCAGAGCATTGGCCGGGTTGTCGGCTGTGGTCCGGATCAATACCGAACCTGCGCTTGGATCTTTGGCATCAACGTGGGGTACAAAAGCGGTTTTTTCTATACCCCACAGCCCTTTGCTAAATGCCTGCATGCGCTTGGCATCGGTACAGTAAACCAGCATCTGCCGGCCTGCTAGAAAATGCTTGTAGGCAACTTCGCAGGCCTTGCGGATACGGTTTTCTGCACCAAAGGCAAAGTCGATGGTTGACATCAGGATCAGTGCTGTTGTGCCAGCAGGAATTCAGTCAGCAAGGGAACGGGGCGGCCACTGGCGCCTTTTTCCTTGCCTTGTTTCCAGGCTGTGCCGGCAATATCCAGATGCGCCCAGCGATAGGCTTTGGTAAAGCGTGACAGGAAGCAGGCGGCGGTCACGGAACCGGCCGGCATGCCACCGATATTGGCCATATCGGCAAAATTGCTTTTCAGTTGTTCCTGATAAGCCTCATCCATGGGCAGGCGCCATGCCGGGTCTTGTGCCTGTTTGCTGGCGGCCAGCAATTGTTCGGCAAGGGTATCATCGCTGGCAAACAGCCCGCTGTTGACATGGCCCAGGGCCACCACGCAGGCACCGGTCAGCGTGGCAATGTCAATCACCGCTGAGGGGTTGAAGCGTTCGGCATAGGTCAGGGCATCGCACAGGATCAGGCGGCCTTCGGCATCGGTGTTAAGCACTTCAATGGTTTGGCCTGACATGCTGGTAATCACATCACCGGGTTTGGTGGCTTTGCCATTGGGCATGTTTTCGGTGGCAGGAATAATGCCGATCACGTCACGGGTAAGGCCGATTTCGGCAATTGCCCTGAACACGCCAAAAACGCTTGCGGCACCGCACATGTCGAATTTCATTTCATCCATGCCCATGCCAGGTTTCAGGGAAATACCACCGGTATCAAAAGTAACGCCTTTGCCGACCAGAACGATAGGTCCTTCTTCTTTCTTGGTGTTGTTTTCGGCGGTGTATTTAAGAACGATAAAGCGTGGTGGTTGGTCGGAGCCGGCAGCGACAGAAAGGAAAGAGCCCATTTTAAGTGCTTCGATCTGTTTCTTTTCAAGGACTTCAGCTTTAATGGATTTGAATTCCTTAGCCAGCATTTTGGCCTGTTCACCCAGGTATGTGGGGGTGCAGATATTGGCAGGCAGGTTACCCAACTGGCGGGTGGCAATCATTCCGTTGGCAATGGCAGCACCTTCTGCTGCACCGGCTTTGGCCGATTTATCGTCTTTGCGTTCGGTAATGAAAGTGATTTTTTTCAGTGAATGCTGGGTGGGGCGGTTTGCCAGGCTAAAGGTGCCGTCATATTGGTAGAGCGCATTGCCAATGGCGCGAGCAGCCAGACGGGCACGCATCTGAATGTCCAGATCCTTGCAGGGTTCTTCGAGCAGGGCGCTGGTGGCGTCGGTTAATGAGGCTTCTGTGCAGTAGCCGGCAATGCTTGCGTGTGCCTTGAGCAGGGCATTCGCGTTATAATCTTCTTTTTTACCCAAGCCCACCAAAATAACACGTTCAGCCTTGACGCCCTCCAGGTTACGCAAAACCAATATACTGCCAACCGCAGCCTTGAACTCTTTTTTGAGCACAGCGTTAATGCTTTCATGGCTGGCACGGTTGATAATGTCAGCGGCTTCGCTTAACAGGCCATCGGTGTAGACGCCAACGAACAGGGCAGAAGCCTTGAGTTGTTGCAATGAGCGGGTTGATTGTGTGTTAAATTCCATTTTATATTTACCTAAGGCGTCAATAAAGACGTTTATTATCTCGCAAGATGAATCATGTCGCTATTTAAACGATCTGTTGTCGCTGAAATAACCAGTCATGTCGGTGTCGTGTTTTCCACGCTAATCGTAGTATGGCTTAGTGTATTACTAGTCAGGCTATTGGGGCAAGCCGCCGAAGGCAGCATTGGTGCCGATATTGTATTTGGTATCGCCGCATTGTCCAGTATTACGGCACTGCCAACCATACTATCCGTTTCCCTGTTTATTGCCGTATTATCAACCATCTCCCGCAATTATCGGGAATCGGAAATGGTCGTGTGGTTTGCCAGCGGCGTTTCTCTGCTTGACTGGATCCGGCCGGTGTTGCGGGTGGCTATTCCGGTATGCCTGCTGATTGCCGTGCTTACCTTGCAGGCCTCGCCTTGGGCATATCGTCAAATAGAAGAATACCGCCAGCGGTTTGAGCAACGTTCTGACATTGCCAAAATCGCATTTGGCCAGTTTATTGAATCGGATCAGGGCAAGCGGGTGTTTTTTATCGAGGAACCCGATAATCCTGAAGATGAAATGGGCAAAGTGTTTGCCAGGGTTTATGATGAAAATTGGTACAGTACCATTACGGCCGATAATGCGCATTTGCGCGAAGAAGATAATGGTGACCGTTTTCTGGTGCTGGGTCCCGGTAACCGTTATGACATGAAGCCCGGCAGTGCCGAGTTTCGCCTGATCAAGTTTGACAACTACACCATGCGACTTGAAAGCAAGGGTGGGGCGGGCACGGAAGAAAATATCCGCAATGCGGCCCTGAATGTCATGAAAGCAAGGCCTACCGGTAGCCTGTTCGAGGATCAGACCAGCAAAAGCGACTCGCAAATCATGTGGCGTATTTCATTGCCACTGGCTGCCCTTAACCTGGCCTTGCTGGCCATTCCATTGGGGGCGGTCAATCCGCGGCTTGGCCGATCCGGAGACCTGGTGCTGGCTGGTCTGATTGGCTTGCTTTACATGAATACCATGAACCTGGTCAGGGGGTGGATAAGCAACGACAAAATAGACATGATGACCGGCATGGTACTGTTGCATGGTGTCGTTTTGCTTCTGTGTATATTTTTATTCCGTAAACGGTTGACCCTTAAAAAACCTAAGGTGTAGAAAGCATAAATATATAGCTATAAGTTATAATCAATAAGGCTTATATAACTTATAATCTATCTACATTAAGGATAGAGAGCTATGAATTTACAACAGTTTCGTTTTATCAGGGAAACGATCAGAAGAAATTTTAATCTGACGGAGGCCTCCCGGGTTTTGTTTACTTCCCAGCCCGGGGTTTCCAAAGCCATTATTGAATTCGAAGATGAATTGGGTATCAAGGTTTTTGAGCGGCACGGCAAGCGCATCAAGGGGTTAACCAAGCCAGGTGTTGCCGTTGCCAGCATTATCGACCGCATCATGCGTGAAGTCGATAACCTGAAAAAAGTAAGCGATGAATTTGCCAAACGGGATGAAGGCAGCCTGGTGATTGGTTGCACCCACACACAGGCCCGTTACTTTTTACCCAAGGTCATTCCGGAATTCAGGAAACGCTTCCCCAAGGTCCATGTGTCACTGGCCGAGGGCAGTCCTTCGCAACTGGCCAATATGGTCTTGCAAGAGCAGGCGGATATTGCCCTGGCAACCGAAACTCTGGCCAATGTAGAGGGCCTGACCACTTTGCCTTGTTATTCATGGGAACATACTCTGGTGGTGCCGCCCGACCATCCCCTGACCAGTCTGACTTCATCCCAGGCTAAAAACATTACCCTTGAGCAGGTGGCACAGTATCCTATTATTACTTATGATCGTGCTTTTACCGGCCGGAATTCAATAGACAATGCCTTTGCAAGCAAGGGAATTGTTCCTGATATTGTTCTGGAAGCATTGGATGCCGATGTGATCAAAACCTATGTCGATGTTGATATGGGCGTGGGTATTATTGCGGGCGTTGCCTTTGATCCCAGAAGGGATACCCGTTTGGTGGGTATTCCTGTTGGCCATTTGTTCGGCGAGCACGTGACACGTATTGGTCTGAAAAAAGGTGTTTTTTTGCGGGATTATGTGTATGAATTCCTGAATATGTGTGCACCAAATCTGACCCGTGAAAATATTGATAATGAAGTAATATTTGTGGATATAGAGTAGCCGTTGCGGTGGCTGGCTGGTTCAGCTTGATTGGTTTTTTAATGCCCGTCGCAGGATTTTGCCCACATTGGTTTTGGGCAGTTCATCCCTGAACTCCACCAGCTTGGGCACCTTGTAGGCGGTCAGGCTTTGGCGGCAGAAATCAATTAATTGCTTTTCTGTCAGGGAAGGATTCTTGCTAACCACGAAAATCTTGACAATTTCTCCGGCAGGACCGTTATCAACGCCCACGGCAGCCACTTCCCGTACGTCGGGGTGGCTGGCTACCACGTCTTCAATCTCGTTAGGATACACATTAAATCCTGACACAATAATGATGTCTTTTTTCCGGTCAACCAGATAAACAAATCCGTCGGCATCAACATAACCCATGTCTCCGGTATGCAGGAAACCGTCACGGTCAAATACCTTTTGGGTTTCTTCCGGATTGTTCCAGTAACCTTTCATGACCTGCGGTCCTTTGACGCAAATTTCCCCAACTTCCCCCGTGCCCATTTCCTTGCCTTTGTCATCACGCACGGATAGTTCGGTGGAAGGCACGGGCAATCCGATTGAACCATTGAAATCATGCTGGTCCAGCGGGTTAATGGTTACTGCGGGCGAGGTTTCGGTTAAGCCATAAGCTTGGGAAAGTGGTTTGCCCGTCACTATTTTCCAGCGTTCGGCGACCGGGCGCTGTACTGCCATGCCGCCTCCCAGCGTAAAGTGCAAATGGCTGAAATCCAGCCGGGTGAAATCCTCGTTGTTTAGCAGGGCATTGAACAGGGTATTGACACCGGTGATGGCAGTAAATGGATATTGGCCGATTTCCCTGACAAAAGCCGGAATGTCACGCGGGTTCAGGATCAGCAGGTTGCGGGCCCCCAGCATCAGGAAGGTCAGGCAGTTGGCGGTTAAGGCGAATATATGGTACAGCGGCAGGGCGGTAATAATAAAATCTTTGTTATCGGTGGTGTATGGTTTTACCCATGCATAGGCCTGGCAGACATTGGCAACCATATTGCCGTGGGTCAGCATGGCCCCCTTGGCCACGCCGGTGGTACCGCCTGTATATTGTAAAAAGGCAATGTCATTATGGCCCAAGGCAGGTGGGCTGAAAGGCAGTTTGCCCGATTTGTTCAAAATCTGGTTTAGCCTGACATGACCTGGCAGCGACCAGGCCGGAACCAGGCGCTTTATGTGGCGGATCACGAAATTTACCAGATGACCTTTCAGCCCCAGCATTTCACCAATAGAAGTGACGATGATGGTTTTGATTGATGTCAGCCTGGGGAGTGCGGCCTGCAGGGTGGCGGCAAAGTTTTCAACAATCACAATCACTTCAGCACCTGAGTCATTAAGCTGGTGCTCAAGTTCATGGGCCGTGTACAGGGGGTTGCAATTAACCACCGTACAGCCGGCCCGCAAGGCACCAAACAGGCAAATCGGGTACTGGAACAGGTTTGGCATCATCAAGGCAATCCGGGTGCCCGGTTTGATGCCCCGGCTTTGCAGCCAGGCGGCAAAGTCGCGGGATAGGTTGTCGAGCCGGGCATAGCTAAGGTTTTTGCCCATTGATATATAGGCGGTTGAAGGGGCAAATTTTTGGCAACTTTGGTTGAAGATATCAACCAGTGATGAGTATCGGGTTGCATCTATTTCCGCCGGTACACCCGGTGGATAGTTGGGAATCCATGTTTTTTTCATATTGTTGCCCCTTTTCCTGAATGTTATGCCCGGTTTGATCAGAACCGGTGGGAAACCTGCACACCCAAAATATGACCGTTACCCGTGTATTTTCCGGCCAGGCGGCCGTATTGGGCAAGATTTCCCCCGTTGGTGTTGTCAACCTTGGCACTGGGGATGTACAGATAAGTATAGCCCAGGTCAATGGCGGTGTTTTCAGAGGGTTTATACTGGGCACCTACCGAAAACCACCAGCGCTCATTGTCTGGCAACGAGGCGGGGCGGTGGCTGGCCTTGCGTACGGGAGATTGGTCCCATGCCACACCAGCCTTGAGTTTCCAGGCAGGGTTAAGTTGGTAATTGGCACCCAGCGCAATTCGCCATGAATCCTTGAATCTCAGGTCCAGGGTGGTGTCTTGCAGCGGAGCATTGTTTTTGATGGCTAGTTCTGGAATGCTACTCCAGCCGGTCCAGGAAATATCCCCCATGATTTCCCAACGCTCATTGAGGCGGTGATAGGCACTCAGGATGGCCATGTCGGGAAGGGAAACCGTGGCGGAGGACTCGGAGGACAGGGTTTGTTGTCCGCGGCCGGGCACATTAAACACCACTTCGGTATCGCCAGTGGCTTTATGCTTAAGTCTTGAGCGATACGAAAAACCGAAGCGGGTATCGGGTACCGGTTCATACAGGAAACCAATATTCCAGCCCAGAGCGGTTTTTTTCAGTTTGGCTTCTGCCTCACCATCGGCAAAACGGATAACACCTGGGGCGACAGGAATGGGCACGGGCACGCTTTTTTGATAGGTGGCATTGATATGCTGGATATTGAGCCCGGCCCCAATGGAAAACTGCTCATTGACCTTGAATGACATCGAGGGATTGATATTATAAGTTTTTATATCAAAGCTTCTTGAATGGTAACGTCCCAGCCAGTCATCATCGTATTCGGTTTTCAGGCCAAATGGTGCGCCCAGGCCCAAGCCCAGATGGATCCGGTCATTAAGTTGGTAAGAAATGTAGGCATTAGGCAGGAAGCCAATCGTGCCTGCATCGCCTCCATTGCCGCCCAACTGTATGGGAGCCAGCGAACCGGGGGCACTGAAATAGCCAGGCAGGGTGGATTGGCCGTTGTTTTTGAATTTGAACCCAGGCTTGACCAGCGCGCCACCAATCGAAATTTGCAGGCCTGGAAGCCGGCTCATGCCTGCCGGGTTAAAGAATATTGTACTGGCGTTATCAGCAATTGCTACCGAGCCAGCGTAGGCATTTCCCAGTCCACTGGCATTTTGTTCCATCAGTCCAAAACCAGCTGCATGTACCGAGCTCGACAGGGCTAATAATGAAAGGCTCAACGTTGAAAGGGTCAGTTTGCGTATATGGTTATTGTATTTGCTCATGAGTTTGTCTCCTTGATTTATAGTGTGCTTTTTTATTGCTATTGCCTTTACTCCAATTTTGTATTGCTGTAGTGCAACGGCCCACCCCTGAATGGGGCAAATCCGGTACCAAAAATAATGCCGGCATCCGTCAGGTCGGCATCTTCGGTAATGCCTTTTTGGGTTTGCCGTTTTGCCTGTTCAATCAATGGGGATATCAGGCGCTGTGCCAGTCCGTCTGGAACGGGTTTGTCGGAACGGATGCCATGCTTTCTGTTTTTCCAGTTATAAAATCCTTCACCGGTCTTGATGCCCAGTTTCTTTTGCCCTACGAGGGCGGCAATGCATTTGGGCACCGGTTTGTCCCCTGATAATTGCGTGCCGGCCGCCAGGGCAATATCAAGGCCTACCGTATCGGCCAGTTCAATGGGGCCCATTGGCATGCCAAACTTCAGCATGGCGGTGTCAATGATTTCGGGCGCGATTCCTTCATCAATACAGTGCATGGCTTCCAGCATATAAGGGGCCAGCACCGCATTGACCAGGAATCCGGGTGTATCCTGCACAGGAAGTGGCAGTTTGCCAATTTGGCCGGCAAAGGCGCAGGCACGGTCAATCGTTTGCTGGCTGATGCCTTCGGCATGCACAATTTCAACCAGTGGCATTTTTGCGACCGGATTAAAGAAATGAATGCCCAGAAAACGTTCTGGCCGTTTCAGTCCGGTACGCAGCGCCTGGATAGAAAGGCTTGAGGTATTGCTCGCCAGGATGGCATCCGGTTTCATTAATGCTTCAAGTTTTTGGTAAAGGGCCTGTTTGGCTTCGGCGTTTTCATAGATGGCCTCAATCACCAAATCGGCGTTGCGTATGCCGTGCCCTTCGGGGTCTGGAATCAGCCGGTCACGGGCGGCCTGTGCGGTTAACCTATCCTTGCGAGCAAAAAGCGCCGCTGAGGCCTTGAAGGCACCGGAAATCCGGCTGTAATCGGTGTCTTGCAAGGTGGTTTTGATGCCTTGTAAGGCACACCATGCCGCAATACCGCCGCCCATCACGCCTGCACCAATCACATGCACATGGTTAACCGGTAGCGTGCCGGTTTGCTTGCCAAAAGCCTTAAGTCTTTCTTGCAGGTGAAAAACCCTGATCAGGTTGGTGGTAACCGGTGAATTCAACAGCTTGTTGACAATATCCGGAGCAGCCAGCCCATTACCGTTGTGCCGCGCCCAAATGTCGATAATGGCCCGGGGGGCCGGGTAATGGGCATCGGGGTCTTTGCGGGTAACATTTTTTCTGGCCTGGCGGGCCACTAATCCTTTAAGCGGCTGCATGTTGAGCCATTTGGCCAACCCTTTGGCCTGACGGCGCGGTTGTCCGGATAACACTCGGTCTGTGGCAGTCTGACGGGCAATACGAGGTGCCACCACGATGTCAACCAGCCCCAGCGCTTTTGCCTTGCGGGCATCCAGCGTTCTGCCTGTCAGTATCATGTCCAGCGCCGCCTGCGGGCCAATCAGTAAGGGCAGGCGTTTGAGGCCTCCCCAGCCCGGATAGATGCCCAGCATGACTTCGGGCAAGCCCAGGGCAGGCTTGGGGGTATCAAGCAGGACACGGTATTTGCAGGCCAGGGCCAGTTCCATGCCCCCCCCAAGACAGGCACCATGGATGAGGGCAAGTGTGGGGAAGCGCAGTTTTTCTATCCGGTTGAAAAGGTTCCAGCCTCGTTCGATCAATTGCCTGCCACTATCCGGGCTGCTGATGTCGGTGAACTCATTGATATCAGCGCCGACGATGAAACCATTGCTTTTTCCCGATAAAAAGATGAGTCCTTGCACGGTGTTTTTTTCCAGATGGTCTATGGCCGTTTTCAATTCTTCCATGACTTGGACAGACAGCGCATTCATGCTGCGTTCGGGACAATTGATGCTTAACCAGGCAATTTGTTTCTCGTCAATGTGCAGTGACCAGTTTTTTAAATCCAATTCTGTGCTCATGTCTCATCCTTCATGGTTTCTATCAGCATGGCGCCCCCCTGGCCGCCCCCAATGCAAATGGTGGCTATTCCCCTTTTAAGGTTACGTGCCCGCAGTGCATGCAGCAGATGCAGGACGATGCGGGCACCCGATGCACCAACCGGGTGTCCAATCGCAATCGCGCCGCCATCCACATTCAGTTTTTCCTGGTCCAGCGGGCCCCAGGCGGGTGTATTGAAATGTTCCTGGCAATACTCTTCACTTTCAAAGGCGCGCAGGCAGCCCAGCACCTGGGCGGCAAAGGCCTCATTGATTTCCCATAGTTCCGGATCTTGTAAACTTAAACCATTTCGTTGCAGCAACGGTATGCTTGCATGAACCGGACCCAGTCCCATTTGGGCGGGGTCAAGAGCCGCCCATTGGCAGTCGGTAATTTTTCCCAGTGGCTGCAGGCCAAATTTTTGCACGGCTTCTTCAGAGGCCAGGAGTAATGCAGCAGCGCCATCGCTAACCTGCGAACTGTTGCCGGCCGTGATGTTGCCGCTGGGGCGGTCAAACACCGCTTTGAGTTTGGCCAGTTTGTCGGGAGTGGAGTCAGGACGCACGCCATCATCTTCAGCATAAAGATTGCCTTTGGCATCAATGATGGGTGTGATTTCGGCAAACTGTTTGCGATTTTGCGCCGCTATGGTGCGTTGATGGCTACGGGCGCTATAGGCATCCATTTCCTGGCGTGTAATGCCAAATTTCCAGGCCAGGTTTTCGGCCGTTTGGCCCATGGAAATGCCAACTACCGGGTCATTTAAACCCTTAAGCAAACCAATGACAGGAGCAAGATAAGCAGGCCTGAAACCACGAAGGGCTTGCAATTTTTGTATCGGTTTTTTGGCCGCATTCCATTGACTTAGCCAATCGACCATTTTGTCGGAAAACAGGATGGGTGCATGTGACAGTGCATCGGTGCCGACCGCCAGCACCAGGTGCGAGCGGCCGGTTTGTATGTTAAGCAGGGCAGAATCCAGCGCCTGCATGCCCGAGGCGCAATTGCGCATGACTGTCCAGGCGGGAACCTTGTGGCCGCTCCCCACGCGCAGGCCGATAACACGGCCGATATTGGTTTCGTCGGCTGAAGGCGAGGCACAGCCTGCAATGACTTCATCCAGTTCAGTGGCGCCAAAAGACTGGCGCAACAGCAGGCTGCGGCTGGTTTGCACGGCAAGATCGCTGGCCGAAAAGGGGCCGAGTGCATTGCGGGCTTTTAGAAACGGGGTTCTGGCACCATCAATAATATAAACGGGTTTGAAGGTCATGTGCGGTCTCCTTGGCGGGTATTCCTGATATTCATGAAGGCGGCCGGATTTCGGAGGTCAGGAGGAAAATCATCAACATGGATAACGGTGTCCCTTAGTCTGTTGCGGGTTGCTAGCAGTTCGTATTCTTCGGTACTGATGCGGTTCATTTCGAAGGCAAGCTGCGCAATATCACGGTCGTTGGCTCTGGGGTGGTTTTTGAAAATGCCATTTTTTTCGTCTTGCCTGATTTTGGCTTCTATTGGCTCAGCCTTGATGGCATAAAGCAAGGCTTGTTCTATGGCATGAACCGGGTCGTCAATATCTTTGGGGATATGACAATTGACGGTCAGGCGGTCGCGAGTGGCAGAAGGTTGCATCAGCTGTTCGCAAATGGCGCTGTCAAGGGCGTCTGAAGGTGGGGAAAACGAGGCGCCCCAGGGAAAACTGAACAGGCGCAAAAGCAGGCCAATGCCCCGTTTCGGAAAATTGCGGCAGGTTTGCAGCAGGGCTGACTGTGCATCAAACAGGCACTGTTGAACGGCTTTGTGCACCAGGGGCAGTTCATCCTGTTGCCTGCCGTTGTTTTCATATTGCCTGAGCGTGGCCGAGGCAATATAAAGCTGGGCCAGTA
The DNA here is from genome assembly GCF_048381675.1 of Advenella sp. RU8. Classification (NCBI taxonomy): domain Bacteria; kingdom Pseudomonadati; phylum Pseudomonadota; class Betaproteobacteria; order Burkholderiales; family Alcaligenaceae; genus Advenella; species Advenella sp. RU8. The sequence continues at coordinate 262,253 of NZ_JBLWIS010000001.1, forward strand.
CATCGCCCAGCCGGGCTGAAATTTTTTCCCGGCGTTTCAGGCTGCCCCCCAAGGAAAGCATGGTCAGGTCTGCCATGAAAGCCAGTGCACTGGATAGCCGGGTGATCTGGCGATAGTATTTCATGGTTTCGGGGGCGGCATGGTGCTGAATGGTAAATACCCGGGCACCGAACAGGCCGCTGGCCAGGGTGCGAAGGCCGTTGCGGGTGCTGAAGCCGATATGCTGCCATAACAGCCTGTCGAAGTTGTCCAGTGAGGTAGTCGGGTCAGCTTCCTGCGCGGCTTGCATCTCCTTAAGGATATAGGGATGGCAGCGGATAGCCCCCTGGCCAAAAATGATCAGGCTGCGGGTTAGGATATTGGCACCTTCCACCGTAATGCCAATCGGTATCTGTTGGTAGGCACGGCCCATGAAATTTGAAGGCCCCAGGCAGATTCCCTTGCCGCCAATAATATCCATGCCGTCATTGACAACGCTGCGGGCGCGTTCGGTGACATGGTACTTGGCTATGGAGGACACCACTGATGGTTTTTCACCCAGATCAACGGCCCCTGCGGTCATGATGCGTACGGCATTACTGGCATAAGTGTTGGCACCCATACGTGCCAGGACCTCTTCTATCCCCTCGAAGCGGCCAATCTGCAGGTTGAATTGCTTGCGGATACGGCTATAGGCCCCTACCGTGCGAACCGTCAGTTGCGACATGCCGACATTGGATGATGGCAGGGAAATGGAACGGCCCGCGGCCAGGCATTCCATGAGCATGCGCCACCCTTGTCCGGCCATTTCGGGGCCGCCAATAATAAAGTCCAGGGGCATGAAAACATCCTTGCCCCTGGTGGGCCCGTTCATGAACATCGCATTGAGCGGAAAATGGCGCCGGCCAATTTCCACCCCCGGATGGTCGCGTGGTACCAGAGCACAGGTAATGCCAATGTCTTTCTGGTTACCAAGCAGGCCATCGGGGTCATACAGCCTGAATGCCAGGCCAAGCAGGGTGCATACCGGTGCCAGGGTGATGTAGCGCTTGTCCCAGCTTACCCGCATGCCCAATACTTCTTCTCCATTCCATACACCTTTGCAGACAATCCCGCTGTCAGGAATGGCAGCGGCATCGGAACCGGCCCACGGACTGGTTAACGCAAAAGCGGGAATTTCCTGGCCGCTGGCAAGTCGTGGCAGGTAGTAATCTTTTTGTTCGGGCGTACCATAATGGACCAGCAGTTCAGCAGGCCCCAGGGAATTGGGCACCATGACGGAAACCGCCAGGGCCGAGTTTCGGGTGGAAAGTCTGGTAATGACTTCAGAGTGGGCAAAGGCAGAAAAACCCAGGCCGCCATATTGTGGCGGAATAATCATGCCCAGGAATTTGTTTTCGCGGATATATTGCCAGGCGGCTTCAGGTAAATCCATGTCCTGTGTCGTAACTTGCCAGTCATTGACCAGAGAGCAGGCCTGCTCAACTTCGTTATCCAGGAATGCCTGTTCCTGCCTGGTCAGGGCAGGAACAGGATAAGTCATGAGTTTTTGCCAGTCGGGATTGCCGCTGAACAATTCGGCATCCCACCAGACTGTTCCTGCTTCGATGGCTTCCTTTTCTGTGGAAGACATGGGTGGCAAGACTTTTTTGAAGGCCTTGAGGATGGGGGCGCTGATGGTGTTTTTGCGCCAGTTACGCAATCGGTGGAAGAGGAGCACGCAGACCTCCTAGCAGGAAACTCATTAATCGGGGTAGCAGGTTTTCATCGTAGGCAGGGTGGTCTTGCCCGGCATTGTCGAGGTCGGTGGCTTCGCGCAATACGTTTATTCCTGCAAGCGCGTGTGAGGTCGCGCCAAGCATGAAATGAAAACGCCACAGTATTTCAGCTTCGGGAACGCCGGGCAATGCCTTGAACAGCGCAGCTTTATAACGGTCGATCACCTCGGCATGTTCCTGGGCAAACAGGGTTTTGATGAAACGGGAGGGGTCGCTCATGGTGCGGGCCAGCAAGCGTAGCACGATGGCATTGTCATTGTCCTGATTCATTGCCTGGCGCAACAGTGTGCCAAAAAAGGCATCAACGATTTGTGAAGGCTTAAGTGGATGACCCATGGCCTGGTGCTCCAGTTCATCAAGAATGCGCAAACGCTCCTGATTGATCCATTCCAGACGCCGTTTCAGGACGGCATGCACCAGGGATTCTTTTGAGCCGAAATGGTAATGGATAGCGGCCAGGTTCACTTTGGCTTCACTGGTAAGCTGCCGCAGGGAGGTCCCTTCATAACCGTATTGCACGAACAGGGATTCTGCCGTGTTCAGGATGTTGTTGCGGGTTTGTTCACTTCTGGACTGTTTCATGATATTAATTCAAACGTTCGTTTAAATTAATCTTATAGAAAATCGTTCTGATTGCCATTGAGTAAAAACCCTGTAGTGTTAAAAAACCGCTTGTTATTGATAATGATTCTCATTTATAATAAATTCAACTTAAGGAGAACCAATGATGAGCATGAGTGCAGTGGTGGTAGGGGCTGACCGTTTGGGAAATATTCCCGGTTTGCTTAAAGATCATAATATTGAAATCAGACAGCATATTAGTGGCCGGGATCCTTCCCACCAAAAAAAAACCTATCAATTGCCCAGTGGCACCCAAGTGGTTATTTTATTAACTGATTTTCTGGGCCATAATGTGATGAAATCGTTTCGTTCTGCCGCCCAGCGGGCAGGGGTACCTGTGGTTGCCTGCAGGCGTTCGGTGAGCTGCATGCAACAGGCATTGAACCAATGCGGGTATGGCTGTTGCGAGCGTTGTCCGCAACGGCAGGGAAAAATGGCCGCCTGATTTCATGAACCTGTGATAATCCGGCTAATTTTTAAAACCATTTGCCCCATCATGGCAGGCAATAAGCCCGGCCTTAATTAAAAAAACCTCATCAGCATTGTGCGGATGAGGTTTTTTGGTGTTTATTTTGTGTGGGATCAGTAAGCCGCCACCGTGCGTCCTTCAAGGCGTCGCGCACCGTTATAGCGTTTTGTCCAGTAATCGTTACTCATGTCTTCAACACGGACAACGGTTCCAGTGCGTGGGGAATGCACGAATTTGTTGGCACCTAAATAGATACCTACATGTGAATAGGTAAATCCACGTGTGTTAAAGAAAACCAGGTCGCCGGGTTTAAGGGCATCTTTGGCAACTTTTAAGCCAATGCCCGCCATTGATTGGGAATTCCGGGGCAGGTTGACACCCATGTATTTGCTGGCTGTATAGTAAATAAAGCCACTGCAGTCAAAACCGGTGCTGGGGGTGGTGCCACCAAAACGATAACGCACGCCCAGGTAGTTCAGGGCTGCCTGAGCCAGTTCGCTAGAGCCTGATTTGTTGATGCTGATAGAGGCGTCACGGTTTGAGCGATCCAGTTTAGCCTGGACAATCAGATCCCCGATGGGGTCGGATAATTTGGGAGACCAGTTGATATCGGTATCGGGCAGAGGGTATTGTTCATTGACCTCAACCGCCTGATTCAGGGAAATGGATTGTTGGGTAGTAACCAGTTGCCTGATGGGGTCTTCGGAAACATTTTGTGCTGAAGCCAGGTTGCCTAGGGTGATGCAAGAAACTGCGACTAGAAAATGACTGCAATAAGCCATTATCTTTCGTTGTTTGGGTATTAGTGGATGCATAGTCGTAACAATATAATTAAAAGTGTAAGGTATTCGTACTTGCTTTATCCAAAAGCTTAATGAATTCTATAGAAGAATCAATAACATCGCAAGTAATTGCCCCTCTGTATTTCCTTCATCAGGGAATGATTTGCGGCGTTTTTTATCGGTAAGATTGCTGGGCACAATAAAAAGCGTTTTATTGTGCATGATTGATTGTTTTTTATAGGGAGATAAGAATATTTGTTGTTATATTCTTTTATTTGTCATGTTTTTGTACTTAATTTGATAGAAAATAAATAAGTAGCTATGAATTTGTATCTGTGGTAAAAAACATGAAAAAAACGCCATTGGCATAATGGCGTTTTTAGTCCGGATAGTGTTGGTTCCGTTTTTTTTGATGGCTGTTTTCAAGGCCCGGCCAGCCCGGTCAGGGCAAGGCCGTTAAGTGGGCCTGCCGACAATTACATGCCGCTGTAGACGGGTCCTTCACCACCCTGCGGCGCAACCCACACAATATTTTGGGTGGGGTCTTTGATATCACAGGTTTTGCAGTGAACACAGTTTTGTGAGTTGATCTGCAGTTTATCGTCGCCGTTATCGTCTTTGATAAACTCGTAAACACCGGCAGGGCAATAGCGCTGTTCGGGGCCTGCGTAAACCTTCAGGTTGGTGTCAACCGGGATATCCGGGTTTTTCAGGGTAAGGTGAATCGGTTCATTTTCATCATGGTTGGTGTTGGAAATGAACACGGAACTCAGGCGGTCAAAAGTAATTTTGCCATCTGGTTTGGGGTATTCGATTTTTGCACATTCAGCGGCCGGTTTCAGGCACTCGTGGTCTGCCTTGGTGCGGTGAATGGTCCATGGCATTTTGCCCTTGAACAGCAGTTGTTCAACACCGGTCATGACGGTAGCCACAGTGCGGCCTTTTTTGAACCATTGCTTGAAGTTGCGCGCCTTGTTCAGCTCTTGGTACAGCCAGGACTGTTCGAAAGCGATTGGATAGTCGCTGAGGATATCGTGACTGCGTTCGGCAACCAGTGCGTCGTATAGTGCCTGTGCGGCCAGCGCACCGGTCTTGATGGCGGCGTGGCTGCCCTTGATGCGCGATGCATTCAGGAATCCGGCTTCGCAACCCACCAGGGCACCGCCCGGGAAGACCAGTTTGGGCAGGGAAAGCAGGCCGCCAGCGGTCAGGGCACGGGCGCCGTAAGCAATGCGCTTGCCGTTTTCAAAATAGGGTTTGATGCTGGGGTGTGTCTTGTAGCGCTGGAATTCTTCAAACGGTGACAACCATGGGTTGGCGTAGTCCAAGCCAACCACCATACCGACCACAACCAGATTGTTATCAAGGTGATAGAGGAAAGTACCGCCATAAGTGTCTGCATCAAGGGGCCAGCCTGCGGTGTGAATAACCAGGCCAGGTTTGGATTTGGCAGGGTCGATTTCCCACATTTCTTTAATGCCAATTCCATAGCTTTGCGGATCACGGCCTTGGTCCAGCTTGAATTTTTCAATTAACTGGCGACCCAGTTGGCCACGAGAGCCTTCGGCAAAAATCGTGTATTTGGCCAGCAATTCCATGCCAGGCTGATAATGATCGGAATGACTGCCGTCACGGTTTACGCCCATATCACCGGTGGCCACACCACGGACGGCGCCTTTGTCATCATAAAGGATTTCGGAGGCGGCAAAGCCGGGGAAAATATCCACCCCAAGGCTTTCTGCCTGTTCGCCCAGCCAACGGGTTACATCACCCAGGCGCACAATGTAGTTGCCTTCATTCTTGAAGCAGGGGGGCAGCATCCAGTGCGGGGTTTTACGGGCACCGGTTTCGCTCAGGAAAAGAAACTCGTCTTCTTTGACGGCGGTTTCCAGCGGGGCCCCTTTTTCTTTCCAGTCCGGGATCAGTTCGTCAAGGGCAAGAGGGTCCATGACGGCGCCTGAAAGAATGTGGGCACCGATTTCGCCACCCTTTTCAAGGACACAGACGGAAATGTCTTTATTATTGTCGTTGCTTAGTTGCTTAAGTTTGATGGCTGTTGAAAGACCAGCCGGCCCTCCACCAACAACGACTACATCATACTCCATTGACTCGCGTTCAGACATGAGCGCAAACTCCTTAATAGATTGTAAATTGCCAGATTCCATGATTGTATTGTAATGAAACGCTTTGTGCAGTCAAAAACAACAAAATCCTTTCGATAAAAAAAATGTCAATCTAAATCTGATAGAGTGAACGGCTTATTTCATATCTCAAAATAAAAGGACATAAATGGATAATTTCTGCTTGCCTGCAAATCTTGCAGGAAGTTTTAAACATGGCATTCACTCTTTTTCATTTGCCTTGCGCTGGGGCGACATGGATATGCTCGGGCACTTGAACAACACTATTTACTTCCGGGCCATGGAGGAAGCGCGCATTGAGTTCATCAATGCCATTCGGCCCTGCTTTGAACCGGGCATGGGCGTAGTGGTGGGGCACCTTTCTTGTGATTTTTTGCGTCCCATGAATTATCCGGGCAATGCCATGGTGTTGCATGAATTGACCCGGATGGGTCGTTCAAGCATGGAACACAAGATTACCATCGAAAAAGAAGGTGAGCCGGGTGTCGTTTATGCAACAGCACGTTCGGTTCTGGTGTTTTCCAATCTGGCGACCGGCCGTTCCAGCCCCTGGACCGAGCAAATGCGTGAGATTATCCAGAAACTGTTTTCCCAAGAATAGCTGTTTTTAGTGTATTCCCCAATTCAACGATGTGGGGGAACTGTGGTACTTGTTAGGGTTGACCGCTTTATATTTAATACGAAGGAAAATAGATGGATAAGGTGTATCAAAGCGCCAGCCTGGCCTTAAAAGATATTGTCGCTGATGGACAAATGATAGGCGTGGGGGGGTTTGGCTTGTGTGGAATCCCTGAAGCGCTCATTGCCGCGCTTAGGGATTCCGGCGTTAAAAACCTTACTTGTGTCAGCAATAATGCCGGTGTAGACGGTTTTGGCCTGGGACAGTTGTTAACTACCCGGCAAATTCGCAAGATGATTGCTTCTTACGTGGGTGAAAACAAAGAGTTTGAACGGCAATACCTGGCGGGTGAACTGGAGGTTGAGTTTACACCGCAGGGCACCCTGGCCGAGAAATTGCGTGCTGGTGGAGCGGGCATTCCTGCTTTCTTTACCCGTACCGGCGTGGGTACCCTGATTGCCGAGGGTAAGGAAATCCGCGAGTTTGATGGCCACAACTATGTCATGGAGCGTTCGCTTGTTCCTGATGTGTCGCTGGTAAAAGCCTATATCGCCGATCGCAGCGGCAATCTGGTGTTCCGTAAAACCGCCCGCAACTTCAATCCCAATGTCGCGATGGCAGGCAAGATCACGGTTGTTGAAGTGGAAAAAATCGTTGAAACCGGCGAGCTCGATCCGGATCAGGTGCATCTGCCCGGTATTTACGTACACCGTATCGTGCTAAATGAAAATCCGGAAAAACGTATTGAACAACGCACTGTCCGTCAGGCATAAGGAGAACAAGAATGGCTTGGAGTCGTGAAGAGATGGCAGCGCGTGCTGCCAAAGAATTGCAAGATGGTTTTTATGTCAACCTGGGTATTGGCTTGCCTACCCTGGTCGCTAACTATGTTCCTGAAAACATGGAAGTATGGCTGCAGTCTGAAAATGGCCTGCTGGGCATTGGACCTTTCCCAACCGAAGACGAGATTGATTCGGACTTGATCAACGCTGGTAAACAAACCGTGACCACGTTACCGGGGTCTTCCATTTTTTCATCGGCAGATTCATTTGCCATGATTCGTGGTGGCAAAATCAATCTGGCCATTTTGGGTGCCATGCAGGTTTCCGAAAAAGGCGATTTGGCCAACTGGATGATTCCAGGCAAAATGGTCAAGGGTATGGGCGGTGCCATGGACCTGGTAGGCGGGGTTGGTCGTGTTTTGGTCCTGATGGAACACGTTGCACGCAAGAAAGACGGTACTGAAGACCTGAAGATCTTGCCAGAATGTACCTTGCCTCTGACCGGCGTGGGTGTTGTCAACATGATCATTACCGATCTTGGGGTGCTTGAGGTCACTGAAAACGGCTTGAAATTGCTCGAGCTGGCACCTGGCGTCACGATTGAAGAGCTTCAATCCAAAACCGGTGTCGAGGTGGATGTTTCCGTATTCGCCTAAAAGGCTGGCAAGTCTTGCTTTCGCTAAATTCGCCAAAGCAAGACAATAAAGCCCTGATTCGGGCAGCAAGCCTAAAAAGAACCCTGTCTTGCCGTGGCAATGTGCGGGGTTTTTTTAGGCCTGTTTTTTCAGGGCGGCCAAGGCCAGTAACAGCCAGCCAACCAGGAAACTGACCCCGCCAATGGGGGTGATGGCGCCCAGTGCCGGTGTGTTGGTGATAACCAATAAATACAGGCTGCCGCTAAAAATCACGATGCCGGCCACCAGAAAGCGGGCGGCCCATTTTTGCAATACCGGCGCAAGATAAGCACTGGCGCTTACCAGTATGAACAATCCCAAGCTATGCGTCATTTGATAGAGTACACCGGTATGCCACACTGCCAGTCTTTCTGGGCTTACCATGGCTTTCAGGGCATGGGCGCCAAACGCACCAAAAGCCACCGAAACCAGGCAACTGAGCGCGGCAAAAACAAGATAGAAACGGGCATTCATTTGTATTTCCTTCAATTTCAGATATAAAGCTGGAAACACTATAAGACGATCTGTTAAAAAATTCCACGGTTTGCGTTTTTTTGTTAAAGGTCCGGGTTGGCTATGTTTGGTTTACAATCCTTTGAGCTGTTTTCAGCTATTTTTAAATTTTTTACGATTGCGGCGTCTGGTCCTGACGCAAGCAGATAAATCCCCGTTTGTCAGGAAGGAAATGGGCATTAAAACCACACCCGGGCACATTTTGCTTCGGCTGTCTTCTTTGTTGATGCTGTTTTTTGCCTTGCCAATGGTATGGTGGTGCTTGAGCTTGATTAACAATGCCGCATTAGCCTATGACAATGCCGGGATTGGAAGTTTTGGAGCGGCAATGTTGTATGTGTTTTCCATGCTAACGGCCATGGCCGGCATGAAGTGGCGATGGCAATCTGCCGGTTATTGCTGGTGCCGGATGCTGGCGTATGTGCAGCTGGCAGTGGCCTTGGTGTTGGTGCCTTTGCTTGGCCCTTATGCAGTACTCACGTTGCCGCCGCTATTTATCTTGACCATTTTGTACTTGTTTGGTGTGGGATGGCGTGAAAGTAAAAACCTTGAAAGGACGGCCAAGGAGTTGGAAGATGGTGGCAAAAATGAATAATAACAAAATCCCCCTGTTGATTCTTTTTCTAATCTACGGCGCCCTGTTGTTTGCCACGTATGTCAGTTTGAGTACGCTTGCCCTGGGGATTTGGGGAGAAACGACGGTGGGTACGGTAAACAGTTATGATAGCCGGCTTGATGACCGCAGGGCAGGAGAAAACCGCTCCCGTACTATTTCCAAGGGCTATACATTCAGGGTCTCGGGCAAGGAGTATTCGGGTTATGTAACCTATCTGAGTGATGAAGCCTGGCCAAGGCTGGTCAACGGGCAAACACGATCCGAGCGGATCAGTTATTTACCTTTTTTTCCCTACATTAATAAACCCAGCGCTTTGGTTGAGTTTGACGAGATGGGAGAGTTGGCCATCATTTACCATATTCTCGCGCCCTTTGCTTACCTGTTCCTGTTCAAGTTGGTAAACGGTACCGTAAAGCGACAGAAAAAAGCCAGCCACCGGCCTGCAAGACAGCCTGGCTCAAATCAGCTGAAAGTAAGGAGCGATGCAAAAAAGTTTTGTACAAACTGCGGTAGTCCATTACCGGCAGATGCGCAATTTTGCCCCAATTGTGGCACCCGGACTTCTGCTTGATGATCTTCCCTTTAACGAAACCGCTGCAAACGGTGTGACAATTTACTATTTAAATAAAAAAGGAATTTATAGATGAAACAGTTTACCTCCTTGCTTGACGCCGCCGAATATGCGGCAACCCTTTCTGCAGGCTGGTGCTTTGCCAATACGATTGAAACCTATGATAAAGATAATCTGCTGGTGCTTGCGGAAACCAGTGATGCCGAGAACCCTGTTGATGAGGATAGCTTCCACGTCGTCTCCGCAGGTGGCTCGATTGGCTTTTGTGAAGACGGCGAAGAGATCGACTGGCTATTTATTGCTGACGCTGAAAAAGATGCCGTTCTGCCCGAGGCTTGTTTGGAAACGCCTCAAAATAACTTCTGTCCGCAGTGTGGGCACCGTCTCACACCTGGTGCCAATTTTTGCGATGAGTGTGGCACAAAAATTAACTAAGACTGCGTTTTTCGGCTGCTTGCAACCATTGCGCCGATTGAGAAAAGGAAATCAGTAATGCACTGTACAAATTGTGGTGAGCGTTTGCCTGATGACGCCAAGTTCTGTGGTTATTGTGGCACAAAGATTCCGACACCTTTCAAGGCTCCAGCCCAATCTGGGCAAGCAGCCTATTCAGAACCGGTGAACCAGCCAGCAGCTCAAAAGGGCAAGGGGATAATGAAGGCCATTGCTGGTGCTGCAGTGGTTGTCATGGTAATAGGCGCGGTTTTATTGATCAAGCCCGCATTTTTATCACCCGTATCGGAAAGTAAACCGCAGGCGGCTTTGTCTGCTCAGGCTGAAACCGTTCAATTGCCATTGCCAGATACCGAGCCAGTCAAGCCACGCTTTGCTGACAGCAAGAAAGTCAAAGAAAATATTACAGAGCGTATTAAAGAAAACACAAACGTGCCGGTTAATGGAATAAGCCTTTCTACCGAAGCGCGTCCCACCATTAATGACTTCCGGTGGTTTTTGGATGGCGTTGAAAAGAACGGTTTGCCACAGGGCATCCTGAAGGAAACCGATTTTAATAATCTGGCTGCCAGCTGGAAATGTTTGTTTATTTATGACCCGGAAGGACTGGACACTGGCAGGCTTTATGATTTTCTGACGTTCACCCTTTCCGGCGCAGAAGGCAACGGTGCGATTATTCTTGACTGGTCTCATATGTATGCGGGTGATCAGGATATTGATGAAACCACGATGGAAGACACGGTGCTGAACATGAACTGGGATAAGGGGACCTTGTACGGATATGGACCCATGAACATTAGCATCAAGCAGTTTTATTCTTATAAGGGCGCCCAATACGCGGTGGGTACCCTGACGTTGCCAGACGGTACGGCAGGGCTTGTCGCCATGACGCGGCCTTAAACAGCATCGGCTGTCAGTGTCGCGTGTGGTAGGCAAAATGGCGGGCAGGAGAAGTTAAAAGATATAACCCTCAAGATGGGTGAGCCGTTAACGTTAAACTTTGACCGTTTTATTACCGATAACGACCCAAGGCATGATCGTTATGCGGAAATCAGCGGGTCAATTAAGCTGGCACTTCCCGTACTGAACATGTCAGCCAGCCTTTCGGCAAGGCAATGAACGCTGATGGGAAAACCAGCTTGAACGGTTATGGCACTAACGAGGTTTTCAAGTTCTTGCTGAGCACCACACCGTCACTCAGCGGTGCAAGTACCACTTATGCTCATGGAGAGGCGGGCGAAACGAGTATTTTGATTCCCGTAAGCCTTGCAATTGTCATTATAGGTGGCGGTGCGGTGGTGGCCTGGAAAAGAAAAAAAACTAAGCAGACGTAGAAAAAAGAGGAGCAAAACCGCTACGAAATGTGCATTTGCAAAGATTTTGGCGATACCATACGTCAAATTGGATAGTGCTTTTTGCCATGCCCCTAAAAACAGTCGGCAATATTTCATAGGCCTTATGTTTTTTTGTCTGGCAGGCTCTTACTGTTTTTTCTTTATGATAAACACAAATGAAAAAACGAATTTATTATTTATTGTGCAGGTGCCTGTTGCGGGCCTGCCGACTTGTTGGTGATAGAAAATGAATCCATGCAAACAAAGAGTTGCGCGCTTGCGTGAACAGATGAAAAATCGAGGTCTTGATGCCTATATTGTGCCGTCTGCCGATCCGCATTTATCCGAATACCTGCCCGAGCATTGGCAGGCCAGAACCTGGTTGAGCGGGTTTGACGGTTCGGCGGGCACCTTGCTGGTTACGGCAAATTTTGCCGGCCTATGGACAGACAGCCGTTATTGGGAACAGGCCCAGGCCCAGCTTAAAGGTAGTGATATCGCCCTGATGCAACAGGGACAAGATGGTGTACCCGACATGGATGATTGGCTGTGCACAGAATTGCAGCCTGGCATGAAAGTGGGTGCCGACGGTTTTACCTTAAGCATGCGTTTAGCCCAGGATTTGCAGTCTGCCCTTGAGGGTGTTTCAGTGCGGTTTTCTTGCAATGAAACATTGCTGGACAATATCTGGCCAGACAGGCCTGCCTTGCCGCTAGAAGCAATCTATGAACATGAGGCGCCTTTTGTTTCACAAAGCAGGGCTGAAAAACTGCAGCAAATCCGCAAGGGCATGGAAAAGCTGGGGGCGCAGTGGCATCTGCTTTCTTCTCTTGATGATATTGCCTGGACCTTGAACTTGCGGGGTTCTGATGTCTCTTATAATCCGGTTTTCCTGTCTTATTTGCTGATTGGCCCTGAGCAGTCAGAACTGTTTGTTGATGCGGCCAAGCTGAGCCCTGAACTCATTGAAAAACTGGCTACCGACCGGATCAGCATTAAGCCTTATGAGAATATTGGTAATGCCCTTGCAGCCCTGAAAGATAATGAAAAACTGCTGATTGATCCGGCCCGGACCACGATTGGCATTTGCCAGGCTGCGGCTTCACTGAAACGGGTAGAGGCACTGAACCCTTCGCAGTTATTGAAGTCACGTAAAACCGCAGCGGATATCCAGAACGTGCGCAACGCGATGGAGGCAGATGGTGCAGCCCTGTGCGAATTTTTTGCCTGGTTTGAACAGGCCATGGCCAATGGTGAAGCCGTGACCGAAGTGACGATTGATGAGCGCATTAACGCAGCCCGTGCTCGGCAACCGCATTTTGTCTGCCCCAGTTTTGCCACCATTGCCGGTTTTAATGCCAACGGTGCCATGCCCCATTATCGTGCCACCCCCGAATCGCATGCGGTCATTGAAGGCAATGGTCTGTTATTGATTGATTCTGGTGGCCAATACCTGAATGGCACCACTGATATTACCCGGGTGGTGCCGGTAGGCCAGGTTTCTGAAAGCCAGAAGGCGGATTACACCCTGGTTCTGAAAGCCATGATTGCTTTGTCGCGGGCGGTTTTTCCGGTTGGATTTCCAGCGCCTTTGCTGGACCCGATTGCCCGCATGCCCTTATGGCAACAGGGACTTGATTTTGGCCATGGGACAGGGCATGGCGTGGGCTATTTCCTGAATGTACATGAAGGGCCGCAAGGGATTTCCCATCGCGGTTATCGCAATCTGAATACCGGCATGCAGGAAGGCATGATTACGTCCAATGAGCCGGGACTGTACCGTCCTGGTCAATGGGGGATCCGGATTGAAAACCTGGTTTGCAATGTATCGGGGGGGGAAACCGAGTTTGGCCGTTTTCTTAAATTTGAGACCTTGACCTTATGCCCGATTGATACGCGTTGTATTGCCACCCATATGCTGGATGAGGCAGAGCGAAACTGGCTGAACCAGTACCATGAACAGGTAAGGAACCGGCTGCAGCCATTGGTGGATGGTGCAGCCTTGCAATGGTTGTTGGAAAGAACCCGGCCGCTTTAAAGCTGGTTCATGCCATACTGGACCAGCAGGGCGCTTGTTGCTACGGCTACCCATACGCCCAGTCCAAGCAGGATGGGGCGGATGCCTGTGCTGGCAATTTTGCGCAGGTTGGTTGACAGGCCAATTGCGCCAAGAGCCATGATGATCATGAATTTGGCGCTGCCTTCCAGCCAGGGCAGCAGTGCTTCGGGGAGTAGTCCGGTGCTGCGTATGCCCGAGGCAACCAAAAACCAAAGGATAAACCAGGGAAATATTTTGGCCAATGCCACTTGGGGCATGCCATTTTTTTTCTGGTGCCAAAACTCAAGAAAAACCAGGAACAGGCAAATGGGGATAATAAGCGTGGCCCTAGTCAGCTTGACGATGGTGGCGTAATCACCGGCCTGCTGGCTGTATGCGTAGCCGGCGGCCACCACAGAGGAAGTGTCATTGATGGCGGCACCCGCCCATAAGCCAAAACCGTAATCGCTTAATTGCAGCATGTGCCCCAAGGCTGGAAATAGCAAGACAGCGATGATATTGAAAAGGAAAATGGTTGAAATGGCATAGGCGGTTTCATGGTCTTCGGGCTTGATAATGGGGGTAACGGCGGCAATCGCCGAGCCACCGCAAATGGCGGTTCCGACTCCGATAAGGGTGCGTAGTTTGCCATTGATGCCCAGTAATTTACCCAGCAAGAGGGCGCTTATAAATGCCACCGAGATCGTGACGAATGTAACCGCGAGGGATTCACCGCCTGTGCTGACAATTTGATCAAATCCAAGGCCAAACCCCAGTAAAATGACAGACCATTGCAGGATTTTTTTACTGGCAAATGTGATGCCGGGTTGCAGGGTGGTGCGTACACCCACGGTATTACTGAATAGAATACCCAACACAATGCCAAAAACCGGCCCGCCAATAACAGGTAGCCATTTTCCGGCCAACCATGCAATCATGGCAATGCCCAACACCAGCAAAAGGCCGGGAAGCAGGCTGTTTTTCTGCCTGAACAAGCCCTGTTTGCCTTTTGATGAGCTAAGTTGTGCGTTAACAGTGTTATATGCCAGCATAATCAATACTTATATGTTTATGAATTATTGATATATTAAACTCATGTTAAATATAAATAAAGATAATATAATTTATAAATAGAATAAGGATTTCTTATATGATTTCATTCAGTCCAAAACAGTTGGAAGTTTTTGTGGCCATTACCTTACAAGGTAGTGTCAAGGCGGCTGCCAAGGTACTGCACTTAACCCAGCCAGCAGCCAGCATGGCTTTGGCTGAACTTGAAAAACAGCTGGGCTCATCTTTGTTTGACCGTGATAAAGGACGGCTATTCCTGAATCAAAAAGGCAAGGATTTGCTGCCACTGGCCCAGGAAATCCTGGAGCGTATGCGCGAACTAGAGCAGCGTGCCAGTGATGCACAGGACACCTTGCGGGGTAATTTCAGGGTAGGTGCCAGCAATACAGTGGGCAATTATCTAGTGGGGGATTTGTTAGGAAATTTTGTGAACCGGCATGAAGAAGTCACGGTGCATTTGCAGGTTGCCAATAGTGATGAAATCGTCAAGGGGGTCCTTGAGCACTCGCTGGATGTGGCTTGCATAGAGGGCGAGGTGATTAATGCGGACATCGAGTCGATTGCCTGGCGTGATGATCAATTGCAGGTTTGTGCCCGGCCTGATCATCCGCTTGCGCTTAAAAAGCAATTGCTGGAAAGTGATTTTGAAAACCAGCGCTGGATTCTACGGGAACAGGGATCTGCGACCCGGCTGTTATGCGAGCGGGAATTGAGTCGTTTGCCTAAAGGGCATATTGTCATGGAATTGGGCCAGGTAGAAGCCATTAAACAGGCAGTCATTGCCGGGTTGGGTATTGCATTTTTGCCCAAGGTGGCGGTTACCTATGCCATACAATCAGGTCGTTTAAAACGGCTTGAGACGCCTTTTTTAAACCTGGATAGAAAACTCTCCATCATTTACCATAAACAGCGTTATCGGGGACGCCTGATGGATAACTTTCTGTCTATGGTAGGTATGTAGCAGGGAGGAATTTGTATTTTACCGATTGGCCAGTTTTTTTGAAAGCGGGCTTTAGCTGGCCAATGCGGTATCAGGGTTGCTTTTACTTAGACGCATCCGGATTTTTTTCCATGCCCGGTCATGCAAGGGAAGCAACAGAACATTGCAAACAGGTTCCACAAGGGCGGCCAGTCCACCTACTGATGCAGAGCCTGTAAAAATAAAGGCAACCGTAAAAGCTACGCTCATGTGCATTAATGTCTGGCTGATTTTTTCGATGATGATCATTTTGGTTCCCCATGCTTTATCCATGGTTTAGATGATAATGATTCTTATTTGCGAAGTAAAGTGGAAAATTTAAATTATCTCTATAGCTAATGTTAATTGGCTATTATTTGATATTGTAAATTTATATTGAAATGGTATTTTAGTGGCTTGAGTGGCGGCAGGTGTCTGGTACTGGCAAGTGATGGTCGTAGAAATAAAAACAGCCCTTTGAAAGGGCTGTTTTTGTAAGAGAACAAAGCTTATTTCAGTTTTGTTTCTTTGTAATCAACGTGCTTGCGAGCAACGGGATCAAATTTTTTGATCAGCATTTTTTCTGGCATGTTGCGTTTGTTTTTGGTCGTTGTGTAGAAGTGACCTGTGCCAGCTGTAGATTCAAGTTTGATTTTCTCGCGAATACCTTTTGCCATTTTAAGCTCCTGGGAATAAATTCAGAAAATATTTAAGCACCCAGGCTTAAACAGATTGACCATTGGCACGCATTTCAGCCAAAACAGCATCAATGCCTTTTTTGTCGATGGTGCGCAGTGCGTTTGTGGATACGCGCAGGCGAACCCAACGGTTTTCGCTTTCAACCCAGAAACGACGAGACTGCAGGTTAGGCAGGAAACGACGTTTGGTTTTGTTGTTAGCGTGAGAAACATTATTACCGGTAATGGGGCGCTTGCCGGTTACTTGGCATACTTTAGCCATGATTAACACCTCGTTAAGTTATAGGCCCAATTTTTGGCTCGGGCCAGCCTTCTGGAAAAATTTATTGCCTATAGTTACAGGTGCATGTTTATACATGTGCCCTTTACAATAAGCTAAGCCAATAATTCTAATACGAAAATCATGTTGTTAGCAAGTTATTACGTATTTCCCTGATAAATAAAGGGAAATATGTGGTTTTTAATCCGGTTTTGCGTTATGGCCGGATTGGCTAGCCAGCCAAGTTTTCCTGGCATGGCCCCTTCCAGGTACTGCAGATTGAGCAGGAACAGGCTTCAGGCCCGCCCGATGAATCTACCGCAAATAAATGAAATGCCTATGCACACGAACAGGCTGGTGAACAAGGGCAGGGCGGTGCCGGTTTGCCAGCTGCTAACCAGGCTGCTGGTTAGCGTGCCAAACAGGAATTGCATGCAGCCCATCAGGGCTGAAGCAACCCCCAGGCGAGCACCTTGCTCTTTCAGGGCAAGTGCCGTTGCATTAGGGTTGATGACACCCAGGCAGGCGCTAAGGCAGAACATGCAAATCACGAACAGGGGCAAGTTGATAAGATTTGTGAGGGTAAGCAGCAAGCCGGTGGTGCAACTGATCAGGCCCAGCAGTAGCGCTACTTTAAGAACCTTAAGCGAGGCATGTTTGCGCAGCATGCGAACGCTGACTTGAGAGCCCATAATCAGGCCGGCGGCATTCAGGCCAAAAAAGAAGCCGAAATTTTCGGGTGAAATCCCAAACTGGGTAATAAAAATAGTGGGTGAGGAGGCAATGAATGCAAACAGGCCAGCCATGCCCAGGCCACCGGAAAGGGCAAAAGCCATGAAGTTGCGATGGCAGAGCAGTCCAAAATAATTGCCACTAATGGTTTTTGCGCTTAGCTTGACGGCTTTTTCAGGTTTAAGCGATTCTTCTAACTTGGCAAGGCAAAGCGCAATTAACAGCAAGGCAACCACCAGCATGATGGCAAACAGGCCGCGCCAGCCAACAATGGGGCCCAGGAAGCTGCCTGCCACCGGGGCCAGCACGGGCGCCAACCCCATAATTAGCATTAACAGGGACAAGGCATGCGCGGCATCCTGGGTATTGTAATGATCCCTGATAACGGCCCTGGGGATGACAATGCAAGCGGCGGCACCAAAAGCCTGGATGGTACGCGCAACCAGGAGCATTTCAAAAGAAGTGGAAAAGGCGCAGCCTATGGTGGCCAGCAAGTACAGGCCCAGGCCAAAAAGCAGCGGTTTTTTCCGGCCATAGCGGTCGGTGACGGGGCCGATGAACAGTTGGGCTAGTGACAGGCCCAGCAGGTAAGATGAAACCGTGAGCTCAATCTGGTTTGGCGATACTTGCAGATCCTTGGCAATCACTGGGAACGTCGGCAGGTACATGTCAATGGTGATGGGGCCCAGGGCGGTAATCAGGGCCATCAGAATCAGCCAGAACGGGATCTTATTACCAAGACTTTCTTTTTGCATAAATTACTTTCCAATACCAGGCATGTAAAAAAATTGCGCAGATCAGCAGGCTAAAGCTGCACATGATCCATAAGCTGGAGACCCCGACGGGCGCGCCCGGCGTGAGCAAATTATTCAGGGGCTGCAAAAAGCCGGTGCCGCTGCCAAAACCAAAGTACCAACCACCACCCAAACCCAGTCCCAACAAGAGCATTGTTTGCAAAAGGAAGGGAATGGTGGCAATTTTATAAGCACGCAGAATATAAGTAATCATGCATTGCATGGTATCGGAAAAGTGCAAAAGCGGAATAATGGTGAGCAAGGCGCCGGCTACCAGAGCCACCTGGGTGTCTGAGGTATAGGCCTGGATAATAAACGGTTTGCCCAGTAAGACAACCGTAATGCTGATGCCTGCACCGATCAGGCTGAGAAACAGTCCGCTGGTGGCTATTTGATGGGCAAACCGGAAGT
Source organism: Advenella sp. RU8 (assembly GCF_048381675.1). Lineage (NCBI taxonomy): Bacteria > Pseudomonadati > Pseudomonadota > Betaproteobacteria > Burkholderiales > Alcaligenaceae > Advenella > Advenella sp. RU8. The sequence goes on from NZ_JBLWIS010000001.1 coordinate 280,546, forward strand.
TTCTTGCCCCCACCGCACTGGCTGCCAGGGAAGAAGTGGCAATACCCAGTGACAGTGGCATCATGTATAAAATGGAGGTCAGGTTTGATAATACCTGGTGGCCGCCGGAGACAAAGGTGCCTTCCCTTGCTGCCAGCAAGGCCATAAAGGTAAAAGCGCTGACTTCAACCAGATAAGAGCCCCCCATGGGAATGCCAAGCTTCAGGATTTCGGCCAGGTATTTTCGTTCTGGACGACCCAGGGTTAAATTGAATTGACGATAAAAGGGATTGTTGAAAATAATCCACAAGCCGGCGAAGAACATCAGCCACGAGACGATGGCGGTTGATGTGCTGGCGCCTGCGCTACCCAGTGCGGGCAAGCCAAACTGGCCAAAAATAAGCAGCCAGTTCAGCAGGGCTTTTAAAACAATACTGAACAGATTGATTTGCATGACCAGTTTGGGTTTCTGCACGGCAGTGCATAAGGCATAAACCGCGCGAAACATCAGGGACGCAGGCAAGGCAATAAAAATAATGCGCAGGTAAATGGCCACTTCCTGGCGTACATGGTCAGGTACATCTCCGGACATTGATAACCAGACTTCGGGAAACAGCAGAACCAGTCCACCCAGTAAAGAAAGCGTGAACGATAGCCACAGGCCCTGGCCCCAAAAACGGCCAATTTCTTCTTTTTTATTTGCTCCCGATAATTGGGAACAGATGGGGATTAGGGCATGTACCACGCCCATCAGTCCTATATTGACCGTAAGGAAAATGGAGGTGGCTAGTGCCATGGCCTGCAGGGAGTCGGGGCTGAAGTGCCCCAGCATCATGCTGTCCATGACGGCAAAGGCAATGCCTGCCCATTGGCTGATCAGGATCGGCCAGGCTTGCTTCAGGATGTGGCCAATGCTGTCTGAAAAAGAACGCCCGGTCTTGTTATTAACTGACATGAAAATTATTTATCCAGGCGTAAAAGAAGGAAAACCTCATCTTTTTCGGATTTGCGTGAGCCTTGCCAAAGCACGCTGGCATTGTCGGTATACGGCAGGGTTTGTTCTTCCAGGTTTTTGCGTGCGGATTGCAGCAAAACCAGCTTGCAAGCCGAGTCATAGGTAAAGGAGATATTGTCAAAAACCCGGAAGGCGGCACGTTGGCCCAGGCCAAGACCGTGCTCGCGCACGCACTCACCCGGTTTTACATGGGTATCCATCACTTGTGCAAGCTCGTGGGAAACCTGTTTGTAACTGCGGTTGTAGTTAATCGAAGGAAGCCATAGTAATGCCAGTAACAACCAGGTGCAGGTAAGGCCGGCAGCCGATAATATCAGGCCTCGCCATAAGGCTTGTGGATTGACGCGCAGTCGCCACGATACCATCGAATACCAGAGTATGCAGACAGCGATGGAGGCAATGACAGTCAGTGGTGAGATTTGCGGCTCATAGCCGGTCAAAAGGCGGGTAATATTGTGATTGATTTGTTGGGGCCAGCCAAAATGAAGGGCAATCCATCCAAGCCAGACTGCAATCATGGACAACGAGAGGACCATGATAGAGAACCAGTCCTGGGTATTGATAATGTCACGGCGCAGGGTTGGAATGGACATGGCAGCCAGTACCGCAAATGGAACGGTAAGCATGGCATATTCAGGCTCAAAGGCGTTGTTGACCAGGGCGATGGTTAAAAAACTGCCCAGGACCAGTGTGCCTGGTATGAAAATATGGGGAGCACGGAGCCACTTGCGCCAGTTCCAGAGGGCGATCAGGGCAAATGGCCAGGTTGGCCAGGTAAACCAGAGCAGGTCCCTGAGCGATTTGAAGAAAAATCGTGGGCTGCTGAACCCGAACGAAGAGTAATTCCAGTATAGCCAGCTTGAGGTCCAATAAGGGTTGCTTGCCTTGGCAGGAATAAACCAGGCTAAAAAGCAGCCCGCACCCAGTGCAAGGGTAATCAGGAAAGCCCTTTTGTCGCGGGCAGTGTAAACTTTGGACAGCAGGGCGCAGGCAATTACGAATAGAATGGGGGTGGCACCAATAAAGCCATGGGTCAGCAGCGTGCCAGCCAGGGCCAGGCCAAGAATAATACTGCCCTGTATGGGGTGGTCCAGCATTCTGGCCAGGCCATAAAAGGCAATGGCAAACAGGGCCAGAATCAGGGGGAACGAGGAAGTTTCGTGAATCGGGATGATAATGCCGATGGTTGCAATGATGAACAGGAATGCAACATCAGCAAGCATGCGGCCATAATCGCGCGGGTGCGGTTCGCCGCCAAAAGGCAATGGCAGTGGCTGGCATTCTGGCCGGCGAGCCAATAAATAGGTGCCGTGCCATACTCCCCACAAAAGCAGGAAGAAGTAAAGGAAATTGGGCAGGCGTGCTGCGGTGATTTGGGCGCTTAAAGGATCGGTGAACAAACCAAATAAAGGGCTGAACAGGGCAATGAAAATGGCGCCAATCCAGGTGGTAAGCGGACCTTCCTGGGCAAAAGCAAAGTTGCCAATTTGTGGCAATAGCCATGCTGATTCGCGATAGGCATCAAGCATGGTGGCCAGGCCGGTCAGGTCATCGGTTTTCCAGGGGTCACGAAAAAAAAGTCCGGCAAAAATATACAGCACCCCGACAATCAGCAAGGCGACACGGGGAAGTTTGCGTGTGGCCGGTTCGGTCAGGCGGGCAGGGGTGGTTTGTTGGAGTAAGGACACAGAATGCAGAATATTAGTAGAGTTGGATTTAGCAATCGGATTGAACGCTTATTAGACCATAAAAAAAGCAGCCTTTATCAAGGGCTGCTTTTTTTGAAAAAAATCTGCTTGGGCAAATAAATTTGCCGTGATGCTTAAGAAGATTTTTTCAATGTACCTGCTGTACGTGCGAAGCGGGCACGGAACTTTTCAACACGGCCGGTTTCAACAATACGTGTTTGTGCGCCTGTGTAGAATGGGTGAGATTCTGATGTTACGTCACATTTGAACAATGGGTATGTTTTGCCATCAAGTTCAATGGTTTCACGAGTGTTAACGGTTGAACGTGTGATGAATTTAGAACCGGTTTGCAAGTCGACGAAAACGACTTCGCGGTAATCTGGGTGAATACCTTCTTTCATGGGGTTTCCTTGGTTAAACGGGTCGCCAGCTCTCAGTCTTTCCTGAAAGCAACGTATCCAAAAAATCAGGAGCAAATTTTACCATAAATTTAATGATTGCCAGCTATTTGCCAATTTGTGGCCAGACCTTGACGGGGCATGGCGGGCAATCCAGTAGTGAATTTGCAACAGTATGACTCAGGAAGAATGAATCGACATGCCTGGAAGGTCTACCACCACGCGCATGGAGTCAAGCGCCAGGGCGTAATGACGGGCCAGTTCTTCAGCGGCTTCTTCGTTGTCGCTTAACCAGTCATGGCCAAGGGTGTCGGTAATGGCCAGGATGCGATCCAGCAAAAGCACTTTGCCACTGGGTCTCAAGGGTTCACAACCCAGTTCTTCCCATTTGTTGGCAATCCATTCGCGGGATTTTTCCATGTTCTCGGGGCCGTGCTCGATACTGGTATTGATTTCCAGAGATTCTTTTGGGCTAAAAATAAAGGTAACATCACAGCGCATATTGATCTCTCACGTTTAATGGGTGGTAAAGAAGTTAACCATAGTCACTATATATGAGTTTAACCGTCATGTGAATGACAATTAAGCCGTAAAACCTTCTTCTTCATTGCTAAGAAGAAGGTTTTTTGTTGATTATTTCATGCGAAAGACATTGCCAGTTGCTGTATATTGATATCCCTCTCCCCGCCTCAATAAAATATAGTCAGCCCCATACTTAGGTCCATCCTTCCCTTCAGATTTGTCACGTGCAATTAGCTTGATGCCATTGGGGAACCACTTGTGTTTTTCAATGATAAGTGTACGCTCTACCGGATCAAATACACAGCCGGAAATACTGTAATCTGACGCTTTTAGCGTTGTGTGTTTTTCCCCAAGGCCCATATAAAATCCACAGGTGTTTGCATCTATTATTTTAATGGCAACATCAATATATTGATCATAACCTGGTTTTTGTTGCCAATAGCCCTCAAACCATTTGGCCTTTATGTTCATTTTCGTGTTGCCCAGATGGATGATTGTAAGCTTTTGGGTTACCTTAAATTCCTGCGTCAGTACAGGCGTACCCTTGAAATTGTTATCGCCTTTGTTCCATACACGAAGTTGGGTAGGAATGCCTGCCTGTATATAGCCTAAGATAGTGGCGTTAAAAGATACACGCCCTTGCTTATCTAGTACTGCTGTCCATCCTTCCTTTATAGATTCGCCAGGACGTGATAACGTGACAGTGTAGCCAGCATATTTACTCTTTCCACCGTTAGGAATGTCTTCAATAATTTCAAATTCCAGTGGTGCGTTAAGCGTGTCCCGCAGCGCTTTGGCATTGTTACTGAGGCTCTTACGGGCATCGTAGTGTATCCGCTGTACGACATCCGCTAAGACAGGCTGGAGTTGTTTCCCTAAGCGTGCCACGTATTGTTCAATGGCATACAGCTTGGCAGCGTCTGTTTCAGGTAAAAGTCCTGTGGTGTAAGCGTGAAGTCCAGCCTGATTGGTCGCGACATGCTGCTCTTCCGGATTGTCGAAGAAGTAACGGGCGCTGAAATTTTCCATGATTGCACGGAGCGCAGTGTTGAACTTTTTCGGGTCGTCCCCCCGATTTTTATAAAGCCTGATGATTTTTTCGTACCACTCGGCGTCTGTCCATGGATGGATTTCTTCGTTATAGGCAATGACAACCTTAAACAGTGCATCTTTGTAGGTCTGGTCGGCTGCAATCATAAATTTGTTAAGGGAATAATCCAGCGCAATAACCCCTAGCATAGAGAGCTGCACCATACCGGTAGTGATTTTTTTATAATCCAGTACCGCCGTGCCCACATTGTAGGCCAGTTTATAGGCCTCTGCTGCAACGGTTTCGGCAGATTCGTTACCTTTATATGCCTCTATCATGGTGTCGCTTAGCGAGAGCGCAGACAAACCTAGCAGCATATGACCGCTTTTTTCCAGTACATTAGCCACTTGTGTATAACCGCTGCCTTGAGCCGCTAGCTCAGACACGTCGGTTAGCCAGCCCGTTACGTCATGTAGCAGCTCCGCACCCGGCTCGCTTAAATCGTTACTAGTGGGTCGTGTAACACCCAAATACTCTTCAATAGATAAGTCATAATCCATGTGCATCAGTTGTAAATAAAACTGTTTCAGCAAGCTATCGCCAATTTCAATAGATAAGTCATAATCCATTTGCATCAGTTGTAAATAAAACTTTTTCAGTAAGCTATCGCCAACTTTACCTGGCTTTCCGCTCTGTTCAAACTCGCGCAGTATGGCCAGTGCGGTTTTGTTGTCTAGAGGTTTGCTGCTAAATTTGGATAGCATGGCGTAAGGTGTGCCTGCGTTGCGCAGGGTTACGGTGCCGTAGTCGGAGAGATGGTCAGTAGTAATGACGACCACATTATCTTTTGTATTGACGATGTGATTTACCGGCTCCCATTCATCCGTTTCCGGATTGTAATATTCGGCCAGTACAGATCCTTCCTCGTTGTTAGGGTCTGTTTCACTTTCTTTATAAGGCAGGGTGAGGGTGATGAGGCCATCAAACTCGTTGCGTTCGCCGGCTGTAATGCTATAGGCCCTGCGTGTTCCACCCTCAATGCTATTACTGTCAGCAGGTAGCTCCTTCACTGTGATTTTTTCACCGCTCATTGCGTTATATGCGCCGAAATTCACCGCTACGCCGCTTTGGGTCTCAATGCTTGTCTGGCCCGCCTGCAAGGTAAAACTGTGGCTGTTGCCGATGCCACCACCCACTAGAAACCCTGGCCATCCGTAGAGCCCCACTGCGGCTACTTGGATGACAAGCAGAACGGAAAGCACGATGCAAAGCGTATTGCGTCCGCCGTTTCTTTTTGCCGGTTTGGGGTTTGTTTTTTTTGATGCCGCAACAGGAAATATGCTGCTTTGGGACTGATCCTCGGTTTTCAATTGTGGTGGCGGCACAGGTTTTGGCTGTGCCATGGGAGCGGGATTCGCGGGCGCTTCAGGAATTGCCGTGCCGCATTGGGAACAGAAGCGGTCGCCGGTATTAAGCGCTTGGCCGCAGTTTATACAGTATTTCCACATTTTTGTACCTTCTTATGGTCGCACTAGCGCTACAAGCGCCGGTATCCCGTCGGGCGTATCCATCGTTCCAATGGCGTATTGTTTTCCGTTTTGCTCATAAAACTGTGTCAGGTGTATTGTCCCCGCACCGGAAGCCCACAAACCGCTGTTTTCCCATTTGCCGTTGAACACACTGTCTTCCATGTTGCTTTTATCCAGGCGTTTTCCTTCATTGGCCAAATAACTCTCATACCAGTCAAGGGTCACGCTTAGATTCTTCGCCGTACCCGTAAGGACGATGTTAAGAAATTCCATTCCGCTTGCGTCGTACTCGTTGTTAAGGTCATGAACAATAAGCGCTTTCCAGCTCCCGGTCAGCGGGCCTATATTGTTGATGATAGTGGCATCGGATGGCACGCCTTCATAAGCCACACCTTCTGTGTACCAGAGAAAATCCCCCAAATTGGGGCGTTTCCTCGTGGATAAGCTCACGCTTGTTTCCTTTGGCGCGGGATTATGGCCGCTGTCCATAGTCACAAGCGGGGTTTCTGTCTTAGGAGAAGGTGTGACAGGCGCTTTTTGTACCACCTGCTGCACAGGGGATTCTTTTCCTGTTGCTGGCCGCAGATTAGGCGGTATGGTTAGAATGCCTATCACAAACATCAGTAGATTGGCTGTGATAAGTATTGCAGGCAAGATTTTATGACTTCTGCCTGTAGATGGTATATGGTCTCTCATGGATATGCCTACAGTTTTTTCTCGGGTTACTCAGCCGTTTCGCCGATGCCATAATACTTGCTTTTTTTCTTGGTTTTTTATCAGGGTGTTGATGAGCTCCGCATGGCTGCCTGCATTGTATCTTGAAAAAAACATTTCTTGCCTGTGTTTTAGCGGTATTGGCACCGATGAATAAAACCTTGGCAGATTGCCGATTGGTTTGACCATCGTAAAGCGCAACCAGGCGGGACTTTATTCTTTGCACTTTGCTAATGTTAGGCAGTTTTGGTTTGAGCTACCTAGGGTTCCAGGATGAGTTTATAAGTTGATTTAAACAAATTAAATATGGCCGCTTTCAGCTAGTGAGACCGCTTTGTCTGCCGCTACAATCAGGTGATCTAGTAATTTGATATCGACCAGTTGCAATGCCTTCTGGATATGTTTGGTCAGGGAAATGTCGGCCATGCTGGGTTCTGGAATGCCTGAGGGGTGGTTGTGGGCAATAATGACCGCTGCTGCATGGTGCTTCAAAGATGACTTGACAAGTTCCCTGGGGTAGACCGAGGCCTGGGAAAGAGTGCCTTGTGATATTTCTTCGCTGCAAATAAGGCGGTAGCGGGTGTCCAGATAGATGGCCATGCAGTGCTCAACCTGAAGGTGGGCCAGTTTGCTGCTGCAATAAGCCTTGACCTTATGGGGGTGATCCAGGGCATTGCGCGATTGCAGTTCCTCTTCCAGGGAGCGTTTTGCCAGTTCATGAATAGCCAGTAACTGGCATGTTTTGGCATTACCCATGCCTTTTACCCGTTGTAGCAGGGCAATATCCGCGGCCAGCAGGTTGCGCAGTCCGCCAAATTCGTTTAGTAGCTTGGCCCCAAAATTAACGGCATCGCAGCCGCTGGTGCCGGTTCGCAGCACAATGGCGAGCAGTTCTGGCGTAGTTAAAACTTCGGGGCCATGACTGATCAGGCGCTCTCTTGGGCGTTCCTGATCGGAAATAAAGCGATAAGTTGACATAACAGTTAAAATGATGATTTTCAGACACCATTAAGGTGACAGATTTTTATCGGGAAGTCAGAGAAAGTGAATCATATTGTCCATGCCAATTCTTATATAACCTTGCACTACCGTATTACCCTGGCTTCTGGTCCGGGTGCCGGTTCGGTGTTTATGGATACCTTTACCGGTAACCCTGCCACGCTCTTGATGGGTTCCAATCAATGGCTGCCTGCCATGGAGGCGCCATTGTTGGGCAAACAAGAAGGCGATGAATTCAGCTTTACCCTTACGGCAGCGCAGGCTTACGGGGAAAGAAACCCCGAGCTTTTGCAGCGGGTTACCAAAGCCTTGCTGGCCGAACATGCAGGTGAAAACGCCACTTTCGAAAGTGGTGACATGGTTGAATTCACGGCGCCCAATGGGGGGCGTTACTCAGGTATTTTCAAGGAGTGGGGCGATACCTGGGCGCTGTTCGATTTCAATCACCCTCTGGCAGGCATTGACTTGAAAGTGGATGTTTCCTTGTTAGGGGTCATGTAATGACGGCAGGAATGGATATTCTTCTTGCTGAGCCCCGGGGCTTTTGTGCTGGCGTTGATCGCGCCATTGATATTGTGGTGCGTGCCCTTGAATTGCATGGTGCACCCATTTATGTCCGGCATGAAATCGTGCACAACCGTTTTGTGGTGGATTCCCTGCGCAAGCAGGGGGCCATTTTTATCGATGAGCTTGATGAGGCGCCTGCCGGTTCAATAGTCGTATTTTCTGCGCACGGGGTTTCCAAGGCTGTGCGCCAGGAAGCCCAGGACCGTGGCTTGAAAGTATTTGATGCGACTTGTCCATTGGTTACCAAGGTGCATGTTGAAGTCAGCAAAATGCATGCCGAGGGCCGTGAAATTGTCATGATCGGGCATAAAGGGCACCCTGAAGTCGAAGGTACATTGGGGCAAGCCCAGGGGCATATGTATTTGGTGGAAACACCCGAGGATGTACAAAACCTGGTAGTTGAAAATCCGGATAACCTGGCTTATGTTACCCAGACAACCTTGTCTGTTGATGATGCGGCAGTGGTTGCCGATGCCTTGCGCAAGCGTTTCCCCAATATTGTGGCCCCCAAGAAAGCGGATATTTGCTATGCTACGCAAAACCGTCAGGATGCCGTTAAGATCATTGCCCCAGAGTGCGATGTGTTTTTTGTGGTGGGCAGTGTAAACAGTTCAAACTCAAACCGCCTCAGGGAAGTGGCCGAGCGTTTGTCTTGCCCTGCTTACCTGATTGACGGCGCCGAGGCAATCCAGCCGGAATGGCTGGACAATGCGCGGCATATTGGTATTACGGCAGGTGCCTCTGCGCCCGAAGTGTTGGTCCAGGAAGTGATTACCCGTTTACGGGAACTGGGAGCGGTTTCGGTCAGAAAAATACAGGGTGCCGAGGAAAATGTTTCGTTTCCTTTGCCCAAAGAATTATCACGTAAAAAATAATCAGGAGATTTTTAGGATGAAGTTATATGGCTATTATCGCAGTTCTGCTGCCTATCGCGTCAGGATTGCGCTTAACCTGAAAGGGCTGGAATATGAGTCCGTGCCGGTTCACTTGCTAAAAGACGGCGGCCAGCAATTAAGCCATACTTACCGGGAGTTGAACCCCACCGCACTGGTACCTACTTTCACGGATGAAAATGTCAGTATTGGTCAGTCATTGGCCATTATCGAGTATCTGGAAGAAGCCTATCCGGCCACCTTCCGGCTGTTGCCCGACACCTATGCGGCACGGGCCAGGGTGCGTTCATTGGCGCAGTTCATTGCCTGCGATATTCATCCTTTAAACAATTTGCGTGTCCTGAAATATTTGACCCGCACGCTGGGTGTCAGTGAAGAAGCCAAAAATGAATGGTATTTGCACTGGGTCCGCGAAGGTTTTGACTCGCTGGAAAAAATGCTGGCCTCATCCAGCCAGACCGGCAAATTCTGTCACGGTGATACACCAACCCTGGCTGATATCTGCCTGGTGCCTCAAGTGGCCAATGCCCGTCGGTTCAATTTGGACCTGAGCCCTTATCCCAGCATTGTGCGCATTGATGCCGCTTGCAACAAGGAAGAGGCTTTCATCAAGGCGGCACCGGCCAATCAGGCTGACGCCGAATAAGCACGCCGCAGTAAGCGGCAGGTTTCAAACAGTGGCAGTCCCATGACGCCACTGTAACTTCCCGAGATGTGTTCAATAAATACGGAAGCCAGGCCTTGTATTCCATAGGCCCCGGCTTTTCCGTTTGCTTCCCCGCTGGCGCAGTAGGCAATGATTTCCTCTTCTTCCAGCGGTTTCATGCGGACTTGGGTAATAGAGACATCGTTAAAGTATTGCCCTTGCCAGGCCACCACAATCGCCGTATGGACTTCATGGGTTGAGCCTGATAGTAGGCCCAGTATCCTGCGGGTATCTGCATCATCTATCGGTTTGCCCAATACCTGGCCGTCAAGAATGACGCAGGTGTCGGCGCTCAAGACAGGTTTTGGGGCAAGTTTCTGTTCTTTAATAAAATCGCAGGCACGCATTGCTTTTTCCATGGCTGTACGCTGCACATAGAGATGGGCCGGTTCGCCTGGGTGTTGCGGTTCATCTTCACCCGGTGGTGTGGGTACACGCAGGATTTCATGGTTTACGCCAATCTGGTTTAACAGTTCGTGGCGGCGCGGACTGGCAGAGGCCAGGTAAAGCGAAGGAGGCATTCCGGGAAGCATATTAAATAAAGAAAATCAGGCCCTGTGATAGGGGTGGTTAACCAGGATTGCCCAGGCACGGTAGAGCTGTTCGGCCAGGACAATGCGCACCATCGGGTGGGGAAGGGTCAAGGAGGAGAGCCGGATCATGCCGGAACAGCTTTTTTTCAATTCGCTGTCCAGGCCATCGGGGCCGCCAATCAGGAAGGCCACATCCTGCCCACCGCTACGCCATTGGTCCAGGCGGGAAGACAGATCCATGGTGGTCAGGTCTTTGCCATGCTCATCCAGAGCGATGCGCAATGCCGAAGCCGGGATGGCGGATTCTATGCGCCTGGCTTCCGCCTGCATCATTTGCTGCGGTGTTTTCCCCGTGGTGCGGGGTTCGGGTTTGATCTCTTTCAATTCTATGGCGCAATCGGCCGGCATGCGCTTGGCATAATCTTCCCAGGCGGTTTCTACCCAGGCCGGCATTCTTGTGCCCACAGCGATCACAATCAACTTCATGATGTTGGCTCTAGATGTTTGGGTCGTAGGCCTGATCGGGAGAAATGACTGGGGGTACCTGGGTGGATTGTGGTAGCAACTTGACGTGTACCGGTTTGTCACCCCAAACTGCTTCAAGGTTGTAGTACTGGCGGATAGCCGGTTGCATGCAATGAATCACGATATCGCCAATATCAAGCAAGACCCATTCGCCGGTATCAGTGCCTTCATAAGCGATAATCTGGATGCCATGCTTGCGTACTGCATCAGCGACACTTTGTGCCAAAGAGCGGGTTTGGCGGTTTGAGGTGCCGCTGGCAATAATGACACGATCAAACAGGCTGGTGAGGTGGGTGGTATTGAATACCTTGATGTCCTGGGCTTTGACGTCTTCCAGGGCATCAATCACAATGCGTTGAAGTTTTTGTATTTCCATAATAGTTCTGTAGTAATAATCTTAATGATTCAAATATAAAGTTTATGTTGCCTGATGTAGGCAAGGACCGGTTTTGGCAGGAACCGGCTGACGTCCTGTTGGTTTGCAAGACGCTGGCGGATATCGGTTGAGGAAATATCCATGGCTTCAAATGACAGTGTAATCAGTTTTTTGCCTTTTTGTTGCAGTTTTTCCGCCAGTAACTGAGGGATTTCAAAGGGATGGGTGTTTCTTTGGGCGACCACCAGGGTGACATGATCGAGAATTTTTTCCCATTGGTGCCAGGTGCAAAAATTGGCCAGCTGGTCGGTGCCCAGAAGCCAGTAATAGCTGGCACTGGCCGGCAAGGCTTTCAGGGTGTCTATGGTGTAGGTGGGGCCTTCACGGGTAATTTCAATATCGTTGATGACCATGCCGGGATGACCGGCAATCGCCAATGCGAGCATTTCCAGACGGTCTTGGCCACTGACTGCCAGTGCCTGCTTTTGCCAGGGATTGCCGGCAGGGACAAGCTGTACCTCGTCAAGCGAAAGTGTTTTAAGGGCGGTTTGGGCCAAGGCAAGATGTGCGTTGTGAACAGGGTTGAAGCTTCCACCGAGGAGGCCGATTTTTTTCATCAAAGCCAATCTCGGGGCGTCAGGAAATCGTAAAGCCGGGCCTCAGCCGAACCGGGCTCGGGTGTCCAGTCGTAGCGCCAGCTTGCGGTAGGCGGCATGGACAGCAGGATGGATTCGGTACGCCCGCCTGACTGCAGGCCAAACAGGGTACCCCTGTCCCACACCAGGTTGAATTCTACATAGCGTCCACGGCGATAGGCCTGGAAATCACGTTCTTTTTGACTGAATGCCAGGTTTTTGCGTTTTTGGACAATTGGCAGGTAGGCCTGGGTGAAGGCATTGCCGGTGGCCTGGACGAGGGCAAAGGATTGTTCAAACCCAAGGTCGTTCAAGTCATCAAAAAATATGCCACCCACACCACGGGTTTCATTACGATGCTTCAGGAAAAAATAGCGGTCACACCATTCTTTGTATTCCTGGTAACGTGTGTTGCCAAACGGCTCAAGGGCGTCGTGACATGTCTGGTGGAAATGCCGGGCATCGCTTTCGAAGGCATAGTAAGGGGTCAGGTCCATGCCACCGCCAAACCAGAAAACATCCTTTTCAGCAGGCTGGCCAGCTTTGGCCACGAACATCCTGACGTTCATGTGCGTGGTGGGAATATAGGGGTTGCGCGGGTGCAAGACCAGTGAAATCCCCATGGCTTCCCAGGAACGGCCAGCCAGTTCCGGACGGTGTGCGCTGGCCGAAGGTGGCAGCTTTTCCCCCATGACGTGGCTGAACAGCACGGCACCGCGTTCAAAAACATGGCCGCCCTCTATATAGCGAGACAGGCCACCGCCACCTTCAGGGCGCTCCCAGGCGTCTTGTGAAAAGGTAAGGCCGTCTTCTTTTTCGAGTGCATTGACAATGGATGACTGCAGTGAATGAAAATACTGGCTGACCTGGTCCAGGGGAATGTGCTGCATATTACTTTAAAGCCCTCCAGGCGATATCGCTGCGATATTGCTGGCCGTCAAACTTGATTTGTTTAACGGTTGCATAGGCGGTTTCGCGTGCCTGTTGTACCGTGTCGCCTAGGGCGGTTACACACAATACCCGACCACCTGAGGTTAGCAACTGGTCGTTTTGCAGGGTAGAGCCGGCATGGAACGTGACACAATCTTTTTGTGCGGCCGGAATGCCGGTAATGAGATCGCCCGTGCGGGGTGTACCGGGATAGTTGTATGAGGCCATGACAACACCCAGTGCCGTGCGTGGATCCCAGCTGATGCTGGCTTGGTCAAGCTTGCCTTGTGCCGCTTTCAGCAGGGTGTCGGCATAGTCGCCTTGCAGGCGCATCATGATGGGTTGGGTTTCAGGGTCGCCCATGCGGCAGTTGAACTCAAGGACCTTGATACTACGCTCTTCGTCGTTGCCGTCACCGATCATTAAACCGGCATATAAAAATCCGGTGAAAGTGATGCCGTCTTTTTCCATGCCCTGGATGGTTGGATAAATGACTTCCTGCATGATGCGTTCATGCAGACGATTGGAAACGATGGGGGCTGGTGAGTAAGCACCCATGCCGCCAGTGTTGGGACCCTGGTCGTTGTCGAGTTGACGCTTGTGGTCCTGGCTGGTTGCCATGGGCAATATGTTTTTGCCATCGCACATCACGATGAAGCTGGCTTCTTCGCCGGCCAGGAAACCTTCGATGACCACACGAGCACCGGCAGCGCCAAGGCTACCGTCACCCAGCATGGCATCCACCGCTTCATGTGCTTCTTCCAGGGTCATGGCTACAACCACGCCTTTGCCAGCGGCCAGGCCGTCGGCCTTGACAACGATGGGGGCTCCCTGTTCGTTGATGTAGGTGTGTGCCTCTTCTGGAGAAGTAAAAGTGGCATAAGCGGAAGTGGGGATGTTGTGGCGAACCATGAAGGCTTTGGCAAAATCCTTGGAACTTTCCAGTTGTGCGGCAGCCTTGGTAGGACCAAAAACGTCCAGGCCCTGTTCACGGAACAGGTCAACCACACCGGCAGCCAAAGGTGCTTCGGGGCCGACAACCGTCAGGTCAATGCCTTCGGTTTTGGCAAAGGCAGCCAGTTCATCAAGCTTGGTAATGGCTACATTCTTGAGTAGCGGGTCAAGGGCGGTGCCGCCGTTGCCAGGCGCCACAAAAACATCGGTCACCTGGGCAGACTGGGCAATGCGCCATGCAATGGCATGCTCTCGGCCGCCATTGCCAATAACGAGTACTTTCATTGTTGGATTTTCGCTTTATTCTTCTGTTTCATCAAAAACAGCGGTTGTATAAACTTCTTGCACGTCATCAAGACTTTCAAGCTGGTCAAGGATTTTCTGCATTTTGGTGGCATCGTCACCGGTCAGCAGGGTTTCATTCAGCGGCTTCATGACGATGGCTTCCATTTCGGGCTTCAGTCCGGCTTCAATGAAGGCGTCACGCACGGCAGCATACTGATCGGGAGGGCAGATCACTTCGACCATGCCGTCTTCATCGGTCTGGATGTCATCGGCACCGGCTTCAAGGGCCACTTCCATGATTTTATCTTCACTGGTGCCCGGGGCAAAAATGAATTGTCCGCAATGCTGGAACATGAAGGCGACAGAGCCGTCCTGGCCCAGGTTGCCGCCGTGTTTGGTTAAGGCATGGCGTACATCGGAGACGGTGCGCACGCGGTTGTCTGTCATGCAGTCGATAATGACGGCAGCACCGTTTATGCCATATCCTTCGTAGCGGATGGATTCGTAGTTGTCGCCATCGGCGCCACCGGCACCACGGGTAATGGCGCGCTGGATGTTATCTTTGGGCATATTGGCAGCGGTAGCTTTATCCCATGCCAGGCGAAGCGCTGGATTGGCACTGGGATCTGGGCCGCCAGCACGTGCTGCAACGGTAATTTCACGAATGATTTTTGTCCATATCTTTCCGCGTTTGGCATCCTGGCGACCTTTCCGGTGCTGGATATTTGCCCATTTACTATGTCCGGCCATATTAATAACAGTTAAAGTAAGTTAATCGAATCTGAGATTTTACCCTGAGTGCAGCAAACTTTTATAGAATATGGATGGTTTTTCTAATGTTTTGCACTTGATAAAGGTTTATTTATGGCAGATCCCATCCTGATAGCTAAAAACGCAAAGACGGATGTCTTTCTTTTGCCCAAGCTGGCCAATCGGCATGGCTGCATAACCGGCGCAACCGGAACCGGTAAAACTATTACGCTTCAGGTCTTGGCGCAAGCCTTTTCCCGCATCGGCACACCGGTATTTCTGGCCGATGTAAAGGGCGATTTGACAGGTATTTCGCAAGCGGGCATTGAAAGCCCCAAACTGCTTGAGCGTCTGGAAAAATTTGGTCTGCCAGTACCGCAATGGGGCGGTTGTCCAACCGTTTTATGGGACGTGTTTGGCGAGCAGGGGCACCCGGTTCGGGCCACGGTGTCTGACATGGGGCCTTTGCTGCTGTCCCGCATGTTAAACCTGAATGACACGCAAACCGGTATCCTGAATCTGGTTTTCAAGGTCGCGGATGATGAAGAACATCTTTTGCTGGACCTGAAAGATCTTCGGGCAATGCTGCAAAACGTGAATGACAGGGCGGCTGAGTTAAGGCCTGTCTATGGAAATGTGTCGGCCGCCTCGGTGGGGGCCATCCAGCGTGCCTTGCTCCAGTTGGAAACCCAGGGGGCAGACCGTTTCTTTGGTGAGCCCATGCTGGATATCCATGACCTGATCCGCTGTAATGCACAAGGCCAGGGCATGGTTAATATCCTCGCGGCAGACAAGCTGATGCAATCCCCCAAGCTGTATGCCGTGTTTTTATTGTGGCTGCTGGCTGAAATATATGAGTCCTTGCCAGAGGTGGGGGATCCCGACCAGCCCAAGTTCGTGTTTTTCTTCGATGAGGCACACCTGCTATTTGACGATGCACCCAAGGTTTTGCTGGAAAAAATCGAACAGATTGTGCGTTTGGTGCGTTCAAAAGGGGTAGGGGTTTATTTTGTCACGCAGAATCCGGCTGATATTCCCGATTCGGTGTTGGGTCAGTTGGGCAACCGGGTCCAGCATGCCTTGCGGGCCTTTACGCCACGTGACCAGAAAGCCGTCAAAACGGCGGCAGACACCATGAGGCCGAATCCCGAACTGGATATTGCCCGCGAGATTACCGAGTTGGGCGTGGGGGAAGCGCTGGTATCCTGCCTGGATGCCAAGGGGAGTCCGGGTATTACGCAACGTGCCTGGATATTGCCACCAGCCAGCCGGATGGGGCCAGCCACCGATTTGGAACGTCAATATATTCGTACCCAGTCAGGTTTTGCTGGCAAATACGATCAACTAATTGATCGGGAGTCGGCATTTGAAGTGCTAACCCGTCGTGCCGAGCAGAAAAATGCCGAAGCCGCTGCACGGGCACAACCCGATGACGAGGGTATCTGGGGAGCGGTCAAGGAAATGATGATTGGCTCAACCGGGCCACGTGGCGGGCGCAAGGATGGCTTGGTACAGCAAGTGGCCAAGGGGATGGTTCGGGAGACGGCCAGGAAGATGCTGCGTGGTGTGTTGGGATCGTTAATCGGAAAGAGCAGCGGGAAACGCTAGGCTTATTGGCTGCAGATGATTGTTTGTCTTGATGCCTGGCTTGAGGCACGGGTGGCAGCTGGCATGTTTGAAGGCAGGTTTCACGGCAAGGTGGTTTGGCGGTGAAATCTGCCTTTTCTCAGTGCTGAAACCTGTACTGCTATTTCAGGTTTGCTGCCTGGCCGTTCAGGCGTTCATGCCATTTTCCTGCATTGTTTTCAAAATATCAGGGTTTGCATTCAATAACATGCGGGTTAGCAAAGACTTCAGCAGCTCTGCTTCTTGGCAGGTAAAGCCTTGCAGATGATGGTTTAATGCCTGGGCCACCGAGGGAAGCAGTTTTTCATTCACCTGTTTGCCTTTTTCAGTAAGCGTCAGTTTGATGACCCGGCGATCTGTTTCACTACGCTGGCGGGTCAGAAAACCTTTGGCTTCGAGCCTGTCAAGGGTACGCGTCATGGCCCCGGTATCTATCTCGGCAATGCGTGCCACGCAGGCGGGGGTATCGGCCTTGCTAAGGCCGATAATGGCAATAGGGTGCCACTGTGTGGCGGTTAGTCCCAGGGGTGCCATGTTTTGTTCAATCATGTTATGGAGGGAATAATGCGCCAGGCGAATCAGGTAGCCAATGTTTTCCTGTCCGCGAGGAACATCTTCGGGCTTGATTGTGAAGTCTTCTTCCAGTTTGGCAGGGGTCATTTTTTTGCTGTTTATCCTTTTAAATTATTGCTTAGGCAGATATTGTCAAAGTATACTATTTTTTTTATCAGTTATTGTTGATATATATTGAATAAAAGTTTTTATTAATTATCATCTAAGAAATGCATAATCAATCATTATTGGAGGTAAACGTGGGTATTACATCAAGAGCTATTCAAATCGAGACACATGGTGGTCCGGATGTCATGAAACTGGTTACGCTTGATGTTCCAGAGCCGGCCGATAACGAAGTACAAATCCGGCAAAAGGCGATTGGACTGAATTTTATTGATATCTATTACCGTACGGGTCTTTATGCCAGCCCGCTGCCTCATGGCCTGGGCTTTGAAGCCTCTGGTGTGGTCGAGGCGGTGGGTAAAAAAGTGACGCACTTGAAAGTGGGTGACCGTGTCGCTTATGGCCAGAGCCCATTGGGTGCGTATGCCGATGTGCGTAATGTACCTGGACAGCAGGTCGTGAAGCTACCCGATGGCATTTCGTTTGAAGAAGCGGCTGCCGTCATGCTCAAGGGATTGACGGTCCAGTACCTGTTCAGGCAAACCTATCGCCTGAAAGAAGGCGAAACCATTTTGCTGCACGCGGCAGCTGGTGGTGTGGGGCTGATTGCCTGCCAGTGGGCCAAAGCCTTGGGCGTGAAATTGATTGGTACGGTCTCCAGCCCGGAAAAGGCAGATATCGCCAGGGCGCATGGGGCCTGGGCAACCATTAATTACACCCATGAAAATGTGGTGGAGCGGGTTCTGGAATTAACCAACGGCAAGAAAGTGCCTGTGGTTTATGATGGGGTGGGTAAAGATACCTGGGAAATTTCCCTGGACTGCCTGCAACCCCGTGGCCTGATGGTCAGTTATGGAAATGCCTCAGGCCCCGTAACCGGTGTTAATCTGGGTGTTTTGGCCAGTAAGGGTTCTTTGTACGTGACCCGTCCAACGTTGGGTGCCCATGTCAATACCCTGGAAAAAATGCAGGCTGCTGCCGATGAGTTGTTCGACATGATTACCAGCAAGAAAATCAGGGTGCAAATTGACCAGCGCTACCCATTGGAAGAAGTGGCTGACGCACATATAGCGTTGGCTTCACGAAAAACCACGGGTGCCACGGTATTGACACTGGATTGATTTTTTCACATTATTCAATTTTTAATATTTGATATTTAAAGGAAGGGGCAAGGCAAATGCAGAAGGTTCAGCTGGGAATAAGCGATTTAATGGTGACGGAAGTCTGTCTTGGCACCATGACATTTGGTGAACAGGTGGATGAGAAAACTGCATTTGGCATCCTCGACCGGGCGGTGGAGAAGGAGATCAATTTCCTCGATACCGCCGAGATGTATTCGGTGCCTACCCGCAAGGAAACCTATGGTGCTACGGAAACGATCATTGGCAACTGGTTCGGGCAAAGTCCGGTGCCCCGTTCTGAAATTGTGCTGGCCACCAAGGTGGCGGGCCCTTCAAGGGGTACCCCCTGGATTCGGGAAGGAGCCGGTTTGACCGGGCAGGATATTATTGCCTCTTGCGAGGGCAGCCTGAAACGCCTGCAAACCGATTATATTGATCTTTACCAGATTCACTGGCCCGAGCGTCATGTGCCCGCTTTTGGGCGGCGTTATTTTGATCCAGATAAAAAGCATGAGCCGGTCACCAGTATAGAAGAACAATTGCAGGCTCTGGATAAACTGGTGAAGTCAGGCAAGGTGCGTTACATCGGCCTGTCCAATGAAACGCCTTATGGGGTGTCTGAGTTTATCCGTCTGGCCGAGCAAATGGGCTTGCCCCGTGTGGCCACGATCCAGAATCCGTATTGCCTGTTGAACCGTTCCTATGAAAACGGGCTTGATGAAATGTGTTACCGGCATAAAGTGTCTTTGCTGGCCTATTCACCTTTGGGGTATGGCCTGTTAAGTGGCAAGTATGACCAGACCGGAACAACCGGACCGGATGCACCCGCCGAAGCCCGGATTACCCGATATGAGTCGGTGCAAAAGCAGCGCTGGGGAAGGCCGTTATGCCTGGAAGCCGCCAGGGCCTATAACGGCTATGCCCGCGAGTTGGGGTTGAGCCCGGTGCAGCTGGCCCTGGGGTTTTGTAATAGCAAATGGCAGGTGGACAGTACCATTATTGGGGTAAGGACACTTGAGCAGCTTGATGAAGACATCAGCGCCATGCAAATCCGCCTTGACGCTGATGTGCTGGCGCAACTGGATGAGCTGCGCCAGCAGTATTATGATCCTGCGCAGTAAGAACGCACGCGCTCTACTTCATTTTTAGAGCCCAGTACCACGCCAACCCGCTGATGCAGTTGGGTTGGCTGGATATCCATAATGCGCTGCACGGAATCGGTGGACATGCCACCGGCCTGTTCAACAATAAAACTCATGGGGTTTGCTTCATACATCAAACGCAGTTTGCCCGGTTTGTTAGGCTCACGTGAATCCCATGGGTACATGAATATGCCGCCACGGCTCAAAATGCGATGCACGTCGGCGACCATAGAGGCCACCCAGCGCATGTTGTAGTCTTTACCCAATGGGCCGGTTTTGCCTGCAAGGCAGTCGTCAATGTACTTGCGAACCGGCGGTGCCCAGTGGCGCATGTTTGACATGTTAATGGCAAATTCTTTGGTGTCAGCCGGAATCTGGATGTTTTCATTGGTCAGCATCCAGGTGCCGGTTTCACGATCAAGGGTAAAACCAACCACCCCGTTACCCAAGGTAATGACCAGCATGGTTTGTGGTCCGTATACAGCGTAGCCGGCGGCTACCTGCTGGGTGCCGGGCTGCAGGAAATCCTGTTCGCTGATTTCACGGCCGGACGCTTCGGCGGGCGCTTTGAGGATAGAGAAAATAGTGCCGATGGAAACGTTCACGTCGATGTTGGAAGATCCGTCAAGGGGATCAAACAGCAACAGGTATTCACCCTTGGGATAGCGATTGGGGATTTTATGGATGGTTTCCATTTCTTCCGAAGCCATCGCTGCCAGCTGGCCACCCCATTCGTTGGCTTCAAGCAGGATTTCATTGGACATGACATCCAGTTTCTTTTGGACTTCGCCTTGGACGTTTTCAGATTCCAGGCTACCCAATACACCGCCCAGGCTACCTTTGCCAACGGCGTGCCCAATGCTTTTGCAGGCACGGGCAACCACTTCGATGAGCAGGCGCACCTCTGCTTGTAATGCGTTATTCTGGCGTTGTTGTTCTACCAGATACTGTGTCAGGGTTTTAAATTTCATTCTTGCAAATTCCTCGGTTTTCAGATGTTCAATGCTTTGGATACGATTTCAAATACGTTTTTAGACAGGCCTGGATGCGCTTCAACGCGTTTCAGGGCTTGCAGCATGCCAGATTTCAGGGCAGGCGAATAACGGGACCAGTTGTCCATGACGCGGGCCAGGCGGGCGGCAATTTCAGGATTGATACTGTTCAGGGCAATGACCTGGTCGGCCCAGAATTCATAACCTGAACCGTCTTCCTGGTGCAGGCCTTCGGTGTTGTTTATGCAGAACTGGAAGATCAGGGAGCGGGCACGGTTTGGATTGCGCAGGTTGAAGGCCGGATGAGCCATCAGGCCAAGGATGGTTTGTGCCGTGGCGTTGCGGGCATTGGCCTGGAGGGCAAACCATTTATCCACGACCAGTGGATCATGCTGCCATTGTTCATAAAACTGGGCCAGCGCCTCATCGCGTTCATCGCCCTCGTAGTAGCTGACCAAGGGGGAAAGTGCACCAATGCGGTCGGTCATGTTGCTGGCATTCTGGTATTGCGCAAAAGCGGCCTGGATGGCTTGCGGGTTCTGGATGGACAGCAAATAGGCTAGCGCCAGGTTTTTCAGGCTGCGACGGCCTGCATTGACAGGGTCCGGGCTATAGGCACCGGGCGTTTCATGCTGGCTTAGGGTTTGCAGCCATAAGTCTAGCAGTCCTCTGGCCAGTTCCTGGCGAACAAATTCCCTTGCTTTGGCAATCGCAACAGGTGCAATCGGATTCATGCGCTCGGCAAGGATTTTTTCCGCCGGCAGGGTCAGTAGCCAGGCGCGATAGCCTGCGTCCAGGTTCGGATCACCCAGGTTGGTTTTCCAGACATGTAGCAGGGCGGAGTCGAGCGTTGGCTGTGCGCCTTGGGCAAGGGTGTTGGCAATGCGCAGTAATTCGCGCGAACTTAATTCCTGTACGGCTTCCCAGCGTGAAAACGGGTTACTGTCATGGGCGCACAAGATAGCCAGTTCCTGGTTGGTCCAGGGGTAATCAACGATTACCGGGGCTGAAAAATCACGCAGTAAAGAAGGGATCGGCCGCTCGGGGACCTGGTCGAAGTGCCAGGTCTGGCTTTGTTCTTTCAGTTCAAGCAAAACGGTGGCGTGTTGCTGGCCTTCAAGGTGCAGTGTGATGGGCTGGCCCGACTGGCTGATGAAACCCATGGCAAATGGAATATGGAAGGGTTGTTTGACAAAGCCATCCTGCAGTTTTTCGACCCCAACCGGCGCGCAGTCTTGTGACAGGGTAACGGCACAGCGTTGCTGTGCTTCATCGTAATCGAGCCGTACCGTCACGCGGGGAGTGCCGGCTTGTGAGTACCAGTTCCTGAACAGGGCCAGGTCTTTGCCCGGATTGCGTTGCTGGTAAACGGATTCCATGACATTGATGAAATCATCGCAGGTGACGGCTTGTCCGTCATGGCGGCGAAAGTATTCATCCATGCCGGCACGGAAACCTTCTTCGCCCAGCAAGGTGTGTTGCATGCGAATGACTTCCGCCCCTTTTTCATAAACGGTTGCCGTGTAGAAATTGCCTATTTCCTGATAGCTTTCAGGGCGAATGGGGTGGGCCATGGGGCCTGCGTCTTCGGGGAACTGGGCGGTTCTCAGGCGGGTAACGTCGTCAATGCGCTTGATTGCCCGAGCGCTGGCCGCCGCAGAGGCATCCAGGTTCCTGGCCATCATGTCGGCAGAAAATTCCTGGTCGCGGAAAACCGTGAGCCCTTCTTTCAGGCTAAGCTGGAACCAGTCGCGGCAAGTGATGCGGTTGCCGGTCCAGTTATGAAAATATTCGTGGCCAATGACTGATTCAATGCCTTCATAATTGGCATCGGTGGCGGTATTGGGGTCAGCCAGGACATAGGCGGCATTGAAAATGTTAAGCCCCTTGTTTTCCATGGCACCCATATTGAAATCGCGTACGGCCACAATCATGAAACGGTCTAGGTCCAGCTCCAGGCCAAAACGCTCTTCGTCCCACTTCATGGCGTTTTCCAGTGATTCAAGGGCCCATTCGGTTTGGTGTCCTGATCCTTTATCACTATAAACCTGCAGCAAGACGTCACGGCCACTTTGCGTGGTGGCGCGTTTTTCCCGAATGTCGAAGTCACCGGCAACCAGGGCAAACAGGTAGCTGGGCTTGCGGAACGGGTCTTCCCAGGTTACCTGGTGGCGCCCGTCTGGCAGGTCTGTGCTGGCACACAGGTTGCCATTGGAAAGCAGGTAGGGGTAACGGGCTTTGTCGGCACAAATGCTGACCGTGTAAATGCTCATGACATCCGGGCGGTCAGGGAAAAACGTGATGCGCCGGAAACCTTCCGCCTCACATTGGGTGAAAAAGCTGTTGCCCGATACATACAGGCCCATCAGGGTGCTGTTTTCCGCCGGATTGCACTCGGACACGATACTCAGTTCGAACTGTCCCTGCAAAGCGGGTACAACCAGGGTCTGTTCATTAATTGAATACTGTTGTTCCTCAAGCGTTTGCCCGTTAAGGGAAATGGCAACCAGCTTGATGTCTTCCCCGTTCAGGACCAGGTCGGCGGGCTGGTTTTCTTTACTGCTGACCGAGAGGGTGCTGGTGATGCGGGTGGCGGTTTCGTGAAGATCAAAATGCAATCCAACATTGGTAATGTTGAAAGGGTATTCACGATAGTCGAGACGGTGTATGGTGGTGGGTGTATTTTGCGTCATGGCAATAAAAATTCTCTTGATTAACGCCACTAATTATAGATGTTTTAAATGCTTTAAAATAATAATCATCGCTTGTGTGTCACAATGCATCATATACCCAGTCCAAGGAATTTAACCATCACTCCAGAGCTTCGTATCATGAGTACTGTCTTTTCAAAGCCAAGCTTGCGAACCTTGTCGATCGCCGCTTCCGTGCTGTTGTTGACAGCGTGTTCGACAACGCAAAGGTTTACAACCCAGACAACTTCTTTCCAGCAATGGCCGGCCAATGCCCAAGGGCAGCTTTACCGTTTTGAAGCCGGTGCCGGACAGGATCTTGAAAAAGCCAGCTATGTCACCCTGTTGCGTAATCAAATGTGGAAAACAGGCCTGGTTGAAGCCGTGGGCAAGCAAAAAGCCCGCTTTGAGGTTGCTTTTGGATATGGTGTTCAAAGTCGCGAGCAACTAGTGCGGGAAACCGATCCTTTCTACGATCCTTTTTTCTACCCCAGCTTTAATGTTGGCTGGGGCTGGGGGGCTCGCCATCCCTTTTATAGTGGCGTCGGTTTTGCCATGGCCCCACAGTACCGTTATGTACAGGCCAGTTATAATCGATACCAATTGCACGTTTCCATACGTGACTTGCAGAACAGTGGTGCTGAAGTTTATCAGGCCACGGTTGTCGCAGACTCTAATAAAGCCAACCTAACACAGGTAATGCCCTTCCTGACCGCCTCTGTTTTTGACGGATTTCCCGGAAAAAACGGTCAGGTGCGTAAAATAAATTTTGACATTGAGAAAAATGAACGTAATTGATTCTGATATGCTAAGCCTGTCAACCGCCAAATCACTTCTGCTTGATCCCTGGGACTTGCACGAAGGGCATCTGGCCAGTGCCTTGGGCGAAATTTTCACCCATAAGGTTGACTATGCCGACCTGTATTTCCAATACACGCGCAGCGAAAGCTGGAGCCTTGAGGAGAGTATTGTCAAAACCGGCAGTTTTTCCATTTCACAAGGTGTGGGCGTTCGGGCTGTTTCAGGTGAAAAAACAGCTTTTGCTTATTCCGATGTGTTGTCGCCCGAAGCCTTGCTGTCTTCGGCCAAAACCGTGAAGACCATTGCCCGGCAAGGGGCGGGTAAAACCAAAATTCTGGCGGCTGACAATCGCCCCCATGATTTGTACCAAGGCGTTGATCCGCTTGCCAGCCTGTCAGCGACAGATAAAGTCAATTTACTGGAACGGATTGAAAAAATGGCACGTGCCAAAGATCCGCATGTCATTCAGGTAATGGCCGGTTTGGGGGCTGAATATGATGTCGTGCTGATCGCCGGCAGTGATGGCCGTTTAGTGGCCGACGTGCGTCCTCTGGTGCGCCTGTCCTTAACTGTCTTGGTCGAGCGAAATGGCCGCCGTGAAATGGGTCATGCCGGTGGTGGTGGCCGCCTGGGATTGAATTATTTTTCAGATGATTTGTTGCATACTTATGTAGACAAGGCCGTTCATGAAGCGCTGACCAATCTAGAGGCCCGGCCTGCGCCAGCTGGCGAGATGACGGTTGTGCTGGGTTCCGGCTGGCCAGGCATTTTGCTGCATGAGGCAGTAGGGCATGGACTGGAGGGTGATTTCAATCGCAAGGGCTCCAGTGTGTTTTCTGGTCGTATTGGCGAACGCGTGGCATCAAAAGGGGTAACCGTGATTGATGACGGCACTATCCAGGATCGGCGTGGTTCATTGAATATAGACGATGAAGGCAATCCTACCCAGCGCAATGTGCTGATTGAAGATGGTATTTTGCGCGGTTACATGCAAGATTCACTGAATGCCCGTTTAATGAAAACTCCGGTAACGGGTAACGGCCGTCGCGAGTCATTTGCCCATTTACCGATGCCACGCATGACCAATACCTTCATGCTGGCAGGCAAGGAAGATCCGCAGGAAATTATTTCTTCGGTTAAAAATGGTTTGTATGCCGTTAACTTTGGCGGTGGCCAAGTGGATATTACCAGTGGAAAATTTGTGTTTTCTACTTCCGAGGCCTATTTGATCAAAAACGGCAAAATCACTCATCCCGTCAAAGGAGCCACTTTAATCGGCAATGGTCCCGATGCCATGAACAAGGTGTCGATGATTGGTAATGACCTGTCGCTGGACTCTGGTGTTGGTACTTGCGGCAAGGAAGGCCAAAGCGTGCCGGTAGGTGTGGGTATGCCTACTATTCGCATGGACGGCTTGACGGTGGGTGGTACGGCTTAAGTCTTTGTCTTAATGTGGTGCATTAATAACATCTTGCAATTATTTTTATTGCGATGCAGTAAAACAGGCTATTTTTAAAAAAAGCTGTGCTAGGATAGAAACATGATGAAAAATTTATCAGTGTCTTTCTTTTTCTTTTATTTTAGTTTTTCAAAGCCTTGGGCGGAGAGAAGGACACAGCTTACGCAGTAAAAATAGCAAAATTCCTAAAAAGCCGCCAGAGAACCTGGCGGCTTTTTGTATATAGACAGCCATAAACGCAAGCATTCAAAAACCTGGAGTTAACCGTGTCATACAATACTGATGATTTACGCATTCGAGAAATTAAAGAATTAAGTCCTCCGTCTCACCTGATGCGCGAGTTTCCATGTACCACCGAGATTTCAAATGTGGTTCATGAGGCACGTGATGCCGTCCATAAAATCATTCATGGTGAAGATGACAGGATGGTCGTGGTTATTGGCCCATGTTCAATACATGATCCCAAGGCTGCGCTTGAATATGTAAAACGCCTGAAAGCGGAACGCGAGCGTTTCAAAGGCGAACTTGAAATCATCATGCGGGTGTATTTTGAAAAACCGCGTACGACCGTAGGCTGGAAAGGCCTGATCAATGACCCGGGGCTTGATGGCAGCTTTAATATTAACAAAGGTTTGCGTCTTGCCCGTCAATTGCTGCTGGCCGTCAATGCCGAAGGCGTGCCGGCCGGTTGCGAGTTTTTGGACATGATCACGCCTCAATACATTGCAGACCTGGTGTCCTGGGGCGCTATTGGTGCCCGCACTACCGAAAGCCAGGTACACCGTGAATTGGCTTCCGGGCTTTCCTGTCCGGTTGGCTTCAAGAACGGCACTGATGGCAATATCAAGATCGCCCTTGATGCGATCAAGGCTGCATCCCAGCCCCATCACTTCCTGTCGGTAACCAAAGGCGGTCATTCCGCGATCGTTTCAACCCTTGGCAATGAGGATTGTCACCTGATTTTACGCGGTGGCAAGGCGCCCAACTATGATGCCGAAAGCATTAACGACGCATCAGAGCAATTGGCCAAAGCCGGTTTGTCTGCCAAGATCATGGTTGATGCCAGCCATGCCAACAGCAGCAAAAAACCTGAAAACCAGCCCATGGTCATGGATGATATTGCCCAGCAGATGGAAGCCGGTGACCAGCGCATTTTTGGTGTCATGATTGAAAGCCATTTGGTTGCTGGACGCCAGGATCTGGTGGAAGGGCAGGAGTTGGTGTATGGCCAGAGTATTACGGATGGTTGCATCGACTGGGATACGTCAGTCCAGGTGCTGGAGCGACTGGCAAAGGCGGTAAAAGCACGCCGGGCCATTGCCGAGGAAAGTGATAACTGATTTTTTTCATTCTGAAACAAATACGGGCCTCAAATATAGAGGCCCGTATTTGTTTGTGATGCAAAGCTCTGCCATGCCCTATTAGGGGTATTTCGGTATGTCACTCCCCTATGCGGATAGGTATACTTGCCTGTAATAAGCAAGCGTATGCTGGCAAAAAAAAATCTAGGTTAGGGTAAGGAGGCATGATGGCACAACGGGAGCAGGCTATACCATTGAATGAGTTTTCAAGCTTGATTGCCGAACTGGGAAGCGTGCTGCCATCCCACTGCATTTTAACTCGGCATGAAGAAAAAAAACCGTTTGAATGTGACGGCCTGACCCTGTTCAAGGAAATCCCGGCGCTTGTCGTTTTACCTGAAAACGAAGCTCAAATTATTCATACCCTGAAAACCTGCAAAAAACATGCCGTGCCGGTTGTGCCGCGTGGTGCGGGAACCGGGTTGTCGGGCGGGGCCACACCGCATTCCCATGGCGTTTTGCTTGGCGTATCCAAGCTGAACAAAATTCGTCATATCGACCCCGTTGCCGCCACTGCCGTGGTTGAGCCGGGGGTGCGTAATCTGGCCATTTCCGAAGCCGTGGCGCAATATGGGCTGTATTATGCACCAGACCCTTCCAGCCAGATTGCCTGTTCAATTGGTGGCAATATTGCAGAAAATGCTGGCGGCGTGCATTGCCTTAAATATGGGCTAACCGTACACAATGTCATGCGTGTACGCATGATTACTATGGACGGTGAAATTGTGGAGCTGGGTTCTGCGGCCCCGGATGCGCCCGGATTGAACCTGCTATCGATCGTGATTGGCTCCGAGGGCATGCTGGGTATCGTTACCGAAGCCACGGTAAAACTTATTCCCAAGCCAGAAGCAGCTGCTGTCATCATGGCCAGTTTTGACTCGGTCAAGGCAGCTGGTGATGCCGTAAGGGATATTATTGCTGCGGGTATTATTCCCGCCGGTCTGGAAATGATGGACCAGCGGGCCACCCAAATGGTTGAGCCCTTTGTGAACGCCGGCTATGACCTGAATGCCCAGGCCATTTTATTGTGCGAATCGGATGGCACCCGTCAGGAAGTGGAAGATGAAATCCAGCGCATGAAAGCCGTTTTTGAAAAGGCAGGGGCGGTCCGCCTGCAGGTTTCAGGCAATGAACAAGAGCGCCTGCTGTTTTGGGCGGGCCGTAAAAATGCCTTTCCAGCGGCCGGTCGTGTTTCACCCGACTATTATTGTATGGATGGTACCATTCCCCGCAAGCAGATTGCCAATGTGTTAACTCAAATGGCCGAGATGGAAAACAAGTACCGGTTACGCTGCGCCAATGTATTTCATGCAGGCGATGGCAACCTGCATCCGTTGATCCTGTTTGATGCGAATGACCCGGACGAAGTTCGGCGTGCCGAGGATTTTGGTGCTGAAATTCTTGAACTGTGCATCAAGGTGGGTGGCACGGTTACCGGAGAGCATGGCGTTGGACTGGAGAAAATCAATCAAATGTGTTCCCAGTTTACCCGTGACGAATTGGATGCTTTTATGGCCATAAAACGGGCCTTTGATCCGGATGAGTTATTGAACCCGACCAAACAGATTCCTACCCTGAACCGCTGTGCTGAATATGGAAAAATGCATGTTCATGCGGGGCAGATCAAATTTCCCGATCTAGAGCGATTTTAACGATTATGTCATTTGTCTTGAATGAATTAAGTGAGCAGGTGGTTGCTGCTGCTGCATCGCATAAGCATGTGCGGGTAAAGGGCAGTGGCAGCAAGGATTTCTACGGAAATCCGTATGTCGCTCCGCCCGAAAACGTGATCCTGCTGGATGTGACCGCCTACAAGGGAGTGATTGAATACGAGCCCTCCGAACTGGTCATGACCGCGGCTTGTGGTACGCCTTTGCAAGAAATCGAAAAGCTGCTCGATGAACAGAACCAGATGTTGCCATGGGAGCCCCCGCATTTTGGGCCGCAAGCAACGATTGGCGGGGCAATTGCCACCGGATTGGCAGGACCCAGGCGGATGGCAGTTGGTGCGACCGCCGATTTTGTACTGGGCGCCAAGTTAATGAATGCCGAAGGGCGATTATTGCGTTTTGGCGGGCAGGTCATGAAGAATGTGGCCGGTTATGATGTTTCAAGACTGTTGGTCGGATCATTAGGCATATTCGGGCCATTAGTGGAAATATCTTTCAAGGTTTTGCCTAAACCGTTAGGTGAGAAAACACTGAAGCACGCTTGTACGATTAATCAGGCCATGGATGTTTTTCGTCAGGTGCATGCGCGTTCCTTGTGTATCAGTGCCAGCTCATGGGTGCCTGAGGATGGGAAAAACGGACATCTGTATTTGCGTCTGTCCGGTTCTGATGTGGCGGTTTCGCAGGCCAAGACCCAATTGCCCGGAGAGGAACTTGGCCATGACGAGGCTGTTGCTTTCTGGCTTTCATTACGTGAGCAATCGCATCCGTTTTTCAAGAATGCCATTATTTGGCGGGTTGCCGTACCTCCTTTGGCCGGCAAAATGAATGAGTCCATGCCGCTGATAGAGTGGGGGGGCGGCCAACGCTGGTTGCGACAGGTTCAGGATACAAGGCATGTCAGGCATACGGCCCAGCAATTGGGCGGGCATGCGACCTTGTTTCGTTATCCCGGACCTGAGGCCATTCCTGCTGATGGTGTCTTTCATCCGTTCAGGACAAACCTGGAAGCTATTTCCCGGCGCCTTAAAAATGCGCTTGATCCCCGGGGTATCTTCAATCCGGAACGTTTAATAAAAAACCTGTGAGTCAAGAGCATGCAAACCAATTTAGCACAATGGGCCAAGGACAGTCCTGATGGCAAGGTGATTGATGAAATCCTGCGAAAATGCGTGCATTGCGGATTTTGCCAGGCAAGCT
Source organism: Advenella sp. RU8 (assembly GCF_048381675.1). Taxonomy (NCBI): domain Bacteria; kingdom Pseudomonadati; phylum Pseudomonadota; class Betaproteobacteria; order Burkholderiales; family Alcaligenaceae; genus Advenella; species Advenella sp. RU8. The sequence continues at coordinate 310,314 of NZ_JBLWIS010000001.1, forward strand.
GTCCAAGTTACCAGATCCTGGGCGATGAGCTGGATAGCCCAAGGGGGCGGATTTACCTGATCAAGGAAATGGTAGAAGGGCAAGCGCCAAGCGCCGTTTCCCAAACCCACCTGGATCGATGCCTGACTTGTCATAACTGTGAAACCACCTGCCCGTCTGGCGTTGAATATGGAAAACTGCTGGATATAGGCCGTGAACTTATTGATGAAAAAGTCAAGCGCAGTTTTTCCGATCGCCTGAAACGCAAAATATTGGCCAAAGGACTGAATTCAGCCTTGTTTGGCTTGTCGGTGCGGGCAGGCCGGCGTGTTCGCGCGCTTCTGCCTGATAGCCTGGCTGGCAAATTGCCGTTGGCCCGCGTGCCCGGACAGCTTCCTGCGGCCAGGCATGCCCGGAAGGTCTTGCTGCCATTGGGGTGTGTCCAGCCTGATTTGATGCCCTCGATAGATGCGGCAAGCATTCGGGTGTTGGATGCAGTGGGTATTTCCGCCTACGATTTGCCCTCCCGCGCATGTTGCGGTGCGGTTAACTTTCATCTTGATGAAACCCAGTCTTCCTTGCAGCAAATACGTCATAACATTGATGCCTGGGTGCCTTTGCTGGAAACCGGGAAAATAGAAGCGATTGTCATGAATGCGTCGGGCTGTGGTGCTTTTGTCAAAGCGTATCCTTTTCATTTGCGGCATGATCCGGTCTATCTGGAAAAGGCAAATTATGTCGTTGAGCACGTTAAGGATATTGCTGAAATACTGGCTCCTTTTGGTGCCGAGCTGGGCAAGAAACTGCGCAATAAATTGCCTGGCCCTGTTGCGTTTCATCCGCCCTGTACCTTGCAGCACTGGCAGGGTTTGCGACCCCTTACCGAAAAGCTGCTTAATGAACTGGGCTTTAATCTGAGCGCATTTGGCGAGTCCAACTTGTGTTGCGGTGCCGCCGGTACTTATTCCCTCTTGCAGCCTGAAATTGCCATGCCCTTGCGCGACCGCAAGCTGGCTGCCATTGATGGCGGGGGACATGTGAATGTGATCATTACCTCGAATATGGGTTGCATGTCGCATTTGCAAAGTGGCACCAGCAAACCGGTCAGGCATTGGATTGAAGTTGTTGACGATGTATTAAGTACTTAGGCCCTAAAATCTGATTCATCACGTAAAATAGCGGGATGAATCAGAAATCATCAAAACCACGCGTTGTTATTGGCATGTCCGGAGGGGTCGACTCCTCGGTCAGTGCCTGGCTGCTCAAGCAGCAAGGCTATGATGTTGTTGGTCTTTTCATGAAAAACTGGGAAGACGATGACGACTCCGAATATTGCTCATCCCGCCAAGACTGGCTTGACGCAGCCAGCGTAGCCGATTTGGTCGGCGTTGATATTGAAGCGGTGAACTTTTCAGCGGAATACAAAGACCGGGTATTCTCCGAGTTTCTGCGTGAATACTCGGCAGGGCGCACCCCCAACCCCGATGTGTTGTGCAATGCCGAGATTAAATTCAAGGCATTTTTAGACCACGCCATGAAACTTGGGGCGGAGTATATTGCCACCGGGCATTATGCGCGGGTACGTTCAGTGAGTCATAACGGTCATACGCAATTCCAGCTTCTCAAAGGTCTGGATCCTGCCAAAGACCAAAGTTATTTCCTGCACCGGCTGAACCAGGCGCAATTGTCCAAGGCCATCTTTCCATTGGGAGAGATCGAAAAGTCCGAAGTCCGCCGCATTGCCCACGAGTTGAAGTTGCCCAATGCCGCCAAAAAAGACTCTACCGGTATCTGCTTTATCGGTGAACGGCCTTTCCGTGAGTTCCTGAACCGTTATTTGCCCACCCAGCCCGGCCCCATTCTTACCGATGATGGCCAGGAAATTGGGAAGCACTATGGCCTTGCATTTTATACACTTGGGCAACGCAAAGGCCTGGGTATTGGTGGTGTCAAGGGACGACAGCAGGCTGATGGCACGGCCGATGCCTGGTATGTCGCCCGCAAGGATCTTGCTAATAACATTCTTTATGTCGTTGCCGGTCATGATCACCCCTGGCTGCAGTCAAACGAGCTTCAGGCCGAAGACCTGAGCTGGGTGGCAGGCCATGCGCCTGAACCCGGCATCTATGGTGCCAAGACCCGTTACCGTCAGGCCGATGCAAAGTGCACGCTGGTAAGTGGTGATCCCAAACACATGATGCTCTCATTTGAACAGCCACAGTGGGCAGTCACGCCCGGGCAATCTGCCGTCCTTTATGATGGCGATGTTTGTCTTGGTGGCGGTATTATTTATTAATTTCTTTATTTTTATCTTTTCCTACTCATGAAAATTGCAGATCAACTCAGTACGCTTAATGCCTTGTCTCCGTTAGACGGCCGTTATGCCTCACGTGGCAATGCCTTGCGCGAATACCTGTCTGAAGCCGGTTTTATGGCCCATCGTGTCGAAGTCGAAGTTTCGTGGCTAATTGCCCTGTCTGATGCAGGCTTGCCCGAACTGGCACCTTTTTCAGCACAGGCCAGGCAAAAACTGGGCAGTCTGGTTGAAAACTTTAGCGAAGCCGATGCCGAGCGCATTAAAGAAATTGAACGCACGACTAACCATGACGTCAAGGCGGTTGAGTATTTTTTGAAAGAAAAAGTGGCCGGTGACGAAGAGTTGGCCAAGGCAGCGGAATTTATCCATTTTGCCTGTACTTCTGAAGACATCAACAATACCTCCCATGCGCTGATGTTAAATCGCGTGCGTGCCAATGTTGTATTGCCTCGTCTTAACGATTTGTTAGCTGAACTGGTGCGTTATGCCAACCTGTTTGCTGACCAGCCCCTGCTGTCCAGGACACACGGCCAGCCTGCCAGCCCGTCTACGATGGGTAAAGAATTTGCCAACGTTGCTGCCCGTCTTAAAAATGCGATTGCTGCAGTAGCCGCTGTAGAGCCACTGGCAAAACTGAATGGTGCAACCGGTAACTATAATGCCCATTTGTCTGCCTATCCTGAAATCAATTGGCCAGCGCTTAGCAAAGGTGTATTGAATAAACTGGGCCTGACCCAAAACGAGCACACCATCCAGATTGAACCCCATGACTGGATGTCTGCATTGTTTGATGCGATTGGCCGTGCCAATACAATTATCCTGGACTTGAACCGTGATATTTGGGGATATATTGCGCTAGGCTACTTCAAGCAGCGCCTTAAAGAAGGCGAGGTAGGCTCTTCAACCATGCCGCATAAAGTAAACCCTATCGACTTCGAGAACTCAGAGGGTAATATAGGCTTGGCTAATGCCGTATTGCGTCATTTGTCAGAAAAACTGCCGGTTTCCCGCTGGCAACGTGACCTGACCGACTCTACTGTATTGCGTAACCTGGGGGTTGCATTGGGCTACTGTATGGTTGCATGGGATTCATGCCTGAAAGGCTTGGGCAAACTGGAAATCAATGCAGCCAACATTGATGCCGATATTGATGCTTGCTGGGAAGTGTTGGCCGAACCGGTACAAACCGTTATGCGCCGTTATGGTTTGCCACAGCCTTATGAGCAGTTGAAGGCACTTACCCGTGGTCGCGGTATTACCCAGGACGCATTGCGTGAATTTATTGCCAATCTTGATTTGCCGGAAGAACCCAAGCAGCGTCTGCTAGAGATGACGCCGCGTTCATATATTGGCCTTGCCGCGGAATTGGCCCGCAAGGTTGGCTAAGTAAGGTAACGTGTCGGGATGCATGTTTAAAAGTAAACCAATCGTGATATCTTGCCTTAAAAAAATCAATGCATGAGACAAGTCATGCATTGATTTCATGACGGGAATTTGTCATTGGTTTGAAATGCATTTTAGGATACTATTTGTAATAATTGTTTTATGACTAGGAGTACACGAATGAAAAAGAAAATTACGGTTTTGGCCCTGGCCTGTACCGCCTTGTTATCCACTGTCGCCAATGCGCAGTTTGCCAAACCTGAAGATGCCGTTGAATATCGTCAGGCCGCTAAAACATTGGTTGCTTCCCATTTTGGCAGAATGCTGCCCGTTATAAAAGGTGAAGCTCCTTATGATGCCGAGGCCATCAAGCAAAATGTGGCCGTGTTGAATACACTGGCCGCTTTGCCTTGGGTGGCTTTTGGTCCCGGCTTTGAAGGTGGTGATGCCAAAGCTGAAGTTTGGACAGATGCCAAAGGCTTTGATGAAAAACGTGAGAATTTTAAGGTTGCGATTCAAAACCTTTCTACCGCTGCTGATAGCGGAGACCTGGCCAAGCTGAAAGTGGCTTTTGGCAAAGCAGGCCAAAGCTGTAAATCCTGTCACGATTCTTATCGTAAAGACTAAGCAAGTTTTGGCGGATGCCTGCAGCTTATAGCCGCTGTTTGGCTACCGCCTGATCCAAGGGTTGGGCACTTCTTGGCCCTTGTGGTTCAGCAACAAAAAAACCGGATTTTTGTCCGGTTTTTTTGTTGAATGCGATAAGAGGCTGGTTAGTAGGCGACTTTAGTAGAAAGACGCACTGCTACTTGCGCCTAGCGTACTTATCCAGTATACAAAGCCCGATGTTGCCGCCAGGATAAGCAAGCCCTTAACGCGTATTTGCAAATTGTCGCTGGCGCTTTGCATGTATTGGGCCGCTTGCTGTGGAACTTGGGTTTTACCTGAAACCATGGTTGCCACCAGATTCTGTTTTTTGAAAACCCGATAATAAATGATGGCCAGTATATGCAGCGCAAATAAAATGATCATGACGGGTTCATTGCTACGGTGCAGGGAGCCCATTGTTTTGCTAAAAGCTGAACTCAAATGGACTAAGGGACCTTCGGTGAAAATGTCATCGGTTGTAAAAAGGCCGCTGAATGCCTGAAAGCCAAACACAGCCAACAGGGCAATAACCGAAAGAGCGCCTAGCGGATTGTGGCCCAGCGACTGATAAGCCCCTTTAACATAACGGATGATGGTGGCAGGCCCTTTGATGAACTCGCTGAAACGGGCATAATAAGAGCCTGTAAAACCCCAGATAATACGGAATAAAATCAGGCTGAGGACGCAATAGCCAAACCATAAGTGCCATTCCATCCAGGCAATGCCTGCATCGGCCATCCAGCCTTCGGTGGTGCCTGCCGCTTTAACGGTAAAGAAGGCGGCTATTACACAGAAAGCCAAGGCCCAATGAAAAAAACGGGTGGGTAAATCCCATACATTAATGGTTTGTTGATTACTTTGACGCATATTATTAAATATTTAAGTTTCCAAAAACAAATTGCGGTGTTAGGATGATACCAATAATTATTTGAAGCATTTTCTTTATATATCTTAATGTCTTACATGTTAGTTCAAGAAAATGTTGGCTTTATGACGATGGTAACAGTATAACCCATGAATTTTTCCTTACATTTGACTGGCAAGCATATCATTCGATTCATCGTGCCTATCATGGCACTTGTTTTGGCAGGTTGTTCATCAACACCTTCAAAAAAAGACCGTTCACTGCAGCATGCCCCCAGAAAACAGGTTGAGCGTGTGGCTTATGCCGGCAGTCCGGCAACGGCGGCCACTCAGCCCAAAACCATGCTGGTGGGGCAAGTTTACATACAGGACAGGGTAAATGGCGGGCACCGAACAGGTGCTTATATTGATGTTGTCCTTAATCCCGTGTCATCGGTTAGTAACCAGTGGTATCAGGAAGTGTGTCGTGCGGGCAAGGTATTAAACGGCAAGGCGGACCAACGTTATGTCAGGGATGCTTTTTATGCCAAAACTAATAATTTTGGGCAGTTTGCTTTTCCTAATGTGCCAGTTGGTGATTATTACCTGACGTCCCGCCTGTATTGGCTTGATACCAAACCAATGAGTGGCCCGGTAGAATATGGGGGCTTGTTATCTAAAAAAGTCCGGCTGGTAGCAGGTACCAATGCATTCGACCTGAATGATTCAGACAGGTGCAAAGGGTATTTTCATTAATACAAGATTTACGTTAAATTAATGTTTTTTAACAAAAAATTTTGATTGAAAGGAATTATAATTAAGAGATAATTCTTTTTTCTGAATATTGTTCTTGAAGGGTCTGTTATGAAATTAGTTAAAGTTTTAGGATTGTCTGTCCTGACCGTTGCGTTGACCGGTTGCAGTGTGTTTGGTTCAAATGAGACGTCCAGTGCCAATAATGCCCAGGCAGCCACCACTAAACCGGTTGCGGCCAGCAGTGCCCAAATGGTTAAGAAAAACGGTAAGGGCGAGATTGAAATTTATGTGGGTTCAATTACCAAGACAGCGGCAAAAAAAGGTAAAAACAGCAAGGCCATTGCCCTGGAAGATGTGGTTGTCAAGGCAGGCGACCAAACCTACTATACATCCGGTGTCCTGTTGAATCGTGAAGATGTGAAAGCGGCTTTTGTAGCAAAAGCCAAAGACAAGCCAGCCCTGGGCCTGCGGCTTACGCCCAAAGGTGCAACCAAGCTGAAAACCGCCATTAACGATAAATCCAATTTACATAAAACGGTTCTGGCCAGCATGGATCAATCCGTGTTTTCAACTATGACAACATCTGAAGCGCAACTTGAAGACGGTGTATTGCTGGTTCCAATGCTGACATTGCTTAATGCAAGGGATACCGCAGACATGATCCGTGGAAAAAGATAATCGCCAGGCATCAAATTTTAGGGTTGTTGACATTTCAAAGCGATAATCTGTCTTGTTTTTTTAGAGTGCCTATGTTGTAATTTGCGTATGGCAGATGAATAATTGCTTTAACAAATAAGGAATTTACATGAAAATCTCACGCAAACTTGGTTTGGTTATTTTGCCTTTGGCAGTGGCGCTGGCCGGATGTAACACAGTGAAAAAAACCGAATCTACGCAAGCTGCAGCACCCGCCCAGGCTGCCAGTGTAGATGTTTATACGGCTTCAGATAAAGTGATTAAAGGTTTCCGTCCTTTCCAGCTTAGCGAAAAGCAAACCATTTATGTTAGCCCAACACCGGTAATTACCCGTGCAAACCTGACAACCATCAACCATGTTCGTGATAACCAAGGCCGTACTTTCATCAAATTGGGCCTGAACCCAGCGGGTGTTGAGGCACTGTCTAAAGTTAATAAACAATACGGATATGCAACTACTATTGGCGGTCAACTGGCTTCCATTACTGGTGTAAAGCAAGGTTCAGATTTCCTTTTCATGGTTCGTGATGATGCAACAGCAGATTCAATCATGAAAGCGGTTGTTCCTCAGCAGGCTGCAAAATAATTGCTTAGTCAATATAACCAATAGTCTTTCGGCCTATCGTTAAAAAAACCTTGTGTATTTATACGCAAGGTTTTTTTGTATGGGGCGGATTTGAATCAGGCTGCTCGTAAGCCTGGGTTTAATCATGTGGGTAAGTGTTCAATGATCAATTTGTTTTTGTCCCGGTATTCGGTGTTTCTTCTTGTTGCCTTGGCCGCCTTGTTGGGCCTGTATATGGTTGTCATTGATGGTGCAAGCTGGCTGTTTTTACTGGTTCCCGCTTTGTTGCTGAGTCTTTTGGGGATTTATGATTTACTTCAGACCCGTCACTCCATCAGGCGCAATTACCCGATTATCGGTAACCTGCGTTTTTTGCTGGAATCTATCCGGCCCGAAATCAGGCAGTATTTTCTTGAAAATGACAATGACAATTTGCCATTTTCCCGTGCCCAACGTTCTATCGTTTATCAGCGGGCCAAGCAGCAAATAGATAAAAGGCCCTTCGGAACGATTGAAAACGTGTATGCCGATGGTTATGAGTGGGTCAATCACTCTCTGCAGCCTTCGAAAATTGATGACGCCAATTTCCGGGTCAGGGTGGGTGGTCCGCAATGCACCCAGCCTTATGAAATGTCGGTATTCAATATTTCAGCCATGAGTTTTGGCGCGTTGTCCGCCAATGCTATCCGCTCTCTTAACAGTGGCGCTGCAAAGGGTGGTTTTGCCCATGATACGGGTGAGGGCGGGATCAGTAGCTATCACCTGGAGCACGGTGGAGACCTGGTATGGAATATCGGCTCGGGATATTTTGGCTGTCGAGATGCCAAGGGCAATTTTTCCGAGGCAGAGTTTGAGAAACGGGCGAATCTTCCCAATGTCAAAATGATAGAGCTTAAATTGTCCCAGGGAGCCAAGCCCGGGCAGGGCGGTATATTGCCAGGACCCAAAGTTACCCAGGAAATTGCAGATGCTCGTGGAGTGCCTGTAGGGGTAGATTGTAATTCTCCGGCAGCCCATAGCGCGTTCAGCACGCCGGTTGAATTGATGCATTTTATCCAGCGCTTGCGAAACCTGGCCAATGGCAAACCGGTTGGGTTCAAACTATGCATTGGTCATCCTTGGGAGTGGTTTGCGATTGCCAAAGCCATGCAGCAAACAGGCATTACACCCGATTTTATTGTGGTTGATGGGGCGGAAGGTGGCACCGGTGCGGCACCGGTTGAGTTTGCCGATCATATGGGCGTGCCCATGAAAGAAGGTTTGCGTTTGGTGCACAATACTTTGGTGGGTATTGGGTTACGCAACCAGATCCGGATTGGTGCGGCGGGTAAAATTATTTCTGGGTTTGACGTGTTGCGAACACTGTCTCTTGGGGCCGATTGGTGCAATAGCGCAAGGGGGTTCATGTTTGCCATCGGCTGTATCCAGGCCCAGGCCTGTCATACGGGGCGTTGTCCTACGGGCGTTGCTACCCAGGATCCCATCAGGCAAAAAGCACTGGTGGTGGAAGATAAATCAGACCGGGTCAAGAATTTTCATCATAATACGTTGCTGGCCTTGGCCGAGTTGCTGGAAGCGGCAGGCCTGGTGCATCCACAACAGTTAAGGGCCCATCATGTGGTAAGGCGAATTTCCAGTAGTGAAGTTAAATTGTTATCGGCCATTTACCCCGAACTTGAGGAGGGGGATTTGCTGAAAGAGCAGTATAGCCAGAAAATTTTCGAATTGGCATGGCCACTGGCGCAGGCCGATTCATTTGCCCCTCGCTATTCGGTGGCTGCAATGGTAGGGCAGGCTTATCGCGACTGAAACAGGTTTGGATAAACGAAAAAATACCCGGAGAGTGGGGAACTGATTAAACGGCTTTCACGGATTGGTGAAGGTTCGTTTTTTTAAGGGCAGTTCTTTATCCGGGTATTTGATTGCATTACATTACGGTATTTCTGTACCGAATTGTTTTTACTGTCCTTTTTCCAGGCTTTTGCATTGTTGCAGGAAATTGTCCAAAAATTGCGCTTTTGGCACAATTTTGTTAGCAGGTGAGTTCCACAAGGTATTGGCAAACTCGATAAATGAGCCTACCTGATCATCAGGTACGCTATTGTCGTTACTGATGAATTCGTTGGCTTCGTCTTGTGTTTTTCCTGCGTTTTTCATGTCATATAGTTTGCCAATGATTTTAACGCTGGCCTGGCAGGTAAAGTTACTTGACGCAACCAGTGGTTGGGCTGGTTCATCGGAAGATGTGCTTTGGTAAAGATCTTCCTGTTTTTGTATGGGGGGCGGTTCGTGCTGTGTGATTTTTGAGGGGATGATGACCCCTGAAACCGGTGGAGTCGGTTCGTCTTCGTCGTTAAACAAAGAGGTTTCCAGCAATTTCCAGGCAAAAAACGTAATGCCTAGAACCAGAGCCAGTAGTATTAAAAATTTACCAAATGCTTTCATGAGCATCCTTTATTAGCTAAAATTATATGCGTGCATCGCTGTAAGACAATTATCCTCAAGCGCAATGAGGATAAACGACTATAACTCAAATTATAATTAGAATTCTCTCATTTCAATTAAAAAATTGACGAAAAATTTCGTTAGGTTTCAAGCATTTTTCTTAAAGCCTGGTTCTGTTAAAAAGATGGCATAAGAAAATAGAATATTTACAATTCCCGCCAAAAGAAAAATAAGCGGTACAGAAAGATTCAGGCTTAGCAGGAAACCGGTTGCCAGTGCGCTGGCAATCAGGAAAATGGCATTGAGAATATTGTTGGCGGCAATAATACGGGCGGTATGTGTTTTTAAGGTGGTTTTCTGAATAAATGTATACAGGGGCACGCTATATAATCCTGCGCAGGCACTTAGCATGAACAGATCAAACATGGTGCGCCAGTTGGCCGGTTGGGCAATGAATTGACTGAAAGTGCGCAGCTCTGGTGAATCGGGCGTGGTAATTGAAAAATACAGGTCGATTGTAAACAGGCTCATTCCTGCAGCCCCCAAGGGCACCAGTGACAAGCCAGGGCGGTGTAAACCCAGTTTCTCGCACGACAATGAGCCTGTGGCCACGCCAATTGAAAACAGTACCAGTAGCAATGCGGCCACGTGTTCGTTGCCTTTTAGAATGTCTTTGGCAAAAATGGGAAATAGGGCAATAAAAACCGCGCCGAAAAACCACATCCAGCTGATCAGCAGCATGCTCTTGAAGATCAGGCGGTTCTCGCGGGCGATCGCCAGGTTTTTAATGGTTTCAGTAAACGGGTTCCAGTTTATGCCGGTATTTACGGGTTTTGTTGCTAGCGGTGGAATGAATTGGGCACTGATTCTGCCGCCCACGGCGAGCAGCAGGCAAGCAAGCGCAGCCCATAGATGCCCGTTACCGGGAATGGCTACCAGGACTCCCCCGGCAATATTGCCTAATAAAATTGATACAAAAGTGCCCATGCTGACCAGGGCATTGCCGCCCATTAGGGATTTATTCTCAAGGACTTGAGGCAGATAGGCGTATTTGGCGGGCCCAAAGAGCGCGGAGTGTAGGCCCATGAGGAAAATGCAGGCCAGCAGTATGAGGACGGATTGCAGGTAAATGCCGTAAGTGGCTATTAGCATGATGCCAATTTCGGCGTTTTTGACATTGCGCATGATGCGGATTTTGTCATACTGGTCTGAGAGTTGTCCGCTGGTTGCTGAAAATAGCAGGAATGGCAAAATGAACAGGCCGCCAATAATCACACCAGCCATGTTCGACGGAAACCATTGGCTTTGCCATTGATAAGTCAGTAAAATTGTTACGGCAAATTTGTAAAGGTTGTCGTTGGCGGCACCGCAGAATTGTGTCCAGAAAAAAGGTGCGAAACAGCGTTTTTGTAGTAAGGAAAATTGGTGGGAGGCAGCTTGCTGTTTCATTGATCTCTCTTTAAATATGCCTGATCTTCTGGTTAAGTATTTGAAAAAATTAAACTATCTTTTTTAACATGGGTGTTTAATCGTTTAAATTGTAAAATATTATTGGTTCGGTGTGTTACTTGCATGCAGGGTATTAGACTGCAAATACAGGATGGGGTCATGAAACGTTTGTTCTTGGTGTTATTGTTGTCAATTTCAATGCCAGTGATGGCAATGGGTAAGGCGCCAACAGAAGTTGAAAAGTCAGCATTTAGGTCTTCGGTTGCTGCTTGTGAAATTGTGGTCCAGGAACTGAACCGGAAGGAACTGTCTGGCCAAATCAATGAGCCCCAATTGGTTGAGATATTGCAAAATTTGAACACCCGTCAAAGATTGCCTGCTTATTTTGTCATGAAGCAGCAGGCACGTGAGCAGGGATGGCGCCCGGGGATATATTTCCAGGACATACCTTCATTAACGGGCAAGTCCATGGGGGGTGACCGTTTTGGCAATTATGAACGCAGATTGCCCAAAGGCAGTTGGAAAGAGGCCGATCTGGATTACCTGGGTAAAAAACGTAATGCCAAACGTCTGGTATATAGCCCAGACGGGCAGCAGCGCTACGTTACGGTTGATCATTACGAGACATTTCACAAGGTGCCATCATGCCAGTAAAAACTGCTTCCATATCGGCTCGCCGCCTGAAAAAAGCCGCACGTTGCGTTAGGGTTTGTGAGTTAAATCGGATTAGTAATATCGATGAGGTTTATGACTTGTTGCAGCTGCATTTAAAGTTGCCCCCGTATTTTGGCCGTAACCTGGATGCCCTGTATGACAGCCTTAGTGCTGATGTCAAAGGTCCTTTTAAAATTGTCTGGCTTGACCATGCAAACAGTGCTGACGCCCTGGGTGAAATTTACTATGAAGGACTGATTGATATTTTCAGGGCGGTGGCTGATGAGCGGGATGATGTTGAGCTGGTCCTGGACTGAATTTTCCTTTGCTTCAGGGTGGTCATCAATCAAGACATAATTCATGGTTATCAAGCGGTATTAATTTATGGCGGTGTTTTAGCAAAATCCGGTAAGTATCCCGGGAGAAATCTCCTGTGCCGCTTTGAAGTATGGTGTGTAGTTCATCCTGATTATGGGCAGTTCCCAAGTAGCACCATTGATGAATAACATGCGTGACCGTACCTTCGCGTAGCAAGGAAATGCCTTTATAGGGCCATGGCTTGATGTGTTGTTTTGCCATGGCAGTTATCAGTCGCTTCGAGTGTTCGCTATGGGTTTCCAGGCCAACGCAGGCCCCATTACATTTTTTCAGTTGTCTTGCAAAACAAGGTGTACCCGGTTTGCCTTTTTCAAGTCCCAGGGTTTGAGCGCATAGTTTTTCTTCTTTGATTATTTGTCGCAAAGCAATGCACGCATCGTTGGCGGTGTCGTAAAGGCCATACAAGTGTGGGTTTACACCCAGTTCAACATCCTGTCCGCTGACCAGGGAAGGTATCCATAATCCAGGTTGCGATTCATTTAATAGCCATGAAAAAACAGACTTGTTACGTCGTAACTGTCGGTTCATGGTTGGCATGCGTTCTTTGATTAAGCGGGACTCTGTTAATAGTGCATCCACTTCCCCTGCGCAGACAATATGCTCGATGCGTTTTATTTGCATGGAAATCGACATTTCTTTGGGCAAGGCGTAATCACTTGAAAAATGGGAAAGAATACGCTGACGCAGACGATTACTTTTACCAATATAAATCGGTAAGTTGTTGTCTCCATAAAAAAGATAGACACCGAATGTATTGGGAATGGATTCAATGATCTCGGCATCAATATGTGCAGGTAACGAAGGACTGAGCATTATGCTTTTAACGGCTTTTGCAAGGTGTTCGGGGGTAAAGGTCCGTTCAATGATTTGCCAGAATTGCATGATTGCATGGGCATCGTCATAGGCCCTGTGCCTGGCACTCGTTTGCAGCTGATGTCGCTGAATCAGCTGGTCCAGACCATGGCGTTGATACTGAGGGTAGAGTTTACGGGAGAGTTTGACGGTACAAAGCAAAGGGGCCTTGAAGGCAATATCCAAGCGCTTGAAAGCGTTTTTAATAAAACCGTAATCAAATCGCACATTGTGAGCAACAAAAATATGGCCATCCAGTTTTTGCCTGATCGTCTCTGCCACTTCAGCAAAGACCGGTGCATCACTGAGCATGTCATTGCTAATGCCTGTTAATTGCTGGATATAGGCAGGGACAGGGGATTCTGGATTGATTAAGCTGGTGTAAGTGCTCACGGTGATCCCGTCGTAACAGATAATGGCTATTTCAGTTATTTTACCGTTACTGACACTTCCTCCATTGGTTTCAATGTCAACAAAGGCCAAAGGTTTATCGGTAATAAGGGGTGTTGGCATAGGCGTTACGAGAGGTTTTTTTGATGCGACCATCACGATACTCAGTTTTTTCTAAAAGCTGTATTTTTGTACAGTTAGTTTTTAGCATATTTAGATTTTGTAAGCAGTAACAAGATTTTATTTTGGTGTTGGCTGGTCTGGTAGGTATGGAGGAAGCTGATTGACAATGGCCGCAGTGATGCGTTTGGAGGGTATTAATGCATGGTGTATGTACATGGATAAAGCGCTATATCCAATCTTTTAGGTTTTATTGGTAATAAGTTAATAATTATTAAATAGTAGTACAAATTGAGAAAATGCTTAGAATTCGTTTCCTGAACTTTAAACTAATCAATAACAAGTGAACTGTATGTCTCAATTTTCTTCCCGCCTTCGTAAATCGGTTTTGGCCAATTCGTTTGCCTCAAAGCGCAATAGTTCTACGCTTTCCTTATCTCGTCGACAATTTCTATGCGGGTGCGGATGCGGAGTGCTTTCTGTGGGCGTCTTGGGTTCTGCGCTGTTGACGGCAGCAACGCGTGCCGAAGCCGCTGCTGGCGGGGAAAAAATTCGAGTTGGACATATGCCAGCAGGGTGTGTCTCTCATCTTTTTTTTGCTAAATCACGTGGTCTTTTTGAAAAAGCAGGTCTTAATGTCGAGTTATCCCAATTTAACGGGCCCAGCGAAGCTCTGCAGGCTTTGGAGGCCGACAACCTTGAATTGATACATAGCCCCTGGACAATGAGTGTGGCTGCTCATGCTGATGGTGCTGAGCATTTGCGGGTTATTGGCGGGTCTGGTCAGGCCGGCATTGAATTGGTAGCCAGAAAAGGATCGGTTGCCAACGTGGATGAGCTGATTGCGCAGGCAGGCAAACAATTGCGTATCGGTACTTTGCGTTTGGATACGCTGGAACTGGTCGGTTATGGAACGCTTTCAAAAAATGGAAAGTCATATGATGACTACAACATGACTTTTTTCAATAGCATGGTGGGGATGGGGGAGGCCCTTGCCAACGGTCGCATCGATGTATGTACGTTGGCCCAGCCTTATGCGGAAAGTGTGGTGAAAGAGGCCGGCGGTGTGTATCTGACAGATTCCAATTCGGTATGGGGCCCCGAGGCGGCGGATTGCGTGATTACGACCAAAGCTGGGACGGTTGATAGCCGGGACAAGGCCTTGTCGGCTTATCTGCAGGTCTTGAAACAGGCGGCCGATATTTTCAACAATGATTTTGAAACAGCATTGGATGATTTGCAGCCTATTTACGGTACGTCACGTGATGTATTGCGGGTGGCGTTAAAGCGCCAGTTCCCTAATCCTGTGATTAGTCCTGCTGGCGTAACGGGCCTACATCAAGGTGTTAAATATTTGATCGAGCTGGGTTATCTGCAAAAAGATAACGTTGATGCTCTGTTGGATTTGCGTTATCAACCTGTTTAACACGTAAATAGTAATGGCCTCAAATCAAAGTGTTGGCTTGCCTGTGATGGATGAGGGCAAGAAAATTAATGCAACAGCAATCATACGGCTTCCTTTCTTACGCGATGCTGGCGGATCTTATGCACGGTTTGCCAAAGTTGGCCGTGATTTTTTATGGTTTTGTTTGGCATGGATGCTCATCGTGGCAGTGTGGGAGGTGGGGGCCTGGCAAGGTTGGTTGAATCCTCGTATTTTGCCACCACCCAGTGAAACGATTCCTTATCTGTTTTCAGGTGAGGCATCGATTGGATTTGGCGTACACCGTATTGGTCTGGGCCAGTCTATTCTTGCGACCCTGTTAAGAGTCGCGGTAGGGATGTTGGCCGGCATCGTGACTTCATTTTTGTTAGCGATTCTTGTGCTCGAAACACGCTTTTTATCCTGTTTGATTATGCCACTGGTGCAATCATTGGCACCGATAGCACCAGTGGCGTGGATACCGTTTACCATCGCGGTAATTGGTATTGGTGGGCAAGCAGCGATGTTTATTGTGTTTATCACTGTCGTTGGCTCAATGACATTGTCCTTAATTGCCGCCTTGCGTAATGTTCCGGTTGAATATATCCGTATTGCCAAAAATCTTGGTGCCTCAAGGGTTCGCTTGTGGCGCAAGGTGTTTTTGCCTGCCATTGCAGGCAATGTCGTCACCACGATCAGAATGAGTTTCTTTGGTGCCTGGATGGCTGTGTTGGCAGGAGAAATGGCGGGTATTAATTCAGGCTTGGGTTATGTGATTATCGTTTCGCAGCAGATGTTCAATATGAAAATGGTGATGGTGGGTATTGTTACCATTGGCATTATTGGTTTTGTTGTTGATCGACTGTTATTGGCATGTGGCCGTTGGATAGTTTGGTGGGAACGATGAGTGTGAACACAACCTCACGCCAGCAGGGTATTCAGCTGGCATTTCAGAATATATATCGAAGGTTTGGATCTGCAGTCACGATTCATGTGGACCAATTAACGATTGAACCGGGGAGTTTGACGGTTTTGCTGGGACGCAGTGGTTGTGGCAAGACTACCTTGTTAAATTTGGCGGCAGGCCTTGATCATGCGGACAGCGGGCAAGTGCTTCACGATGGTTTAGGGTTATCCGGTCCGGCAGCGCAAAGTGCTTTTATTTTTCAACATAACAATCTCTTTCCATGGATGACGGCAGCGGAAAATATCAGCTTTGCACTTGAAAATCATGGGGTTGCGGCAAGTGAGGCAAGACAGATTGCCGGTGAGTTATTAAGTCAGGTGGGATTGGGAGATTTGCATGACCGTTTGCCTGGTCAATTGTCGGGGGGGATGCGACAGCGTGTGGTCTTGGCTCGTAGCATGGCGCTGAAGCCCAGATTAATGTTGCTGGATGAACCATTTTCAGCCCTGGACAACCAAACCCGGCGCCTGATGCAGCAATACCTTCTTCAAGCTTGGCATTTGACGAATGCAACAGTTCTTATGGTTACGCATGATTTGTCAGAAGCCTTGATGTTGGCAAATCGTATTGTGTTGATGGCAAGTCAACCGCAGGGACATATTGCCGAAATTATTGATATTGATATGCCACACCCGCGTGATCCGGATGCTCCGGCCTTTCGAATATTGCAAAAACGGCTGGATAGTTTCCTTGAGCATGAAATGCGGATTGTGGAACGAACTTAAGCGATTACAAAAACCTGGATGTATTTCAGGGACTATTATTAAATTGGAATTTAAAAATGACAAATACGACTCATACTACTGATACTGCAGCTACTTTTTTGAATGGCATTAACTCGGAGCAAGTCAGAAAAGCCCAAGAACAAATGAGAGTTCATCCCGACGGTGAGGTGTCTCGTCCAACCTATGCAGCCAAAGTGCTTTGGAAATCAGGATATCGTACAGAGGCACAGCTTTCTGGTGGTCTGGCATTGCAGGGTGATGAGCCCGTTATGTATGGCGGTCAAGGCTCTGGGGCAACACCGCAAGACTTGTTGTTAGCGGCAGTAGGGCATTGCCTTACCGCCACCTATGTTGGGGGTTTATCCGCTGCCGGTATTCGCGTTGATCATCTGGAAGTGCTGGTGAGTGGCCGGGTGAATTTTCGGGCGGCTTATGGTGTTGAGCGTGGTCAACCCGGATTTGAAAAAATTGAGGTGAAAGTGAATATTCAAACTGATGCCCCCCAAGAGCGGGTAGATGGAATTCTGAAAAAACTTTTACCCACAGCGCCAATTCCAGATACCATTTTGCGTCCGGTTCCTTTGACCGTAGATGTTGTTTATCAGTCTGATTTAGCGGTGACTGCAGTATGACGGAACTGATTCATGATGTGGTTGTCGTAGGTGGTGGTCCTGCCGGCCTGAGTGCCGCGTATGCCTTAAAACAGCAAAAGCTGAATCCTTTTGTGATTGAGCAAACTCAAGCGGTGGGTGATGTGTGGCGGAATCATTATGAAGGGTTGCGCTTAAATACGAAGCGGTATTTTTCGCGCTTGGCCGGAGGGGTTATTCCGCGCTCGGCAGGCGCTTGGCCAGGCAAGGACGATGTGGTCCGGATGCTGGAAAGTATTCCTCGCAATGGTGGGTTTCAGGTTGAAACCGGGGTTTGTGTTACTGCTGTTGTATATGAGCCGGATACATCGCTTTGGCGGATACAGTCCGATTCACTCGCGGATATTTTTGCGCGTGTTGTTGTGCTTGCAGTAGGTGCTTCACGTTTACCAGTGATTCCTGAGTGGCCTGGGCTGGATTCATTTACGGGTGAAGTTCTTCATTCATCCAAATTTAAAAATGCCTTGGACCACAAGGGAAAGCGGGTTTTGGTGGTTGGAAGTGGTAACTCTGGTGCTGAAATCGCTACCCGTCTTTCCGAGCATGCGGATGTGACTTTATCGATCCGGACACCTCCTTATATTTTGCCTAAAAGTGTTTGTGGGGTGCCTTTGGCGTCTCTTGGTGTGGTGTTGCGTAAACTGCCGCGTGCGGTGGGTGACTGTGTTCTGGCTTTTTTACAGCGACAGTTTGTGGGCGATTTGACTAAATATGGTCTTCCTTTGCCTAAGGGCTCGCTGTCAGAAAAATTTTCACGTACTCATGTTACGCCAACGTTATATGCTCCTTTCGCAACGGCTTTGCGTTCAGGTCGCCTGAAAATCGTTGGTCCCATACAAAAGATTAATCATGAAAATGTATATGTGCAGGACCGTATTTTTGGTGAAAGCGATGAACTGATGGACCTGAAGCCGGATTTGATTGTGGCGGCCACTGGCTTCAGGCCAGGTTTAGCTGATTTGGTTAGTGCGCCCAATGTGAAGCTGCCAGAGGATTGGCCCAGAAGTCATATTGTAGAAGGTCCTGCCGTTTTGCCGAATCTTCATGTTATTGGTCAAGTTAATCCGCTTAGTGGCCAGTTACGGGAGATTCGCTTGGAGTCTTATCGCATAGCTAAACTCGTGCAACGCGAATTAAAAATGCGTCATCAGACAGATACAAAGGCTGTGCGCCCGTCGTATGTAGAGCGCTCTGTTTAATCTGAAGGTTAAAGCAGTTGCCTAGTAACTTATCGGATGATGGCTTTTGGCAAGTTATTATCCGATAAAAGTGAATGCTTAGGTCAAGGCTTTATTGATAGCTTAATAGGTTGTTTTTAGAGCCACGCTTGCCATACCTGGATGTTGTTTTTATGAGTGCAACACCAAGCATGATGCTGTAGTTCATGCTTGGTGATTATTAACAATAATTGTGTATAACTTTGCGGAAAAGAGTGGGGTAAGTTTGCTAACTCTTTGATGTTTATAGATAAACCTTTTCTTTGCTTACCTTTTGATCTTTGTTTAGTGGTGTTGGTTTCGCCAACTGTAAATTTTTCCCAGAGTTTGCGTTAATTTTCTGTATTCAGTACGTAAACTTACCCTAAAAAAGCATAAGCCAAAACCAGAGATTTCTACCATTATCATCTTTGATGGAGGAAATCATGAAAGGATCCAAATTTACAGAAGCCCAGATTGTGACTATTTTGAAGTTGGCTGAGCAAGGCATGAAAGTGACGGATATTTGTCGCGAGCATGGCATCAGCAACGCGACTTATTACCAGTGGGAAAGCTCTGACGCCGGAGCGACGACGTGAAGCGGCCTTGCACTTGGTTCAGCAGGGTTCGTTGTCCATTGCCAAGGCGTATCATTTGACGCGTCTGTCTCGTCGCAGTTGGTACCGGCCTGACCCCAATCAGCATCGCCTTGAACGTGATCAACCCGTCATTGATGCGCTTAACGCAATTGTGCAAGATCCAACGCGATCCCGTTGGGGCTTCTGGACATGTTTTTATCGGTTGAGACTGGATGGAAAACCTTGGAATTTCAAGCGATCAAGATTTGTTATATTGAACCATGCAAGCCGAACCAAAATGCGTATATTGAGCGATTTAATCGCACCCTAAGGAAATTAACAGGAAATCATTTAACTCAGCAGTTAAAAAATTGCGCTTAGGCGATTTCCATTTTCATGACTTACGTCACACATGGGCAAGCTGGCATGTCCAGTCTGGCACAGCATTAATGGTACTAAAAGAACTTGGGGGATGGGAAACCTTAGAAATGGTAAAAAAGTATGCTCATTTAGATGCGAGTCATCTAGAGATGCACGCAAATTCGGTCACCTTTTGTTCACCCATAGGTAAAATAGAAGCCGGATGAAACAAAAAAACCGCTTAGCATATTGCGTAAGCGGTTGATTTGACTACGAATTCTTTGGTGGCTCTTCCCCGATTCGAACGGGGGACCTGCGGATTATGATTCCGTCGCTCTAACCGACTGAGCTAAAGAGCCAATTACTTAAATCACATCAAGTAAGAACGTAATTATGCATGTTCTGTTTTGAAAAAGCAATGCTTTTTTCTTGTTGAATCAAAAAACCAACATTTATCTGTTTTTGATATCATTTTTACAACAGTGTAACTGATACACTTCCATATCGTTTTCCATTTTTCTAAACAAGCATGTCACCATTTCCGCAAACCAGTATTGACTGGACTAAAAAACTCATTGGATTCAATACCACCAGTCGTTATTCAAACCTTGAATTGATTGAATACATCAAGGCCTATCTTCCCCACTGCGGGGTAGATAGCTTCTTGGTTTTTAATGAAGATGAAAAAAAGGCTAACCTGTTTGCCACCATTCCTTCTGTAAGCGGGGAATGCCTTGAGGGCGGACTGGTATTGTCTGGCCACACCGATGTGGTGCCGGTAGACGGGCAGGACTGGGATAGCGAGCCTTTCGTGGCCCAGGAGCGAGAGGGAAGGTTGTACGGGCGTGGTGCCTGCGACATGAAAGGTTTTATTGGCACAGTCCTGGCCTTGGTGCCTGAATTTACGCGTGCCCGCCTTAAAGCGCCGCTGCATTTGGCCTTTTCCTTTGATGAGGAAATTGGTTGTCTGGGGGCGCCTCTTATGCTGAAAGAGTTGGCGCAAAGAGGGGTCAAACCGGCAGGTTGTATTGTTGGAGAGCCTACCAGTATGCGGCCGGTGGTGGCGCATAAAGGCATTAGTGCCTATAAGTGTGTGGTGCATGGTTGTGCCGCGCACTCTTCGTTAACACCGCTGGGTACGAATGCGATTGAATATGCCGCACGCATTATTTGCATGTTTCGAGACCTGACCGATGAAATAAAGAAAAAAGGCCCGTTTGATACGTATTTTGATGTGCCTTTCACAACCGGGCAAACCAGTACCATCCAGGGGGGGAATGCTATCAATACCGTTCCGGCTCATTGTGAGTTCCTTTTTGAGTATCGCACTTTGCCTGCCCAGTCACCCACTGAAATCCTGTCCCGAATTGAGGCCTATATCAATGAAGTGCTGGTTCCCCAAATGAAAAAGGAAAATCCAGATGCTGGTATCGAGCTGATCAAGCTGGCCAGTGCGCCTGGAATGGAAACGGTTGAAAAAGAAGCGATTATGCAATTGGTGCGTGGCCTGACGAAAGAAACGGAAATAGCCAAAGTGGCTTATGCCACGGAAGGTGGTTTATTCCAGCAAGCCGGTATTCCTGCGGTTATTTGCGGGCCGGGTAGTATAGAGCAGGCGCATAAGGCTAATGAATACATAGATTTGGAACAACTGGCCCAGTGCGAGAATTTTTTAAGAAGTGTTTGTGCCAGCCAGCAAATTGAATGAGCTTGTCGGCCCCCTAGTTGGGTACCGGTTTTGAATGGGTAATAAATAATAGCCAATTAAAACGCAGCCATATCCTGGCTGCGTTTTAATTAACAGGTCGTATCGATCAATTTGAAGATTGTAGCGCCCGAAGGATTTTTTGTCCGGCCCGGCCATCGGCTGTCAGGCCCAGTCTGGTTTGTTCGGTTTTGATTGCCTCGCGGGTCTTGCTGCCAATCAAACCATCCGCCTCACCAATGTCATAGCCTTTTTGAAGCAATATTTTTTGCAAGGTAATTCGTTGGGCGCGTGAAAGTCCCAGGTCGTCGGTAGGCCAGGCGTTTTTGAAGGGGCCTTTACCTTTCAGGCGGTCGGACAGGTGGGCAATCGCAAGCGCATAGCTTTCAGCGGCGTTATAGCTGTATATCACGTCAAAATTCTTGAAAACCAGGAAAGCGGGGCCTTTGGCGCCTGCGGGCGTAAGCAGGCCGGCTTGCATGGAAGTGGGAACCCGTGTGTCCAGGGCTTTGCCATTAATGTCGGTAAGGCCTTTGCTGATCCAGGTTTGTATGCTCCGTTTCTTTTTGCGGCCCTCGCCGGCAATGGAAAGATTATCGGGCAGCTTTACCTCAAAACCCCAGGGCTGGCCACTGCGCCAGCCATTTTTAGACAGGTAATTGGCGGTAGATGCCAGTGCATCCTCGGTATTGTCCATCAGGTCACGCTGTCCGTCACCATCAAAATCAACAGCAAGCCGTTCGAAAGTGGTGGGCATGAATTGGGTATGGCCAAAAGCACCTGCCCAAGAGCCAACCAGGCGTTCTGGCGCAATGTCGCCAGATTGCAGGATCCTGAGCGTGGCAAAAAATTCTTTCTGGAAAAATGCCTGACGGCGGCCATAGCAGCTTAACGTTCCCAAGGCCTGCGTAAGCGGGTATTTGCCAAAAGTTTGGCCAAAATTGCTTTCAACCCCCCACACGGCAACGACGGTTGCAGGATCAACCCCGTATTTTTCCTGGATACGAGACAGGGTGTGCTTGTGAAGGCTAAGGTTTTGCTTGCCTTCCTGAATGCGTTGCTCATCAACAAGCGCTGCCATGTAATCCCATATAGGCTGCTTGAATTCAGGTTGATAGTCCAGTTTTTCAAGAATACTCATGTCTGGCACGATGTCGCTGGTAAACTGCCTGAAGGCTTGTCCGGAAATGCCCGCTTTTTGTGCTTCAGGTTGTAGTCTGTCGAGGCAGGCAGCAAAGTCGGCCTGTTGTGCCTGAACAGGTAGATTGGCGCAAAAAAATAAGGAAATGAAGGAAAATAAACTGCCAAAGCGTGCAATTGCCGATTTTCTTTGAGAATAGCCGTTCATGAGTTTCTCTCTTGTTGATCCTGTGTTTTGGAGATTGTAGCAGGATGAAGCATTTGCATTTCATCCATATATTTTTTCCTGTAACTTTTGATGAATATCCTGCTAATATCGGTCTTGTGCTTTTCTCTTTAATTATTGGGCGGACTGCGGTAAAACGCAGGTAAAATTACATTTTGGAAAAAATAGAAAACAAGACAAATAAAATAAACTTTTTTCAAAATCCAGTGTCTTTATTTTGTGAATAAGCACGAAGAGCAAATATACAAGGTTGTATGAAAGGTAGGTGTTTTTGATGTTCCGGCATGAATCCGCTTATCAAACCGACTGTTAATAATACATAAATCAAGCAGCAAGGGTTTGCTTGGTTTTACTGAAAAGAGATTGTGTCGCATGAAGTTTAAAGTATTAGTAGCTGCATTGGCATTTATTGCCACCTCTGGGTGTGTATATGCCGACTCCGAAACTGTCAGCAAGGTTGATCAACTTGGTCAGTCCCGGGTTACCCAGCCGGTGTTGGCCCGCCAGTCTGCAGATACGGCCACCGGCAAAACCGAATTGGTAACTTCAGGCAACCTGAAAAAGCCCCAGAAGCAAGAAATCTCCCCAGATATCGAGCATGCCAAGGCGGCCATTATTGTTTCAAATATCCTGACCCGTTTTGAGTACGATAAAAAACCGCTGGACATCAAAATGTCTCACGCGGTTTTTGATGAATACCTAAAAATGCTCGATCCGTCAAAAATGTTTTTCCTGCAATCGGATATCGAGAAATTCTCTACCGTGAAAGATCAAATGAATGACATGCTGCTGAGTGGCCGCTTGGAAATTCCGTTTGATATTTTTGAAATTTACCGTGACCGGGTAGAGCAGCGTTTTGATCATGCCCTGTCCACCTTGAAAGAGGATTTCGATTTTTCAGTTGATGAGTCTTTTGAGCTTGATCGCAAGAAAAGCAAATGGGTTGAAACTAATGAGGAAATTAATGATTTGTGGCACAAGCGTGTCAAAAATGATTATTTAAGATTGAAACTGGCAGGCAGTACTGATGAACATATCAAGAAAACCCTAAGAAAGCGTTATATTAATAACCGCAACCAGATTTTGCGTATGAGCAGTGAGGATGTCAGTGAAATGTTCATCAATGCCTATGCCAGCAGCACAGACCCTCATACCAATTATTACAGTCCGACGTCGGCCAAGAACTTTGATGTGCAAATCAGCCTGTCTGTAGAGGGAATTGGTGCTGTTTTGCAAAAACGTGATGAATATGGGCAAATCCGCGAAGTGGTGCCGGGTGGGCCTGCCGCAAAGTCAGGGCTGATTCAGCCGGGTGATCGCATTGTGGCAGTAGGTCAGGGTGCGAAAGGTCCTATGGAAGATGTGGTGGACTGGCGCCTTGATGATATCGTGAATAAAATCCGTGGCAAGCGTGGCAGTACGGTCAGGATTGAAATCATCCCTTCTGAGGGCGGCATTGATGGTAAGCAGAAAGTGGTTACTTTGGTGCGTCAAAAGGTAACCCTTGAAGACCAGGCAGCCAAATATAAAGTACTGGAAGTGGAAAATAACGGGCAAGCCAAAAAAGTGGCGGTTATTACCATCCCCAGCTTTTATGAAGATTTTGACGCCCGTGCACGCGGTGAGGAAAACTACAAAAGCGTAACCCGTGATGTCCGTGCCATTCTTGAAGAACTGAAGAAGGCCAATGTTGATGGCATTGTGCTTGATATGCGTAACAATGGTGGGGGTTCCCTGACGGAAGCGGCTAACCTGAGTGGCCTGTTTATTGGTGGCCCCAGTCCGATTGTGCAGGTTCGTACGGCAGAGGGTTCCGTTTCCAATGTTCGCAGCATGAAAACAGAGATGGTGTGGGACAAGCCTTTGGCAGTTCTGGTTAATCGCATTTCAGCCTCGGCCTCCGAGATTTTTGCGGGTGCCATGCAGGATTACGGACGTGGTGTAGTGCTGGGTGATCCAACCTGGGGTAAAGGATCTGTTCAAACCATTCGCGGCCTGAATGAATTTTTGCGTCGTCCGCAGGATGAAGAACTGGGCTCCCTGAAGTGGACCATCCAGAAGTTTTTCCGTGTCAATGGCAGCTCAACGCAGGTTAAGGGTGTGGTGCCAGATATTATTTTCCCAACCGTGTTTGATGCTAAGGAAATGGGTGAGTCAAGTTATGAAAACGCGATGCCTTGGACAGCGATTGATCCGGCTTCGTACACGCCGGTTGGTGACCTGAAACCGACTATAGCGAATCTGGCCCGTTTACATAAAGATCGCGTAAGTGAATCAGGTAGCTGGAAATTAATGCAGGATGAACTGGATTACGCCCGTAAACTGTCAGATCAGAAAGTTATTTCCCTGAATTATCAAACCCGTCTTGAAGAGCGTGAAAATATGGAAGCCCAGCGCAGGGACTTTGAAGCAAGGCGTAAGGAACTGGGCGAGTCTGATGTAGGTGGTTTCCGTCTTGACGATGGCTTGCAGGCCGGAGAGGGTAACCTGAAAGAAGAATTGGCCAATGAGAAAAAGCGCAAGGATAATATTGATATCGCAGCAAAAGAGGCGGCCAATATTGTGGCGGATATGGTTAACCTGATGTAAGCCACAAGTGTTGCGGCTCATTTTTTGCAGGATGATAACAATTGACGCTACGATCTCTACTATTGTTTTTAGCCCTGTTGGTAGGAGTATCCAAGGTATGGGCCGAAGATATTCCCGCTGGGCAGCAACGTCCTGCATTAACGGTTTCTGTTCAACCGCTTACGGTTAGTGAAGTCGCCAGAACTTTGTCTGCCACCGGTAATATTCGGCCATGGCAGGATGCCAGTGTAAGTGTTCAAACTACAGGCCTGCGCCTGAAGCAAGTCTTTGCCGATGTCGGTGATATTGTTCAGGCGGGGCAGCTTCTGGCAGAGTTTGATGACACCATCATCAGAGCAGAAATAGACCAGACAAAGGCTGCCATCACCCGGGCGCAGGCCAGCCTTGATCAAGCCACAAAAAATGCCAATCGCATCCGCCGTATCATGGGTAGTGGTGCAGTCAGTCAACAAGAGGTCGAGCAGGTCCTGGCGACCGAAGCAATCAATCAGGCCGAACTGGCATCCGCCCAGGCTGCACTGGTTGGGCAAGAGCAGCGTTTAGCTTATACCCGTTTACTGGCGCCTTATGACGGGGTGGTTTCGGCAAAAGCGGCGGTATTGGGTGCTGTTTATAATCCCGGACAGGAACTTTTTCATCTTATCGTGCAGAATAAATTGCAATGGGAGGCCTCGGTGTCTGGCCGCCATTTGGGTGCACTTGAACCGGGGAAGAAAGTTCTGTTGCATATTAATGATGAAACTTCCGTGGAGGGGGCTGTCCGGCAACTGGCTCCTGCCCTGAATGAACAAACCCGGCAGGCCATCGTGTATGTGGATATTTTTCCCAACGATCAGGTTAAGGCGGGCATGTTTGTTAAGGGCGATTTTCAGTTGGGTATCAATAAAGTCATCATTTTGCCGCGTCAGGCACTGGTGTTGCGAGATGGCTTTTACTATGTATTTGTACTGGAAGATCAAAACCGGGTGGCATTGCGCAAAATAGAGATCGGGCAGTCTTTGCCGGATGGTGTCGAGGTTGTGTCTGGTTTGGGGGCAGGAGAAAACATTGTGGTCAAAGGTGCCCGCTTCCTTGAGGACGGCGATACGGTCCGTGTGGCTGAAACATCTTATGAAACGGCCGGGCGGTAAGTGCCATGAATGTGTCAGCCTGGTCAATCCGGAACCCTTTGCCGGCGTGCATGATTTTTGTGTTGTTGACACTGATGGGATTGTTTTCATTCCATCAAATGAAAATCCAGAACTTTCCCGATATTGATTTGCCCACCGTGGTGGTGACTACCGTGCTCGAAGGTGCCACCCCCGCACAGCTGGAAAATGATGTTGCCCGCAAGATGGAAGACAAACTGGCTACGGTGCAGGGTATCAAGCATATATTCAGTACATTGCAAGATGGGGTGGCTACCATTACGGCACAATTCAATCTTGAAAAGCCTACCCAGGAAGCAGTTGATGATGTGCGCAGCGCCATTTCAAGCATCAGGAATGATTTGCCGGCTGATATCCGCGAGCCAGTGGTTACCAAACTGGAGATGGCTGCCCAACCCATCCTTGCCTTTACCGTTTTCTCAAGCCGGATGGATCAGATTGATCTTTCCTGGTTTGTTGATAATGAGGTCTCCAAGGCCTTATTGGCCGTGCCAGGGGTAGGAGAGGTCAAGCGCATTGGTGGGCTAGAGCGGCAGATCAAGATAGAACTTGATCCGGTTTTGATGCAAGGCCTGAATGCTTCGGCAGCGGAAGTATCCAGAAAGCTCAGGGATATCCAAAAGGAATTGTCGGGTGGGAAAACTGAACTGGGCCAGCAGAACCAGCCTATTCGAACCCTGGGAGCGGTTAAAACTGCTGCTGAACTGGCCAATATACAAATTCCCCTTAATAACGGGCAGGTGATTACCCTGTCCGATGTGGCGACTATTTCCGATGCTTATGCCGATCCGGAAACGGCTGCCTTTATGAATGGCAAGCCGGTTATTGCCTTTGAGGTGTCCCGCAGCCGGGGGGGCGGAGAAATAGAAGTTGGCAAGGGTGTGCTTGAAGCCCTGGCGGCACTTGAAAGCAGGCATGCGGATATTGAATTTGCCAAGGCGTTTGATCTGGTTTCTCCCGTACAGGGGGAGTATAACGGCTCCATGCAGATGTTGTACGAGGGGGCTTTGCTGGCCGTAGTGGCGGTTTGGATTTTCCTCCGGAATGTCCGGGCTACCTTGATATCGGCAGTTGCCTTGCCGATGTCAATCATTCCTGCTTTTATCGGTATGTATTTTCTGGGATTTACGGTCAATGTGGTTACGCTGCTGGCCTTGTCTCTGGTAGTTGGTATTTTGGTGGATGATGCGATTGTAGAAGTGGAAAATATCGTGCGCCACCTGAGAATGGGTAAATCACCGTATCAGGCAGCCATGGAGGCAGCTGATGAAATCGGTCTGGCAGTGGTCGCTACTACGTTTTCATTGATTGCCGTGTTTTTACCAACGGCTTTCATGAGTGGCATCGCTGGCAAGTTTTTCAAGCAATTTGGCTGGACGGCTTCTTTGGCTGTTTTTGCTTCCTTGGTGGTTGCTCGCATGCTAACCCCTATGATGTGTGCTTATATCCTGAAGCCGGCCACCCGGACGGAAAAAGAGGCGGGCTGGATGAAGTTATATCTGGCGCTGGTCAAAAAGTGCCTGCATCATCGTTGGATAACCGTGATGTTGTCGGGTCTGTTTTTTATTGGTTCAATCATGATTGTGCCTTTGTTGCCCACCGGGTTCATGCCACCCGATGATACTTCCCAAACCCAGGTTTATCTTGAGTTGCCACCTGGTTCCCAAATAGGGGAAACCATGGAAGCGGCCAATCATGCACTTTCACTTTTAACTGGTAATCCGTACATAGAGGGTATTTATACCAGCGTAGGTGGCGGGGCGGCAGGTGGTGATATGTTTGCCATTGGGACGACGCAGGATGTTCGCAAAGCGACATTAACCATCCTCCTGAAAGAGCGGGGGGAGCGGCCGGTAAAGCAGGTGCTGGAAAATGAATTCCGGGATTTGCTGCTGCAAATACCGGGTGTCAGGATAAAGGTCGGGCTGGGTGGTTCCGGAGAAAAATATGTCCTGGTCTTGTCGGGAGATAATGCCGATGCCTTGCAGGAAGCCGCCTTGAATGTTGGTCGTGATTTACGAACCATTGCCGGTTTGGGCAATATTTCATCATCTGCCAGCCTGGTGCGCCCTGAAATTGAAATTCATCCTAAGTATGAGTTGGCTGCAGAATATGGCGTGAGCACGGTTGCCATTGCCGATACCTTAAGAGTGGCGACCAGTGGGGATTATGACGTGGCCCTGTCCAAGCTGAATGTGGATCAGCGCCAGGTGCCGATTGTAGTGACGCTGAAAAAATGGGTGCTTGAGGATATTGATTTTCTGGGTGAATTGAAAGTGCCCGGCTCACAAGGTCCAGTACCCTTGAGTACTATCGCGGATATTCGTCTGGGAGCAGGACCGGTTGTGGTCAATCGTTATGATCGGGCCAGAAATATCAATTTTGAAATCGAACTGTCCGGCCAGGCATTGGGTGACGTGATCAAAAAAGTCATGCAGTTACCTTCAATCCAGCAATTGCCGGCGGGTATCTCGATTGTCAGTATTGGCGATGCTGAAGTCATGGAAGAGCTGTTCGCAAGTTTTTCACTGGCTATTGCGGTTGGTATTATTTGCATATATATCGTGCTGGTGCTTTTGTTCAAGCAGTTTTTGCATCCCTTTACTATTCTGACCGCCTTGCCATTATCGTTGGGGGGTGCTTTCATCGGGTTGTTGCTCGCGGACAAGAGTTTTTCCATGCCGTCCCTGATTGGATTGATCATGCTGATGGGCATAGCAACCAAAAATTCAATTTTACTGGTCGAATATGCCATTTTGGCTGAACGTGAAAAGCAGATCTCCCGTTATGAGGCCTTGCTGGATGCCTGTCATAAAAGGGCGCGCCCCATTTTAATGACTACTTTGGCTATGGGCGCAGGCATGATGCCATTGGCTTTGGGGCTTAGCGAAGCGGATCCCGGCTTTCGATCCCCCATGGCCATTGCCGTAATTGGCGGACTGATTACCTCAACATTTTTAAGTCTGCTGGTTATTCCGGTGGTGTTTACCATTGTCGATGATGTCAGTCTGTTCTTGCGTCGTCACTTTGGTGGCGTGTTCAACAAACAGGAGTAATTCACTTGCCATGAAAATTTTACTGTTAGGAAAAAATGGTCAGCTTGGCTGGGAATTGCAACGCGCATTGCAACCTTTGGGTGAGGTGTTTGCCTTGTCCCGTCATAATGAACATGGCTTGTGCGGTGATTTGTCAGATCTGCAGGGGCTGGCAAAAACCATCGAATATTTGAAACCCGAAGTAGTTGTTAATGCGGCAGCCTATACGGCAGTGGACAGGGCCGAGTCAGATCATGATCAGGCATTTTTGATCAATGCCAAGGCGCCTGCAGCCATCGCCCAGGCCCTGAAGGCACATCATGGATTGCTGGTGCATTATTCCAGTGATTATGTGTTTGATGGCTCCGGAGAACAGACCCGGATAGAATCGGCCTTGGAAAATCCGGTTAATTTTTACGGTCATAGCAAACTGGAGGGTGAGCGGGAAATCGCCCGTACAGGCTGCGGGCATCTGATTTTCCGTACCAGTTGGGTTTATGGTGCACATGGCGGCAATTTTGCAAAAACCATGATTAAACTGGCGCAGGAAAAAGAAAAGCTGGCAATTGTGGAGGACCAGATTGGTGTGCCTACCGGCGCCGATTTAATTGCTGATATTACGGCGCATGCCATCAGGCACTATCTGAGCGAAGTTTCGGGGCCTGCCCGCAACACCCTGGATGGTATTTATCATTTGGTACCTGATGGAGAAACCTCATGGCTTGCATATGCCAACTTGATTTTTGGCCAATTGCGCGCAAGGGGAGTTCCATTGGCGCTTAAAGAGGTTGTGCCGGTTACTACTGCCCAATATCCCATGTCAGCCAGGCGTCCGCTGAACTCAAGGTTGAACAATGACAAAATAAAAGCAGTGTTCAACCTGCATATGCCCGGCTGGGAGTCGGGAGTCATACGATTGGTCGAAGAGTTGTTGGCTTAATTGGGGTTGCTTTCAAGGCCTAGGTCATAAAAAATATGGCTGGCATCAATGAATTTATACAGGCAATGCCCAAGGTCTACATAGCCTTTTTCCTGAAAGCGTTGTTCCATGAATGCCAGCATATTTTTTAAGCTGTCCAGAAGCGATGTGATCTGGCTGGGTTCAAAGCTCCACAAACGGGTATTGAATTGCAGGAAGATATTGCCGGTTTGCTCTGATGAGTAGGATGACGGGTATGAGTTGGGCAGAATGAATTTGTTTTGGGTTTCAGGGTTGCTGGCGGTTATCGTATGAATAGCAGGATCAAACGTTTGGCCTGGCCTGATGAAAAACAAACGTTTTATTTTGTTGAAAATCTGATGCTGTTGGGCAACTTCCAGAAACCAGATCAGGCTTGTCAGTTCGGTAAGGTTGAACGAGTCTTTGCGCTCGGGATACTGGTTGATGGTTTTTTGGATAGTCTCGTTGGCGTTGTATTCCATCAGAAAGTCGATTTGCTTTAATAAGCCGGTCTTCTGGTCGTCATTCAGGGCGGTGGTGCCATGTTCAATAACCGTGATCAATGAGCCCTTGGCAGATTGATTTATGCTGCCAACAGTGGTCAGGAGCTGTTCGTAGGCACTTTGGGCGTGTTCATTGCCAAGGGCAGGAGATTCGGTGCTGTTGGCGATGGTATTTGCGCGGTCATTGACCGCACTGGGAATTATAAAAGCAAAGGTCATGATGTTGCTAACAAGCCATAAATTAGTGTAAAACGTTTCATTTTACACGCTTGTAAAGATTGATGAGCTGGTTTTATTGTTTCAGAACACGTAAGCAGTGTTCTAAGAGTAAGGATACAATATCGTTTTATCAATTCAAGCGGGTTAAACAAATTATGTTAACGATTCAGCCTTCAGAAGAAACGGCAATCCTGGAAAAAACAAAAAAATGGGTAGAGAACGCGGTAATCGGCCTGAACCTGTGTCCTTTTGCCAAAAGTGTGTATGTCAAGAATCAGGTACGTATGGTTGTAACCGGTGCCGAAACGGTAAAGGAACTTCATCAGGTATTGGCCAAAGAGTGTACAAACCTGATTGATACCGACCCTGAAGTGCTGGATACCTGTTTGCTGGTGGTACCGCACGTTTTTGAAGACTTTTATGATTTCAATGACTTTTTGGATATTGCCGAGCTGACCCTTGAAGAGCTTGAATTGGTGGGAGAGTTGCAGATTGCGAGTTTTCATCCCGATTACCAGTTTGCCGATACCGAGCCCGATGACATCAGCAACTATACCAACCGTTCACCTTATCCGGTTTTGCATTTGATCAGGGAGTCTAGCCTTGATAAGGCTACGCAGCAATATCCAGATGCAAGTGCCATTTTTGACAGCAATATAGAGAAAGTGACCCGCTTGGGCGTTGAGGGCTGGAAGAAATTGCTAGAGGATGATAAAAGTGTGTAATGCATTGAAATAAAAGTGCTTCTTGAGTAGTGGATTTATTTTTATTTTATGTTATTATGCTAATCAAGCTGTATATCTAGTTAACTGAAGGTTTTCTGGACGCGGGTTCGAGTCCCGCCGTCTCCACCAATAGGATATTTACAACATTATAGTATCTTATTGATGGGGACGCCAAGGTTTCGACAGGGAAAGATAGGAAGACTGGCAGCCGGTAGGCGATGACCGTAAATCAAGCAAAACTCTTAAATGCAAATGACGAAAGTTACGCATTAGCCGCCTAATTTAGGCCGCTAGGAGCCTGATCCACTTGGCAACAGAACGGATTAAAAGGGAGCTTCGGCTCCCTTTTTTATTTTTTGGTTTTGTTTTTTGATCAAAAAGTCCGGGGAATTCCCCTGTCTCTTCGCTTATTATCTTAATTCGTACAAATACAGCTCAATCCGGCGGTTTACAGCCCTGCCGTATGTGGTGTCATTGCTCATCAACGGGTCTATGGCTCCTCTGCCTTCTATATCGATTCGTACGCTTTTAACCCCTTTTTTGATCAAATAATGGGCTACTGCAGAGGCCCTTTGGACTGACAGTGCCTGATTGTTTATTTCATTGCCTTGTGAATCAGTATGTCCGACGACCTTGATGCGCAGGCTTTGGGATTGCTTAAGTTCTGTAACGATTTTATCCAGGATCGGGAACATTTTTTTGTTGATATTTGTTTTTCCCGATCGAAATGAACTGTTGGTTGGCAAAATAACCCTCAGGCTACCATCATGAACGCGGTTGACCTCAACACCTAATGATTCTTTATCCGAGTCTCGAATGGATTTGGCAATTTCATCCCAGTTGCTTGGCGATAGTGCGGTGCGACCGAAGAAACCGGATGTGGGCTTTCCATCGGGGTCCAGGTTCAGGCTACCCGGACCGGGGTTAAGAACACAGCCCGAAAGTAGCGTGGAAGATGCCAGTAAGAATTTCAAGGAGGCCCAATGCCAGGAATTAACCATTTTTAACCCCATTTTTTTGAGTCAGGTGTGCAATCGCATCCCAAAGCTCATCGACGCTGTGTACGGTAAGGTCGGCCTGCCACTCATGTATGCTGTCTTTATTGTTGCAATATCCGTAGGAAACGGCAATGGTGGCCATATTGGCAGCTTTGCCAGCGATGATGTCACGCTCGTCATCACCAATGTAGATGCAATGCTCGGGCAGGCTGTTGGCAAGCCGTGCTGCATGTAACAAAGGGGCAGGATGAGGTTTGGAGTAGGGTGTGGTGTCTCCGCACACATTGGCGGCACTGCGGGATGTGAGCTGGAAATGGTCGAACATGGGAAAGGACAGGTCTGCCGCTTTGTTGGTGACAATACCCCAACCCATATTGTTCTGGTTGATTTTGTCCAGCAGTTCATTGATGCCGGCAAACAGCTGGCTGTGATTGGTCATGCAGCTTTTATAATCCTGCAAGAACTGCTGGCGTACTGCTTCGTACTCATCATGATCAGGCAGCAGGTTCAGTGCAGCGCCAAGCAATCCTCGTGCGCCTTGAGAGGCATATGGCCTTAAGGCAGCATATTCAAGGGCAGGCAGGCCCTTGCGGATACGTTGTAAATTGGCCGCATGTGCAAGATCCGGAGCGCTGTCAACCAAGGTGCCATCAAAATCAAAGAAAACTATTCTTCGCATTTACGGGTCGCTATTAAATAATTAACTGAAGTATCACTGCTGAGTTTATATTTCTCGGTCAGAGGATTGTACTCCAGTCCTTTCATGCTGATTAATTCAAGTTTTGCATTACGGGCAGAGGAAACCAGTTCGCTGGGTTTGATGAAACTGCCGTAATTATGTGTTCCTTTGGGAAGCAGATTCATTATGTACTCGGCTCCTATAATGGCATACATGAAAGATTTCATGTTTCGGTTAAGTGTGGAGAAAAATACCCAGCCACCTGGTTTAACCAATTTTGCACAGGCGTCAATGATGGATGCCGGGTCGGGGACATGTTCCAGCATTTCCATGCAGGTGACCGCATCGTATTGTGCCGTGCGTTCCTGGGCGATTTGTTCAACTGCCACTTTAAGGTATTCTACTTTTATACCTGATTCAAGTCCGTGCAATTTTGCAACAGTCAGTGACTTTTGGGCAAGGTCTATGCCTGTCACTTTGGCGCCGGTTGCCGCCATGCTTTCCGAGAGTATGCCTCCGCCGCACCCTACATCAATGATGGTTTTGTTGGCCAGGGGGCCTGCTAATGATTGAATCCATTCAAGCCTGAGTGGATTGATGGCGTGTAATGGCTTGAATTCACTGGTGGGGTCCCACCATTTGGAAGCCAGGGCGCTGAATTTTTCCAATTCAGCCGGATCAGCATTGATGGGTTCGGAAGTGGGGGCGGAAGTATTCATAGGATCTTGTTCTTGAAACCTGAAAATAATCGGGATGTAAACCGTAAGAACCCAAGTTTATCATAGGCCAAGAAAAACTGTCCGGAAGGCAGGCAGTAAAAAGCCCCCAGATGGGGGCTTTTTACTGTAGGCAAAATTAAACTGCCTGCGATTACTTGCGTGAACCGACGATTTCGATTTCTACGCGACGGTTTTTAGCGCGACCTTCACGAGTTGCATTTGATGCAATCGGGTCGTTTTCGCCTTTACCTGAAGCGATAATCTGATCAGCAGGAACGCCTTGGGAGATCAGGTAGTTTTTGACTGATGCAGCGCGACGCTCTGACAAGCCTTGGTTGTATTGTGCTGTACCGATAGAGTCGGTGTATCCAACAGCAATAACTGATTCAAGGTTCAGTTGTTTAGTCTGCTCAGCAACCTGGTCAAGGATCTTGCGACCTTCAGGTTTCAGGGTGGATTTGTCGAAGTCAAAGAAAGTATCAGCGTTAAATGTTACTTTTTGTGCTGTGATGTCGGCTACGCGTTCTGCGCCACAACCTTGAGCGGCTGTTGCAGGTGTCCAGAAGTTGTCGCGCCAGCAATGTTCATTTGTGCCGTTCATCCAAACCAGACCGTATGGGTTTACCCAATTGTCGACAGTTTGCGCTGATGCTACGCCAGAAGTTGCGGCAGCAACCACGGCGAATGCTAATGCGAATTTAGAGGGCTTATTCATGTTTCTCCTCGTTGAGCTTGAAAGCTAAAAAATGACTCGCAGCGAAACCCGCCGCATGATTGGAAATCAGGGTCAGTATAGCAACGCTTGAATGTTCATTCAAAGGGTTAAACTAGATTTTCCCGTGTTCTTGATTAGATCTTACGCGATTTTCCTGTGGCTTGTAGAGCGTAAGCCCAACATTTTTAAAGGTTCTTTTCAATTCTGTCGTTTATATACAAATTTTGTTGGATTTGAGCAACAAGCTATGGGGCAGGGTTTGTGCGTGGTCGGCATTAAAATCTTTAAGCATTTAAAGACGGCTTTAAAGCCTAAAACTTAAAGTAATTGATTTGAAATCAAGACGGGAGTTTCTGGAATAAAATCTTTTTCTGTCAACCAATTGATGTTTGCCGGTACGCTATAAATGTTAGAATCAACGTTTCGCCCAAATTGGCTTTTTCATTATAGGCAAGTGCATTTATTGTGTGTTTGTCTAACCAGATAAAAATTTGTGAGTAATATGGATTCCTTTGCCAAGGAGACGCTTCCAATTTCGTTGGAAGAAGAAATGCGTCGTAGTTATCTTGACTACGCTATGAGTGTGATTGTCGGTCGTGCCTTGCCGGATGTCAGGGATGGCCTCAAGCCAGTTCATCGTCGTGTGCTGTTTGCCATGCATGAGCTCAACAACGACTGGAACAGGGCATACAAGAAATCTGCACGTATTGTCGGTGATGTCATCGGTAAATATCACCCTCACGGCGATCAGGCGGTTTACGATACCATCGTGCGTATGGCGCAGGATTTTTCACTGCGTTACATGCTGGTCGATGGACAGGGTAACTTTGGTTCCGTCGATGGCGACAGCGCAGCTGCCATGCGTTACACGGAAATCCGTCTTGCCAAGATTGCTCACGAATTGTTGGCTGACATAGACCAGGAAACCGTGGATTTTGGGCCCAACTATGATGGTAGCGAACAGGAGCCCCTGCTGTTGCCTTCCAGGTTGCCGAACCTGCTCGTTAATGGCAGCTCGGGTATTGCGGTAGGCATGGCGACCAATATCCCGCCACATAATCTGGCCGAGGTGGTCGATGGTTGCCTGTTCTGCCTGCGCAATCCCAGTTGCAGCATTGACGAATTAATGGAGTTGATCCCGGCACCCGATTTCCCCACAGGGGGCATCATTTATGGCATGTCGGGTGTGCGTGAGGGTTATCGAACCGGACGCGGACGTGTTGTGATGCGTGCGAAAACGCACTTTGAAGACATGGAAAAGGGGAATCGTCAGGCTATTGTGGTTGATGAACTTCCTTATCAGGTCAATAAGAAGACCTTGCAAGAGCGGATTGCCGACCTGGTCAATGAGAAG
Source organism: Advenella sp. RU8 (assembly GCF_048381675.1). Lineage (NCBI taxonomy): Bacteria > Pseudomonadati > Pseudomonadota > Betaproteobacteria > Burkholderiales > Alcaligenaceae > Advenella > Advenella sp. RU8. Next base: position 346,383 of record NZ_JBLWIS010000001.1, read on the forward strand.
AAAATTGAAGGTATTTCAGACATTCGCGATGAGTCCGACAAGGACGGTATGCGTCTGGTTATTGAACTCAAGCGCGGTGAAGTGCCTGAAGTGGTCCTGAATAATCTGTACAAGCATACCCAGTTGCAAGATACGTTTGGCATGAACCTGGTGGCCCTGGTAGAGGGGCAGCCTCGTTTGCTGAATCTTAAACAACTGGTTGATTACTTCCTGCAACATCGTCGTGAGGTGGTTACGCGTCGTACGGTATTCCAGTTACGCAAGGCCCGTGAGCGCGGACATGTGCTTGAAGGCCTGGCAGTTGCTTTGGCAAATATCGATGATTTTATTACCATTATCAAGGCAGCCCCCACACCACCGGTGGCCCGTCAAGAGTTGATGGCCCGTAGTTGGGACTCTTCCCTGGTCAGGGAAATGCTGGCCCGTGCCGATGCTGATAACGGTGGCGTGCTGGGCGGAAGTGCTTCTTATCGTCCCGAAGGACTGGCTTCTGTATTTGGTATTCAGGCAGATGGCTTGTATCGCCTAAGCGATGTGCAGGCCCAGGAAATCCTGAACATGCGTTTGCAGCGCCTGACAGGCCTGGAGCAGGACAAGATCGTCAATGAATATAAAGAGATCATGGAAACCATTTCAGATCTGCTTGATATTTTGGCAAAACCCGAACGAATTACCACCATCATTGCTGACGAACTGCTGCTCATCAAGACAGAGTTTTCAACGAATGCTAAAGATGAGCGCCGTTCGGTCATCGAAGCCAATGCCACAGAGCTTGACACCGAAGACCTGATTACACCCGCTGATATGGTGGTGACCTTGTCAAATAGCGGTTATATCAAAAGCCAGCCTTTGTCCGAATACCGAGCCCAAAAACGGGGCGGCAGGGGCAAACAGGCAACGGCCATGAAAGAAGATGACTGGATCGACCAGTTGTTTATTGCCAATACGCATGATTACCTGTTGTGTTTCTCTGATCACGGACGCGTCTATTGGTTGAAAGTCTGGGAAGTGCCGCAAGGTACCCGTGGCTCACGCGGACGTCCAATCGTGAATATGTTCCCCTTGGTTGATGGTGAAAAAATTACGGTGGTCTTGCCGGTCAAGGCATTTGTTGATGACCGTTACGTATTCATGGCAACCTTGCGTGGCACGGTTAAAAAGACACCGCTCTCCGACTTCTCCAATCCTCGCAAGGCCGGCATTATCGCAGTGGCCCTTGATGAAGGAGATCACCTGATCGGCGCGGATCTGACCGATGGCGAACACGATATCATGCTGTTCTCTGATGCCGGCAAGGCCGTGCGTTTTGATGAAAACGATGTGCGTCCAATGGGGCGTACGGCGCGCGGTGTTCGCGGCATGAACCTTGAAGACGGACAAAGCGTGATTTCTCTGCTGGTTGCCGGTGATGAAACGCAAAGCGTGTTAACGGCCACCGAAAACGGGTTTGGCAAGCGGACCTCTATCACGGAATATACCCGTCATGGACGTGGTACCAAGGGTATGATTGCTATTCAAACCAGTGCCCGCAATGGCAAGGTGGTGGGGGCTGTCCTGGTTGAACCGGATGATGAAATCATGCTGATCACGACAGGTGGGGTCCTGGTACGGACCCGGGTATCCGAAATTCGTGAAATGGGTCGGGCAACACAGGGCGTTACCCTTATTAACGTTGATGATGGAAGCCTGTTGTCGGGTGTGCGACGGGTTGTTGAAAGTGATGTCGATAATGATGACGAGGTGGTGTCAGATGCCATTTCTGAAGCGCCTGATGATGCTTCCGGTGCTGTTCCGGATCAGGATGATTCTCAACCTTCAATAGATGAATAAGTGAAAGCGGTTATGAATAAGCAATATTGGAATTTTTCAGCAGGACCATCCATGCTTCCCCGCGAAGTTTTGCAGCAGGCCGCCGAGGAAATGCTCGATTGGCATGGTAGTGGTCAGTCAGTAATGGAAATGAGCCACCGAGGCCCTGAATTTACGCAAATTTGTGACGAGGCTGAAGATGACTTGCGTACTTTGCTGGACGTCCCTGAGGATTATGCGGTCATGTTCATGCAGGGCGGTGCAACGGCTGAAAATGCCATATTGCCCATGAACTTGATTGCAAGAAACGCATCACATTCGGCAGACTATGTGTTAACCGGCATTTGGTCTGGCAAGTCCTATAAAGAGGCAACTCGTTACGGCACCGTCCGCATTGCCGCACAAAGCCATCAGGCCAGGGAAATCAATGGCCAGATGTATGAGCCCTGGACTTGGGTGCCAGCTTTCGAGGAATGGAAAGTCAGCCCGGATGCTTCATATTTGCATTATTGCAGTAACGAAACTATCGGTGGCGTTGAGATTGGTGCCTTGCCCAATATGCAAGCCATAGGTGCTGGTACGGTTCCATTGGTCGTGGACGTATCTTCCCATTTTCTGTCTCGTCCGTTAGATGTAAGGCAGACTGGCATGGTCTATGCCGGTGCGCAAAAAAATGCCGGCCCTGCCGGTGTCACGGTTGTCATTTTGCATCGCGATTTATTGGGTCATGCCTTGCCCTATTGTCCAAGTGCCTTTGATTATGTCAATGTGGCCCGTGAGCGTTCACGTTTTAATACGCCACCAACTTATGCGATTTATGTTGCCGGGTTGGTGTTCAAGTGGTTGCTGGCTAAAGGCGGACTTGCTGCCATCGAGTCTGAAAACATCAGCAAGGCGCAGGCTTTGTACAAGCAGCTTGATAGCAGTGATTTTTATCGCAACTCGGTGCAGCCTGAATACCGTTCCCGCATGAACGTGCCATTTACTTTGTGTGATGACAAGCTGAACGCTGCTTTTCTTGAGGGTGCCCAAAAACAGCATTTATTGAACTTGAAAGGCCATAAATCAGTCGGTGGCATGCGCGCTTCCATTTATAATGCCATGCCTATGGAAGGGGTGCTGGCCCTTGTTGATTACCTTAAAGAGTTTGAACGCCAACATGGATAAATTGCTGCAGGAAAAGCTTAAGCCGCTGCGTGAGCGAATAGATAGTATCGATCATGAAATACTGAGTTTGTTGAATCAACGTGCTCAGGCAGCCATGGATGTGGGTAAGATAAAGCATGAGTTCCAGGCTGATGGTCCTGTGCTTAAACCCGAGCGCGAGGCGCAAATTATCCGTCGTTTGCAGACGCTCAATGAGCGTGGTGTTTTTCCTCGCGAGTCTGTGCATGCTGTATGGGCTGAAATCATATCGGCCTGCCGTGGGCTTGAGCGTGGCTTGACGGTTGCCTATCTTGGGCCAGAGGGTTCGTTTTCAGAGCAGGCCGCATTTGAATATTATGGCCATGCGATACAGAAATTGCCTTGTCCTTCCTTTGATGAGGTGTTTCGTGCTGTAGAAGCAGGGCAGGCTGATGTAGGCATGGTTCCTGTAGAGAATTCGACGGAAGGGGCGGTCAACCGGACACAGGATTTGCTTTTGTCCACCACTCTTAAGGTGCATGGGGAACGTATTATCGCTATTCGTCATTGTTTAATGACACAAGGCGGTGATATGGATAATGTCAGTGTCATCATGGGGCATCCGCAGGCCTTGGCGCAATGTCATAATTGGTTGCAGCAACATTACCCCAATGTAAAAAGGGTGCCGGCGGCCAGTAATTCAGAGGCAGCCAGGCATGCGGCACTAGATCCTACCGTTGCGGCAATTGCCGGAGAGGCTGCGGCGCTTATCTGGAATCTGCCAATTGTTGCGGCAGGCATTCAGGATGATCCCAACAATAAAACCCGATTCCTCGCAATTGGACATCTGGATTCCCTGCAAAGTGGTAAAGACCAAACAAGTCTTATTTTTGCTGTGCCCAATCGGATTGGCGCGGTGTATGACTTGCTTAGTCCCTTTGTCCAGAATAATGTGTCAATGACCCGCTTCGAGTCACGCCCGGCCCGTACCGGTCAGTGGGAATATTATTTTTATGTTGATATTCTTGGTCATCGCAATGATGAAAATGTTGCCAAGGCATTGCTAGAGCTTGAAAAAAAATCCGCTTTCTTTAAGATTCTCGGCTCTTATCCCCTGCAATAAAGGTAATGTATGTCGGTGAATGACACGTTGGCCACATCGGCTGAATCGTTCTTTATACCTGTGGTCAGCGTGGTTGGAGTGGGCCTTATTGGCGGGTCTTTTGCCAAGGCGCTTAAAAATGGTGGTCATGTAGGATGCGTGTTAGGCGTAGGGCGGGATCAGGCCAGCCTTGAAAGGGCGTTACAACTGGGCTTGATTGATCGCATTGCCACCCTTGAGGAGGCAGGTAAAACGTCGGATTTTATTTTGATTTCTACGCCTGCCTCGGTGCTTGGAAGGATTTGTGACGTCATTGGCCCTTTGCTTAAGCCAACAGCGGTGATTACCGATGCGTGCAGTACCAAGGTACAGGTTATCAATGATGCCCGCCGGTCCTTGGGAAACCGCGTTGCGCAGTTCATACCCGGGCATCCCATTGCTGGTTCTGATGAATCGGGTCCTGCTGCAGCTGATCCTTTGCTGTACTGGAATCGCAATGTCATTTTGACGCCATTGCCCGAGAATGCGGATAATGATATTAAACAAGTAAGGCAATGTTGGCAGGCCTGTGGTGCAGTCGTGCGTGAAATCACTGCGACAGAGCATGACCGGATTTTTGCTGCAGTCAGCCATTTTCCACATTATCTCTCTGCCGTTTATATGTCAGTCGTGAGTCGGTCCGACTCGGCAAGCCTGGCCTTGGCGCTGGCCGGTACGGGTTTCCGGGACTTTACAAGAATTGCGGGTGGTTCGCCGGAAATGTGGCGGGATATCTTTATAAGCAATAAAGAAGCCATGCTGAAAGAAATAGATGCTTTTTTGCCGGTGCTTGAACGCACCCGGGCAATGATACAAAACAGTGATGCTGAAGGTTTACATGCATGGCTGGAACAGGCCTCTTTGGCCCGCAAGAAATGGGGAGAAGGTAAATAATGCGTACGCCTTTCATTGATTTGAGTGTCTCGGTAGCGGCCAGTGGCGAGGTGAATCTGCCTGGGTCGAAAAGCATATCCAACCGCGTGCTTTTGCTCGCTGCGCTGGCAGCAGGCAAAACGCGTATAAGTGGATTGCTTGATTCTGATGATACGAAGGTGATGTTAAATGCACTCGAGACGCTGGGTACCCCGGTAGAACGTCATGACCAGCAAACGGTTACGATTGGCGGTCAGGGTGGTTTTTCCAATAGGCAAGCTGATATTTTTCTGGGTAATGCCGGCACGGCGTTCCGGCCTTTAACTGCTGCTTTGGCGGTCTGGGGTGGCAATTACCGCTTGCATGGCGTGCCTCGCATGCATGAACGTCCTATCGGCGATCTCGTTGATGCGTTGCGCTCAATGGGGGCCCGTATCGATTGTGAGCAGAATGAGGGGTATCCTCCGCTTAAAATTGCGCCGGGCAGATTGAACATTAATGGGTCGGTCAAGGTGCAAGGCTCTGTGTCCAGCCAGTTCCTTACTGCCTTGTTGCTGGTTGCGCCTCTGATTGCACAAAAAACCGCGCAAGATGTTGTCCTTGAGGTGGAGGGAGAGCTTATTTCAAAGCCTTACATCCAGATTACCTTGAACATGATGGCCCGCTTTGGTGTAGTGGTGCAGCAACAAGGTTGGGCGCGTTTTACTATCGCCTGCGATGCTGTTTATAAAAGTCCCGGTCAAGTGGAAATTGAAGGTGATGCATCTTCTGCGTCGTACTTTATGGCATTGGGGCTTATTGGCAAAGGGCCTGTGCGTATTAATGGCGTGGGTAAAGACAGTATTCAGGGGGATATCAGGTTTGCTGAAACCATTCAGGCAATGGGCGGGAAAGTTGATTATGGCGATAATTGGCTGGAAGTGAGCGGGCCTGATTTGGCAAAAGGTGAAAAGCTGAAAGCCTTCGATGAGGACTTTAACCTTGTGCCTGATGCTGCCATGACTGCCGCTGTCCTGGCCTTGTATGCCGATGGTCCTTGTCTGTTGCGTAACATAGGTAGCTGGCGTGTCAAGGAAACTGATCGGATTGAAGCCATGCACAAAGAGTTGGCAAAAGTGGGGGCAACCGTTACATCGGGCCCTGACTGGTTAAGGGTTGTGCCGCCATTGGCATCCGGCTGGAAAACGGCGGATATTGAAACTTACGATGATCATCGCATGGCCATGTGTTTCTCCTTGGCGGTGTTCGGTCCGGTGGGCTTGCGTATCCTTGATCCTGATTGCGTAGCCAAGACCTTCCCATCCTATTTTGATGTTTACAAGACCCTTGTGAGGTAATGCGTCATGATAAACGCAAACTTGCCACCTGTTATTGCCATTGATGGTCCGAGTGCTTCAGGCAAGGGAACATTAGCAGGCATTGTCGCCAAAACCCTTGGCTGGCACCAGCTTGATTCGGGCATGTTGTATCGCTTGAGTGCACTGGCGGTCATGAGAAAAGGCATTGAGCCAGGCAACGAGGCGGAGATTGCCGAGGTTGCCCGTAGCCTTGATGTTCGTTTTGACGGTCAGCAGGTGTTGTTGGATAACGACGATGTCAGTGACGTTTTACGTCAGGAAGAGGTGGGGGCATTGGCTTCCCAGATTGCCACTTATCCTTTGCTGCGTCAGGCGTTGTTCGAGCGGCAACGTGCGTTCAGGAAAGCGCCGGGACTGGTTGCTGATGGTCGTGATATGGGGACTGTTATTTTTCCTGATGCAAAATTGAAGATTTTTCTGATTGCAGATGTCAACGAAAGGGCGCAAAGGCGTTATAAGCAGTTGATCGAAAAAGGAATTTCTGCTAACCTAATGGCCTTGTTGGAAGATCTTAAGGCGCGGGATGAACGGGATATGCATAGAAGCCATTCCCCGTTAGTGCCAGCCGAAGATGCAAAAATCATTGATTCCTCAGCGCTGTCAATAGAGGAATCGGTTGCAAAAGTATTGGCTTACTGGTCTGAGGTAAATGCATAAGGCATTTATTGGCATTGCAGTAGGTAAATAAAGGCAAAGCCAGTTGTGGTTTTGCTGTATTGAGGGCTTTCATGGATAGGGGTACAAACTTTTACCCACATGAAAGATATCATTCACTCCGTCGGGAAAATTGTATTTCCTGGTGTGTATTTTTTTTTCAGGCCCGTTGGGCCGTTGGATATAGTTTAATGACATCCGTAACTTTACAAGACGCTATTGGTGGCGAAAGCTTTGCAGACCTGTTTGCTGCAAGTGTTAAAAACCAGGATATGAAATCAGGTGAAGTGATTTCAGCAGAAGTTGTACGCATCGACCACAATTTTGTGGTTGTTAATGCCGGATTAAAATCTGAGTCTTTAATCCCTCTGGAAGAATTCCTGAACGATCAAGGCGAACTTGAGGTAAACGAAGGTGATTTCGTTTCTGTCGCCATTGATTCGCTCGAAAACGGCTACGGAGACACAATCCTTTCCCGTGACCGCGCAAAACGTCTGTCGGCATGGCTGTCTCTTGAACAAGCGCTTGAGTCTGGTGAAATGGTTACCGGTACTATCACCGGTAAAGTCAAAGGCGGCTTGACTGTCATGACTAACGGTATTCGCGCATTCTTGCCCGGTTCACTGGTTGATCTGCGTCCAGTAAAAGATACTACGCCTTATGAAGGCAAAACCATGGAGTTCAAGGTTATCAAGCTTGATCGCAAGCGCAATAACGTTGTTCTGTCACGTCGTTCCGTACTCGAAGTGAACATGGGTGAAGAGCGTCAAAAACTGCTTGAAACCTTGCAAGAAGGTTCAGTGGTTACCGGTATTGTTAAAAACATTACCGATTACGGTGCATTCGTTGACCTGGGCGGTATCGATGGTCTGTTGCATATCACTGATATGGCATGGCGTCGTGTACGTCACCCATCCGAAGTACTGACTGTTGGTCAGGAAGTGGAAGCCAAAGTACTGAAATTTGATCAGGAAAAGAGCCGTGTATCATTGGGTGTCAAACAGCTGGGCGAAGATCCTTGGGTCGGTCTGGCACGTCGTTACCCACAAGGTACACGCCTGTTTGGTAAAGTTACCAACCTGACCGATTACGGTGCTTTCGTAGAAGTTGAAACCGGCATTGAAGGTCTGGTTCACGTTTCCGAAATGGATTGGACGAACAAAAACGTTGATCCACGTAAAGTTGTCAGCCTGGGTGAAGAAGTTGAAGTCATGGTACTTGAAATCGACGAAGATCGTCGTCGTATTTCATTGGGTATGAAACAGTGCCGCGCTAACCCATGGGAAGATTTTGCCATTAACTTCAAACGTGGCGATAAAGTTCACGGTGCCATCAAGTCAATTACTGACTTCGGCGTGTTTATTGGTCTGCCTGGCGGTATCGATGGCCTGGTTCACTTGTCTGACCTTTCATGGACTGACTCTGGTGAAGAAGCGGTTCGCAACTTCAAGAAAGGCGACGAAATTGATGCGGTTGTTCTGGCTATCGATACTGAAAAAGAGCGTATCTCTTTGGGTATCAAACAGCTGGAAGGCGATCCATTCAACAACTACGTATCTTCAAACGATAAAGGTGCGGTTGTTCCTGGCGTTATCAAGTCAGTTGAGCCTAAAGGTGCGGTTGTTACATTGTCTCTGGATGTTGAAGGTTATCTGCGTGCATCAGAAATCTCTACCGGTCGCGTAGAAGATGCAACAGCTGTCCTGAAAGAAGGCGACAATATTGAAGCCATGATCCTGAACGTAGATCGTAAGGCCCGCTCAATCCAGCTGTCTATCAAGGCACGTGATAATGCTGAAACAGCAGATGCACTGCAACGCATGACAGATTCAAGTGCTTCTTCAGGCACAACAAACCTGGGTGCCTTGCTGAAGGCTAAACTTGATCAAGCTAAAGACGAATAAACAGTGACTAAATCAGAGTTGATTGAAGCACTGGCAGCAAGCTATCCACAGCTTGCTGCACGTGACGCGGAATTTGCGGTTAAAACCATGCTGGATGCGCTGACCAATGCCTTGGCAAATGGTCAACGCATCGAGATTCGTGGTTTTGGCAGCTTTTCGTTGTCGCTGCGTGCTCCACGGGTAGGTCGTAATCCCAAGTCAGGCGAGCAGGTGTTGGTACCCGGTAAAAGGGTGCCTCACTTCAAGGCTGGCAAGGAATTACGCGAGCGTGTAGATTCTGTATTCAAAGCTGCCAATGAGCTTAATTCAGAATCTTTGGCTCATGAAGATCTTGAATCGGGTAATATCAAAGTGGCTAATTTTTAGTTGATTTGATGTATCTGTTCAATAAAAAACCCTGAAGTTAAAACTTCGGGGTTTTTTTTTGGTTATAAATAATGAAAGACGAAAATGCGGTATTTTAAAAGGCCGTTTCGCATTACAATGTTTTTTTTCTGGATAAGAGGAAAGGATCATGCATTACTTGATTTGGGCATTGCGCCTGATTATATTTTTACTTGTCGTGTTGTTTGCAATGAAAAATACAGAGCCTGTCTCAGTCAGGTTTTTCTCTGATGTGGCAGTGACCAATATTCCCCTGATTGTTGTATTGCTGGTTACTTTTTTCCTGGGAGCCGTGTTTGCTTATTTGCTTGCTATCCTGGTCCGGATTAAAAAAGCCCGTCAGGTCGGTCAGCTTAAAAGTGAAATTGCCCGTCTTAAAAAAGATGTTGGTGCCAGTAAAGGCAGCCCGTATTCCGAGGCGGGTAATGTACAGGCAAAGAAAACAGACTCAACAGCAATTACAAAGGTCTAGAGGAGTTATAGTTTGGTGGATTATGAAGCCTGGTGGCTGATACTTATACCCATTTTATTTGGTTTGGGATGGATCGCTGCGCGAGTTGATGTGCGGCAAATGATGTCTGAAACACGACAATTGCCCGACTCCTATTTCAAAGGGCTTAATTTTTTGTTAAATGAGGATCATGATAAAGCGATTGATGCCTTTGTTGAAGTGGCAAAGCTTGATACTGAAACCATTGAGCTTCATTTTGCCCTGGGAAGCTTGTTTCGCCGTCGTGGAGAAATAGAGCGGGCGATCAGGGTGCACCAAAGCTTGCTGTCGCGTGCTGATTTGCCCAAAAATGACCGGGATCACGCTCAGCATGAGTTGGCCCAGGATTTTTTCAAGGCGGGTATGTTTGATCGTGCCGAACAGGCCTACAAGGCGGTGCTTGATAGCAGTTTTGCCGTGTCGGCAAACCGTTCGCTTATTCGCATTTACGAGGCTGAACACGATTGGCCCAAGGCTATCGAGGCCGTCAAGCATCTTCACCAAATTCTGGATGAGCCCATTCCACAGCTTATTCACTATCATTGTGAGCTGGCCCAGCAATCCATGCAGTCCAAACAGCCTGATCTTGCTTATATCAATGAAGAATTGAAAAAGGCCGAACAGGCACTGGTCAAACAGAAGGGAGCGCTGCGCTCCAATGCTGCGGCCGTGCGGATTGCCATGCTCAGGGCAAAATTAATGAAAATACAGGGTGATGGACTGGCTGAAAGAAAATGCCTGGAAGGTGTTGTGGCCAATGCGCCAGAATTCGTCGGTTTGATTGCGGGTGATTTGCTGGCAAACTATAAGGCAAGCCAGCAGGCCGCTTCGGGGCTGGATATATTAAAACGGCAGTACATGGATCACCCTTCACTGGACTTGTTTAAAATCGTGTTCAGTGAGCTGCGTGAACAACAAGGTGTGGAGCAAGCCTGGCATTTTGCCTCGGAATCATTAAGGTTGCATCCCTCTTTGCTGGGTCTTGATAAGCTTCTTGAGGTTGAGTTGAAAGCATTGGCGGCCGGAGAAAAGCCGGGGCAAGCTGCCAGGATCTTACCTGATGTGGAGCTGTCCCTTTTGCACAAAATGATCCACAAGCATACGCAAAGGCTTGACAGGTATAGCTGCAGTTCCTGTGGCTTTGAGGCAAGGGTGTTTTACTGGCAATGTCCGGGCTGCAATATGTGGGAAACTTATCAGCCGAAAAAACTGGAAGAAATGTGATGGATTCATTTCCACTGGAAATTATCAAAAAGAAAAAAATCCTGGTGATTGGTGACCTGATGCTTGATCGTTACTGGTTTGGCGAGGTCGAACGCATTTCACCTGAAGCACCGGTACCGGTGGTAAGGGTGGCCCGTCGTGAAGATCGGCTGGGAGGTGCGGCTAACGTTGCCAGAAATATTGTTGCGATGGGCGCAAAAGCTTCATTGCTGGGTATTGTCGGTCCCGATGAGGCGGGTGGGCAAATTCAGTATCTGGCCGATGAGGCAGGAATAGATCCCTATCTTATTCAGGATAAAAGCCTGCATACCACGTTGAAAATGCGCGTATTGGGGCGACAGCAGCAACTGCTCAGGATAGATTTTGAATATCCACCGCAGCCATCAGCCCTGCAAATGCTTGATGAAAAAGCCAAGGCATTGATTGAACAACATGATGTATTGGTGCTTTCCGATTACGCCAAGGGTGCTTTAACGCATGTTGAAGCCATGATTGCCCATGCGGTGGAAAATAAAATTCCCGTGCTGGTTGATCCCAAGGGTGACAATTATGCCCGTTATCGTCATGCCAGTCTTGTCACGCCCAATCGGTCGGAGATGCAGCAGGCGGTTGGTTGCTGGGATTCTGAAGAAAAATTGAATGAGCTGGCGCAGGCCTTGCGCAAGGAGTATTCACTCGAGGCATTGCTGATAACCCGTTCGGAGCAGGGCATGACTTTGTTTAACGAGCAGGGTCGTTTTCATGAGGATGCCTTGGCGCAAGAAGTTTTTGATGTTTCCGGTGCGGGAGATACCGTTTTGGCAACATTGGCAGTGGCTAAGGCGGCGGGCCTGGATTGGCCGCAGGCAATCTATTGGGCCAACAAGGCCGGTAGTATTGTGGTGGGCAAATTAGGTACATCTATAGTAAGTGCGGAGGAATTGTTATGATAGTAGTAACTGGGGCAGCCGGCTTTATTGGCAGCAATATTGTGCGGGGCCTGAATCGAAAGGGAATAACTCGCGTTGTGGCGGTTGATGATCTTACCGATGGTGATAAATTCATTAATTTACGCGATTGTCAAATTGCCGATTACATTCATAAAGATGATTTTCGCAAGCATATCAGCAATGGCAATGTCGGTAATATTAAAGCCATTATTCATCAGGGAGCATGTTCCGATACAACCGAACGTGATGGCCATTTCATGATGGATAACAATTATCGCGTAACGCTGGAGTTATGCAATTTTGCCCAGGCGCGTTCAATTCCATTCATTTATGCTTCATCCGCAGCCGTGTATGGTGCCGGACCGGTTTATACCGAGAGTCTTGAAAACGAAGCACCCCTGAATGTGTATGGATATTCAAAATTCCTGTTTGATCAAGTGTTGCGTAGCCGCATGAATAACCTCACGGCGCAGGTGGTTGGCTTGAGGTATTTTAATGTTTATGGACCTCACGAGCAGCATAAAGGAAGAATGGCATCAGTGGCTTTCCATAATATGAACCAGTTTCTTAAAGAGGGGCATGTGCGCCTGTTTGGTGGTTGGGATGGTTATGGGGATGGGCAGCAAAGCCGCGATTTCATTTCTGTTGAAGATGTGGTGGCCGTTAATTTGTATTTTCTTGAGCACCCTGAAAAATCAGGCATTTTTAATTGTGGTTCGGGGCGTGCGCAGCCATTTAACGATGTTGCCAAGGCTGTCGTTAATACGCTTAGGGAAGAACGTGGTGAGGCAGCTTTATCATTGGAAGAATTGGTTCAGGCTGGCCTGATTCGCTATACGCCTTTCCCCGAAGATCTTAAAGGCAGATACCAAAGTTTTACCCAGGCTGATTTGACGGCCTTGCGCCAGGCTGGCTATACCGCGGACATGCTTGATGTTGAAACGGGTGTCAGTCGTTATGTCAAAGCCTTGCGCCAGAACACTAAATAACGGTTCTGATTTAATTTTCGTTAACAATTAATTTCAAGTCATCTGTAAAAATACAGATGGCTTTTTTTATTCATGTTTGTGTCTGTCAGGCTGGAAAATATAGGATGATGCCATCTTTGTAGAGATTGGGGCTGTTATGAAAGGACTACAGCAATTCGTATCCTGTTGCTTTGCGGTTTTCCTCTGGGTAGGTGTATGCAGTATGGCATGGGCGGTTGATCTCAATTCGGCCAGTCGTGAGCAGTTGGTTTCCATCAAGGGGATTGGACTGAAAACTGCTGAAAACATCATCCGGGAGCGGCAAAGGGGTGGCCCTTTCTTGTCTAGGCAGGATTTATCACTAAGAGTGAAAGGAATTGGTGTCAAAAAGGCTAATAAGCTGTTTGATGCCGGTTTGCAAATAAAGGGCGGGTCTTTGCCTGGGAAAAGTGTAGATAATGCAGTTCATCAGGTTTGGCCGGTTAATAAAAAAGAAAAACAACGTCCGATTTCTGCGGCGGAGCCAAAATTGATCAAGCCAAGAGCGGGAAATGCAGAGTGGGTGGAAAAAGAATAGTGGTCTTGAATAAAAATGGTATATGATTTCACCACTATGAATAAAACTTATCCTACTATTGAAGACATCATCGGTAATACACCGTTGGTAAGGTTGCAACGCCTTCCTGGGGCCTTGGGTGATCCCAGGGGTAATGTTATTCTGGCAAAGCTTGAAGGTAACAATCCAGCCGGTTCGGTCAAGGACAGGCCTGCTTTGTCCATGATCCGGCATGCAGAAGCCAGGGGGCAAATAAAACCGGGTGATACGCTTATCGAAGCAACCAGTGGCAATACTGGCATTGCATTGGCGATGGCTGCTGCTGTCCGCGGCTATAAAATGATACTCATCATGCCAGACAACCTTTCCCTGGAGCGTCGTGCGTCCATGAAGGCTTATGGGGCGGAGCTCATACTCACCAAGGCTGAGCAGGGTGGCATGGAGTATGCCCGTGACTTGGCCATGAGGATGCAGTCCGAAGGCAAGGGGCTAGTACTTGATCAATTTGCCAATCCAGATAACCCGTTGGCACACATAGAAGGAACCGGTCCTGAGATCTGGCAGCAAACCAACGGCGAAATAACGCATTTTGTCAGTGCCATGGGTACAACGGGTACCATTATGGGTACTGGTTCTTATCTCAAGTCAAAAAATCCTGCCATCGAAATTGTGGGGGCCCAGCCAGCACCGGGAGCATCCATACCTGGCATTAGGAAATGGTCGGAAGAATATCAGCCCAAAATATACAATCCTAAAGGGGTGGATAGCTTTGAGTTGATTGGTCAGGAAGAGGCTGAAAACATGGCGCGTCGGATGGCCGCAGAAGAGGGGATATTTGGTGGTATATCCGCAGCGGGTGCACTGGTTGCTGCCTTGCGTGTTGCGCAGCGTACCCGGAATGCTACAATTGTTTATATTGTCTGCGACCGTGGAGATCGCTATTTGTCTCAGGGCGTGTTTAATTAAATTAACAAAACACGACAGTGCAATGGAAATAGCTGGTTATTGAAAACAAAACCGGCTATTTTGACATATAAAATCATAGACTTGTTGGGTTTTTCCCAATTGTTGCTCATGAATCTGCATCGTCTTGATAATTATCAAGACGGCTTGGACAATTAATTAGTACTATCCTATGCTATGAAAGCCGCCTCCATTTTTTCAATTCCTAAAGACCTGCCAGATCATGAGCGGCAAAAACGCCGTCACATGCTTGCAAGTCTTGGTATTGCCTGGTTGGTCATGATGCAGGTAATGATGTTCGCATTTCCCGGTTATGTGCGTGGCGATTACATCGGTACAGAAAGCCTGGCCATGCTTGATGCAGCTATCATTATCATGAACTGGCTCAGTTTTGCGCTAACCATGCCTGTCCTTTTTTATTGTGCCTGGCCAATCTGGCAGGGCGTTTTCAAGAAATCACCTTCACATTCAATGCGCGTTAACATGGACTGGCCAGTTGCACTGGGTATTCTTACCGCGTTTATTCCTAGTGTTATTGCTACCGTTAACCAGCAGGGTGAAGTTTATTTCGAATCTGTTGCCATGTTTGTGGCATTTTTGTTAACAGCCCGTTATCTTGAATTCTGTGCCGAACAGTCGGCCCGGTATTCTGGAATAGGTACACCAGCCAAACTAGAGCTGGCGCGTACTGTTATGACAGCAAAAGCCGATAAAATCGCTTTTGCATTTGTCATTATTCAAATATTGCTGGCTATTGTCAGTGGCATTGTCTGGTATCTGTTTATCGATCCGGCACATGCCTTGCCTGTACTGGTTGCGTTATTCGTCATGAGTTGCCCCTGTGCGCTGTCTATGGCGGTTCCTACGGCTTCCTCCGCCGCTCGTGCAATCTTTCTCAATAATCACAGTTTTTCCCCGGAACAACAAGAATTCGTATTAAGTCTTACCCGAAAAACCGCCAATCAAAATCTTTATGGTTCTCTGGCGTGGCATATTCTCATGGCACCGTTGGCCATGTTCGGGTTGGTGGCGCCTTGGGTCGCGGCCATTACCATGCTGGTATCTTCCTTGGCAGTGGCCTGGAACTCATGGCGTTTATATAAAAAATTCCATAATCAGGGCTTCATCATTGGCCCTGATTGGACGGCAGGGAAAGCCGTCCAGGGATAAATGAAATGGAATCTTTATTTTTATTGCTTCCCATTTCATTTTTATTTGTGATCGGTATCGGTGTTGCACTGTATTGGGCGGTGTTCTCCGGTCAGTTTGATGATACAGAAGAGAATGGGAAATCCATTCTCGAAGATAATGACTCAAATCATACATAATAATTCTCCTGCTAAATAGCTCGCTTTGTTGTATTGCGACACGAGAGCTTGTTTTAACAAGAGTTCATGTAGAATGCGGGTCGACATGGGTATAAATTGCTCTGGATTCTTGTCTTGTTGACTCAAGTCAAACCAAATTTGTAGAAATGTTTCATGATTCTTATCGGTATCACATACAAATGAGTAGTAATTTTTAGAGAGGATGGTCTATGCGTACTCAAAACGCAACTGTTAGTGAAGCTGACACCTTCAATTACAAGGTGGTTCGGCAGTTCGCCATTATGACGGTGATCTGGGGGATTGTGGGGATGTTTGTCGGTGTTTTTATTGCCGCACAACTTATCTGGCCCAATCTGAATCTGGTTGATTGGTTAAGTTACGGGCGTCTTCGTCCCTTACATACCAACGCGGTAATTTTTGCCTTTGGTGGTAGCGGTTTGTTTGCAACGTCATACTATGTCGTGCAGCGTACCTGTCAAACCCGTTTGTTTTGTGACAAACTGGCTGCATTCACCTTTTGGGGCTGGCAGCTGGTTATTGTCGGTGCTGCCATTTCTTTGCCAGCAGGCTTTACGTCCAGTAAAGAATATGCCGAGCTCGAATGGCCTATTGATATCCTGATCACATTGGTCTGGGTTGCTTATGCAATTGTTTTCTTCGGAACCATTGTCAAGCGTAAGGTAAAACATATTTATGTGGCAAACTGGTTCTTTGGTTCATATATCCTGACCATTGCCGTTCTGCACATTTTTAACAATATTGAAATGCCTTGGGGCTGGTTCAAGTCTTACTCTGCTTATGCGGGTGTACAAGATGCAATGGTTCAGTGGTGGTATGGCCACAACGCGGTTGGTTTCTTCCTGACAACCAGTTTCCTTGGCATGATGTATTACTTTGTGCCTAAACAGGCTAACCGTCCGGTGTATTCTTACCGCTTATCGATTGTTCACTTCTGGTCATTGGCCTTTACCTACATGTGGGCCGGCCCTCATCACTTGCTGTATACCTCGCTTCCCGACTGGACCCAAAGTCTGGGTATGGCATTCTCCCTGATTCTGCTTGCGCCATCATGGGGCGGTATGATCAACGGTATCATGACCATGTCAGGTGCCTGGCATAAACTAAGGACAGATCCAGTCCTGAAGTTCATGGTTGTTGCATTGTCTTTCTATGGTATGTCTACCTTTGAGGGCTCAATGATGTCTATTCGCTCAGTGAACGCTTTGTCTCACTATACCGAATGGACCGTTGCTCACGTTCACTCCGGTGCGTTGGGTTGGGTAGCCATGATTACTTTTGGTAGCTTGTATTACATGATTCCCCGTTTGTGGGGCCGTGAAGCCATGGCCAGCAAATCCCTGGTGGAAGCCCACTTCTGGATCGCCACCATCGGTGTGGTCCTGTATATCGCTTCAATGTGGATTGCCGGTGTAATGGAAGGCCTGATGTGGCGTGCTGTTGAACCTGATGGAACCATGACTTATGCATTTGTGCAGGCGCTTAAATCCAAGTATCTGCTGTATATCATTCGTTTCACGGGTGGTGCTTGCTTCCTGGCTGGTGTGATTGTCATGTTGTACAACGTTATTATCACCATCAAAGGGCAAAAACCTGTTAATCCTGCAGTGCCGGTTGGTTCTTCTGAAGATTCTCACCAAGCATCAGCAGTTGGTGCTCCTGCAACAGTGTAATTAGGAGAACTCTAATGGCTAATAAATCAAAAAGCTTTTTCTCACACGAAACCATTGAGAAGAATATTGGGATAATGATTATTCTCAGTATCCTGGTAATTTCATTTGCCGGACTGGTGCAAATTGTTCCTTTATTCTTCCAGCACTCAACCACACAACCTGCCGATGGGGTAAAACCTTACACCCCCTTGCAATTGCTAGGGCGTGACGTGTACATTAAGGAAGGTTGTGTAGGCTGTCACTCACAACAGGTACGCATGTTGCAATCCGAAGTGTTGCGCTACGGTCATTACTCCCTGGCTGGTGAGTCCGTTTACGATCACCCATTCCTGTGGGGTTCAAAACGTACCGGTCCAGACCTTGCCCGTGTGGGTGGCCGTTATTCTGACGACTGGCACAGGCTTCACCTGCGTGATCCGCGTGCTCTGGTTAAAGAGTCCAATATGCCAGGATATAGCTGGTTGCAACATAAAGATATTTCCAACGTTGATCTGAGACCTCGTATGAATGCACTGCGCAAGCTGGGTGTTCCATATACCGATGAGCAGATTGCCAATGCCAATAAAGAACTTGCCGGCAAAACAGAGGAAGATGCTGTTATTGCTTACCTGCAAAGTCTTGGTGTTGGCTTTATCAACGCGTTACGCGCCAAAGAAACTGCCCAACCTGCAACACAGGCAGTTACTACCGGGGGCTAACTGATATGGCTATCATAAATGGTGTATTTACCGTCATATCAATGTTGATGTTTTTTGGAATCATCTGGTGGGCATGGTCAAAGCACCGTGTCAAGGACAATGACGAAGCGGCAATGTTGCCATTCGAATTGCCAGATGAAGGATCAGATCAAGGAAATCGGAATAAGGGGTATGGATCATGAGTGATTTCGTGAGCATTGGATGGAGTTACTGGATTTCCATCATTGCACTGGGTGGTGTTGCATTTTGTCTATGGTTGTTGTTCACGCAACGGTCTTGGCTGGGTGGCGCTCCCAAAGGTGAGGAAAGTACGGGCCACATATGGGATGGAATTGGTGAGTTGAATACACCGATCCCCCGTTGGTGGATCATCATGTACGTTGGCTTGTGTGTTATTGGGCTTAGTATTATGTTCCTGTATCCGGGACTGGGCTCAAACCCTGGTTTGGTTGGCTATACAGCCGCCAAGCAGGTGGAAGATGAACGTGCCGAGTATCTGAAGACCATTGCGCCAATCTACGAGAAGTTTGCAGCAATGCCTATTGATGAGTTGGTTAAAAACTCTGAGGCTCACGTGATTGGTGAACGGTTGTTTCTGAATAACTGCGCACAATGTCATGGTTCAGATGCCAAAGGCCAGCCCAACTATCCCAACCTGACTGATAATGACTGGTTGTACGGTGGTGAACCCGAGGTCATCCTGCAAACCATCACAGAAGGTCGTCATGGCATCATGGCTCCTTTGGGTGCGGCAATTCCCCAGGCAAAAGCCGAGGAAGTGGCCAACTATG
The DNA here is from genome assembly GCF_048381675.1 of Advenella sp. RU8. Taxonomy (NCBI): domain Bacteria; kingdom Pseudomonadati; phylum Pseudomonadota; class Betaproteobacteria; order Burkholderiales; family Alcaligenaceae; genus Advenella; species Advenella sp. RU8. The sequence continues at coordinate 365,269 of NZ_JBLWIS010000001.1, forward strand.
TCCGTTCACTTTCAGGGCTGTCACATGACGCTACGCTGGTGCCGGCAGGTCAGGTAACGTTCAATCAGTTTTGTGTCGCCTGTCATGGTGCTGATGCTAAAGGCAATAAAGCCCTGGGTGCGCCTAATCTGACTGATAACATCTGGTTGAGTAGCAGTTCCAAAGATAACATTGTCAATACTATCCTGAACGGACGTGAAGGTCTTATGCCTGCGCAGAAAAATCTTCTCACACCCGACCAGATCCGTATGTTGACATCGTATGTATGGAGTCTCTCCAATAAAGAGGCAGCAGCGCAATAAGCAGTAAATCAAGGAAGAAAGAATGAGTAATGATCGAAGTACCGAAGGCAGAGATTCGGAACAGGCTCCGGCATGGCAACCCGTGCAAATGCAGCGTACCGCTCAGGTGTCAAGTTCAGCAGGGTTGACCGAGGAAGAAAGCAGTAGGGTTATTGAGGAATTCAGGGCAAAAATATACCCTCGATCGGTAACCGGCATCTTCGCACGCTGGAGGATCATTCTCGTTCTTTTTACCCAGATTATTTTTTATGGGTTGCCATGGTTGCAATGGAATGACCGTCAGGCTGTTTTGTTCGACTTGGGCGCCCGCAAGTTTTATATTTTTGGTATGGTGTTGTGGCCGCAAGATGTGTTTTATATGGCCGTCATACTTATTATTTCCGCTTACGGCCTGTTCCTGTTTACGGCACTGGCCGGACGCCTGTTCTGTGGATATGCCTGTCCACAAACGGTATATACCGAAATTTTCATGTGGATAGAACGCAAGGTGGAAGGTGATCGGGTAGCCCGTATTCGCCTTGATGAAGAACCTTGGTCGTTCCGCAAGTTTCGTATTAAGGCAACCAAGCATATATTGTGGATTGCCTTGGCTTGGTGGACGGGTTCAACCTTTATCGGTTATTTTGCTCCCATCCGTGAGTTGGGTGCTGATTTATTCAATCTGGAATTGGGTCCATGGCAATGGTTCTGGATGATATTCTATTCAATAGCAACCTGGGGTATGGCTGGATTCCTGCGAGAGTCGGTTTGTAAATACATGTGCCCCTACGCTCGTTTCCAAAGCGTAATGGTTGACTCAGATACTTTTGTGGTTACTTATGACAAGATTCGTGGCGAACCTCGTGGTGGACGCTCACGCAAGGTAGATCACCATGAGCTTGGTCTTGGTGACTGTATTGACTGTACTGTCTGTGTACAGGTCTGTCCAACTGGCATCGATATCCGTAATGGCCTGCAATATATGTGTATTGGCTGTGGTGCCTGTATCGATGCCTGTGACCAGATTATGGATAAAATGAATTATCCAAAAGGCCTGATCCGTTATACTTCTGAAAATGGCATGCTTGAAGGCCTTGATAATAAACAGGCAAGGAAACGTCTGTTCAAGCCCCGGGTTTATGTTTACCTGACATTGCTGGCATTTTTTATCATCGCTTTCCTGGCCTCTGTTGCCATGCGTACACCGTTACGGATGGATATCATGCGTGATCGCGGGGCATTGGGACGTGAAGTGCCGGGAGGTTTAATAGAAAACGTTTATCGCGTACAGATCATTAATATGACAGAACAGCCGCTAGACCTTGAGATTACCGCCAAAGGCAAGGATATTGAGAAAGCCCATGTCCGTGCGGGTGACAAGGATAATGCTGTTGTGACTGTTGCGCCGTTTGCCAATGAGTGGGTGCCACTGGTTGTCCAGGTTCCTCTGGAAGAGGTTAAGCCTGGTCTGTATGATCTTGAGCTGAAAGTCGAGACGCTGGAAAGTGAAGACGTTGAACTTAAGGCAGAAGAGAAAACAAGCTTCTTTGTTCCTAATTAAATTTTAGCTGGAAATTGATATGTCAACCTACAACGATAATGATCTTGATGTTAATCCCTGGTACAAGGAGCCTTGGCCATGGATTTTAATGGCAGGGCCGGCACTGGCAATAATTGGTTGCATCATTACAATTGTACTGGCATTATCAACGAATGTAGATCAGCAAGTCAGGTTGGATGGCGTCAAGCAGGGGCTTTTTGTCAGTAAAGATGGCAAAGATATTCCCAGGTTTGACGCAGAACCGGAAGTGGAAGAAAGAAAACTCAAATAACAAACGGGGGGTTTATATGCGTACCATAATGTGGATTGTATGGCCGTCTTTTTTAGCGGCCGGGTTGTTAAGCGGTGTGGTATTTGCGCTAGTAGAACCTGCGGATATAAGCATATTTGGTTATATCCCGGTAAGTATTGAATGGGTTTATGCTGGTGGTTTCTTTCTATTCTGGATAATGGCCGCATTTTCCAGTGTATTAAGTTTGTTTATGGTAAATTCACGCGGAAACAATAAGTTGTTTGGAGATAATGAAGAATTTTAGTTTTTATTATTAATATTCAACAATAAAAAAAGTACGAAAATTTCGTACTTTTTTTTATTTTGTTTTGATGTTTGGTTCATGTTTGATCAGGTCATGCAGGCCTGATTTACTTAATAGCTGAACCTGACGCTGGTGAATACGAATCAAGCCTTCCTTGGCAAAGCGTGAAAGCAGGCGGCTTACCGTTTCAAGTGTAAGACCCAGGTAGTTGCCAATTTCTTCGCGGCTCATTCGTAGAATGAACTCGTTGGGTGAGTAACCCAGATTGGTAAATCGTGTTGATAAATTCAACAAGAAGGATGCAACCCGTTGTTCTGAACGCATGGCACCCAAAGACAGGACCAGATTATGAGAGCGCGAGATTTCCTTGCTGAGGATCTTCCAGAATTGCTGTTGTAAGGCAGGAATTTCCTGGGTTAATGTATCCAGATCGCTAAGCCTTAGAACACAGACTTCGGTATCTTCCAGGGCAATAGCATTCGACAAATGCGTGCCTTCGCTAAAACCATCAAGCCCCAGCAACTCTCCGGCAAGAAAAAAACCCGTAATCTGCACGTGACCGCTTTCATTTTCGAGTTGTGTTTTCATGGAACCCGAACGAATGCTGTAAATGGCTGTAAGCGGATCGCCAACCTTGAAGAACAGCGTACCTTTGGGAATACGTATGCGTTCTTTAATCAGTTCGGTCAGTCTGTGCATTTCCGAAGGAGTCAATCCACCTGGAACACAGAGATGTCCTAGCATACAGGTTGAGCAATGAGTTGATTCTTTATTCAATAAAAGGTGTTTGAGCATCCCAATCTTTTCCTTATTGCCATACTCAAGCAACTGAGACAGCAAAGCATATTGTAGCCGTTATGCATCTTTAAATTGTTATTGTTTGGCCTGGATCAATTTTTTTCTTGAGCCATTTTGTTCATGGTTACAATAAAAAACCGAATCTTGTTCCTTTTTTGTTTGCCAGATAGATGAAAGCTTGATTTTACAGTTATATTAAAAATAGCGTAAATATCATATTACAGGCTTGATGTAATATTATTTCCAGTATTTTTTTTGTGCGTAAGTATTTTTAAGTAGCTCGATGAAACTTCGGGTTCTTTGGGGTAAATGCTTTCTGTCGGGCAGCATGGCATAGATTCCGTTTGGAGGGGTATTGTATTCATCCAATATGGTAACTAATCGGCCTTTTTCAATCTCACTGCGTACTTCCCACATGGATCGCCAAGACAGGCCTATGCCGCTTAAAGTCCATTCCAGCAATACAGAACCGTCGGAGCAGGATAATCTTGCCTTGGGTTTAATCGCAATGATCTGGTTGTTTTCCTTGAAAAGCCAGCCCTTATGCTGATTGCCTTGCTTGCCAAATGACAGGCATTCATGATGTTGAAGTTCATCAGGGTGTTGTGGCGTACCGTGCTTTTTCAGATATTCAGGAGAGGCGACTACCACCCGGTGGTTTTCAGCCAGCCTGATGGCAATCAGTTGTGAGTTTTCAAGATCACCGATGCGTATGGCGCAATCATATTGTTCTTCCACCAGGTCAACGACCCGGTCGGTCAGGTCAAGTGATATATGGATGTCCGGGTATTGTTGGCAGAATACAGGAATAAGCGGGGCAACATGTTTTCTTCCGAAGCCAGCTGGCGCTGTAATGCGCAAAGGGCCACTAATCTTGACCTTGCCTTCCGTAATCAGGCTCTCGGTGTCAGCCAGGTCTTTGAGGATTCTTTGCGCTTCCTCCAGGAATATATGTCCTTCCGGAGTAAGCGATAGTTTTCGGGTAGAGCGTATGACTAATTTTACACCCAGCCTTTCCTCGAGTGCATCAATGCGCCTGCCCATCATGGCAGGGGCAATATTTGCCTGCCGGGCTGCCGCAGAAAGGGTGCCTAGCGAAGCTACGGCGACAAAACTTTCAAGTTGCGTAAATCTGCCCATCGTAATCCCTTTGGAAAGTATTCAAGATTGAAACCAAATATTATCAACCAGATGGATGGTCTTTTGTAGGCTTGTGATCATCTGTCAGTATTGCACGGAATCAAGTAATCGTTCTTGTTCCTGTTGAACCAGATTGTTAAGTCGAAACAGGCGTTCGCGCCTGAGTACGGCTTCCAATGGTTCGGGCTGCCGTCCAATTTTCAGGGCATCCTCTGGGATGAGTTCGAACAGGGAGCGCATTTGGGGTTGATAGCGCGCCCAGCACATGACCAGAAACTGGTCTGGATCGTACAGGTACAACCCAAGATTTCTGATTTCGGCCCGGTGAAAGTCCTTGATGTTGCGGGTTAGAATACAGATAGTGCTTTCTGGGTGTTTGTGCTGGATCGCACGTGCCGCAGCAATCACATGCCAGTCTTTTTTATCACTGCGCTTCAGTCCCTCTTCAAAGGCGGTTACATCCCCCATATTGGCGAAAGGGAACTGTTGTTGCATTTGCAGCCATTCAGCATCAAGCATTTCGGGTTCTACATTCCAGATGCGACTGGCGTTGCGCCTGAATTCAACACCTATATATTCAGCCCAAACAGGGTGAAAGTGGCCTGTCTGGGCCATTCGCAGCAATAGACGCCGCAATACATTGGACATCAGTACGCAGGTGTCTATCACAATATGGTTGGGAAAATGCACAGAAAGAGAAGCGGACATTGAAAACCGGCAGTGAAACCATACAATTGCTGATTGCAATTGTTTTGTTTTGTTAAATGGGTAAACTTAGATTTTAACATCTGAAATTATCCTTATGTACAAGCGGGCTTGATCATCGGTTTGATCAAAGTGGCAGGCGTTGTTGTGAATATCGGTATTGATTGAATTGATATAAAAAGCAAGTCATGAATAATTGAAATTTCATATCTTGAAATTTGATCGGTGTAACACTATATAGGTAGTATTCAAAGATAACCCGAGCAGATAGGCTCCACCTTTTATGGGAAAGAATGATGCGATTTGATAAATTGACAACAAAATTCCAGCAAGCTTTGGCTGATGCCCAAAGTGTGGCAACCAGAAATGATAACCCTTATATAGAACCTGTTCATGTGCTGTCAGCTTTGCTGGCGGATGCTGATAGCGGCTCTGCCAGTTTACTGGCAAGATCAGGCGTGGCGGTTAACCGTGTGCTTCCGGCCCTTGATAAGGCCATTAAGGATATTCCCCAGGTTCAGGGGGCAGATGCCAATATCCAGATTAGTCGAGACTTGAACGGTTTGTTGAATAAAACCGATAAAGAAGCGGCAAGACGTGGTGATGCTTTTATTGCCAGTGAATTGTTTTTGCTGGCGTTGGCTGATGACAACGGTGCTGCGGGTCGTATCCTGCGTGATGCCGGTTTGCAGAAAAAAGCACTCGAGGCCGCGATTGAGGCCGTGCGTGGCGGCGAGTCATTGACAGACCAGGAAGGCGAGTCCAATCGCCAGGCACTTGAAAAATACACGACAGATCTGACCGATCGTGCGCGTCAGGGTAAACTGGATCCGGTCATTGGTCGCGATGATGAAATCCGTCGCGCTATTCAGATTTTGCAGCGCCGTACTAAAAATAACCCGGTCTTGATTGGTGAGCCAGGTGTGGGTAAAACCGCGATTGTTGAAGGGCTTGCGCAGCGCATTGTCAATGATGAGGTGCCCGAATCCTTGCGCGGCAAGCGTGTGCTGTCACTAGACCTGGCTGCCTTGCTGGCAGGGGCTAAATTCCGCGGTGAATTTGAAGAGCGTCTTAAAGCGGTTTTGAAAGAACTGGCCCAGGATGATGGTAACAATATTGTCTTTATTGATGAAATCCATACCATGGTAGGGGCGGGTAAGGCGGAAGGCGCAATGGATGCCGGTAATATGCTCAAGCCAGCCTTGTCACGGGGTGAGCTGCATTGTATAGGTGCAACAACGCTTGACGAGTATCGCAAATATATTGAAAAAGACGCTGCGCTTGAGCGTCGATTCCAGAAAGTCATTGTGGACGAGCCTGATGTTGAATCCACGATTGCCATTTTGCGTGGCTTGCAAGAACGTTATGAAATTCATCACGGCGTGGAAATTACCGATCCGGCCATTGTTGCGGCCGCAGAGCTTTCCAACCGTTATATTACTGATCGCTTTCTGCCCGATAAGGCCATTGACCTGATTGATGAGGCGGCGGCTCGTATCCGTATGGAAATTGACTCCAAGCCCGAAGTCATGGATCGGCTCGATCGACGTATTATTCAACTTAAAATCGAGCGTGAGGCGGTGATCAAGGAAACCGATGAGGCTTCACAGCGTCGCCTGAAATTGATTGAAGATGAGCTCGAACAGCTTCAGCGTGAGTATAACGATTACGAAGAAGTGTGGAAGGCTGAAAAAGCCGCGGTGCAGGGCTCCAAGGCGATCAAGGAAGAAATTGACCGGGTACGGGCACAAATGGCCGAATACCAGCGCAAGGGACAGTTTGATAAACTGGCAGAACTGCAATACAGTAAATTGCCAGAGCTGGAAGGACGCCTGAAAGTGGCCGAGGCCGGTACTGATCAGGACGAAAAACCCAAGTTGTTGCGTACTAAGGTAGGTACCGAGGAAATTGCCGAAGTCGTTTCCCGTGCCACTGGCATACCGGTTTCCAAAATGATGCAGGGCGAACGTTCCAAGCTATTGGCCATGGAAGATGAGCTGCATAAACGGGTAGTTGGCCAGGATGAGGCGGTTACGCTGGTGGCTGATGCCATCCGCCGTTCACGGGCTGGATTGTCAGATCCTTCGCGCCCTTACGGTTCTTTCCTGTTCCTGGGGCCAACCGGTGTAGGTAAGACTGAACTGACGAAGGCTTTGGCCGGATTCCTGTTTGATTCCGATGAGCACATGATCCGGATTGACATGAGTGAGTTCATGGAAAAACATTCGGTGGCTCGCCTGATTGGTGCGCCTCCGGGGTATGTAGGCTACGAAGAGGGTGGCTACCTGACAGAGGCGGTGCGTCGTAAGCCATATAGCGTGATTTTGCTGGATGAGGTTGAAAAGGCACACCCTGACGTTTTCAATGTGCTATTGCAAGTGCTTGATGATGGTCGCCTGACCGATGGACAGGGCCGTACGGTTGATTTTCGTAATACGGTTGTTATCATGACTTCCAACCTGGGGTCACATCATATTCAAAGCATGGTGGGGCAATCTTATGATGCGATCAAAGAAGTTGTTTGGGAAGATGTTAAACAGGCCTTCCGTCCGGAGTTTCTGAACCGGATTGATGAAGTGGTTGTTTTCCATGCCTTGGGCAGCAAACATATTGCATCTATCGCAAGTATTCAGCTGGAGCGTCTTGCGCAAAGATTGCATGGCCAGGAAATGGGCCTGGAGGTTTCCGAAGAGGCGTTGGCGTTAATTGCCGAGAGCGGATTTGATCCGGTCTTTGGTGCCAGACCATTAAAACGTGCTATTCAACAACACATTGAGAATCCGATTGCCAAGCGAATTCTTGAAGGGGAGTTTGGGCCAAAAGATACTATTATGGTTAATGTGCAAGATGGCAAGTTTTTGTTTGCCCGGAAGTAAGCGTATAAATCCTTAATATATATGGTCAAATGCCTGATATTGCAGTATTTTTTCTTGTCATGAAGAATGCTGTGTCAGGCATTTTTTGTTACCTTTAATGTATTTCCATACCACTTAGGGTAAATGCCAAGTAAATTTTTGTTGACATGGTTCTCAATAGTCGTCATAGTGTGGGAATAAGATTTTCAAGTTCGTTGATTTTTGCTAGATTCTTTGCTCATGCAGTTTCGTTGTGCTTTTGTCTACTCCTTGATGGTCTTGTGTTTGTTTGGTCTATTCAGACCGTAATTTTAAGGAAATTCAAATGTCAACAGAATCTGGCATCGTTAAATGGTTTAACAACGAAAAAGGCTTCGGCTTCATCAAACCCGCTTCAGGTGGTAAAGACCTGTTTGTACACCACACCGACATCATCGGTTCTGGCTACAAATCACTGCAAGAAAACCAAGAAGTTACTTTCGTGGTTGCAGACGGTCCTAAAGGCCCACAAGCTAAAGAAGTTTCAGCTAAGTAATTCTTAGTTGCTACAAAAAATACCGCCTTATGGCGGTATTTTTTTTGCCCGCTGATTTAAATAAAAAATAATAAGCAGGGTTGTGATTTAGCAACGTTAAAAAATTAAGCAATTTCAATTTATTTCTTAATGAAAATCATACGGTTGTAAATTTTTATTAAAATTGCTTTGATACGAGGAAACTTTATGTAATAATCACAGTTGATTTTAATAATGAGAATTATTATTATTAAGCATCTTGGGTAAAAGTAGTGCCGGAGCAGTCAATCCATATCAAGATATCCAGGTTGGTAGCTAAAGGATGGTTTGCAAAAGGCCGCATGCGGCGGAGTTTGTTTATTCGTCCTGTATTGGTAGTAAATAATACTCAAACGCCAGGCATTGTATCTTTATCAGGTCGGTAACAAAATTTGTTGCATCGCTAGGCTGATCTTTGATTTTAGTTAGTATTAATCAAGGTGCGATTATAGCTAAGCGTTTTAAATAAACAGTATGTATAAATCTTCAAACTTAATTCCGACAGTCCCTTTTTCATTTCGTCTGGCTGGCATTCTTGCTGCTGTAGGTATTTTTGCAGGATTGGGGTTCCTTGTCACACTGGATGCTTCGGCAACCACGGCTAAAGTTGAAGAGGCGCCTGTATTTGTTTCAATTTTCGAGGAACCGGTTGCCGAGGCCCCTAAAGGGGAAATCATGCCCGAGGTCATTCCGCAGCAGCAAGCAGAGCCTGAAGTGGAGGAGGTTATCCCGGAACCGGATCCTGAGCCTGTGGCAGAACCTGAGCCCGAACCCGAACCCGAACCCGAACCGGTAGTTGAGCCGGAACCAGAGCCTGTCCTGCCCATCAAGCCACCAGAGCCTAAACCCGAACCTAAACCAGAGCCCCCCAAAGAGGTTAAAAAAGAAGTAAAACCCAAGAAAAAGGTTAAGCAAGAGAAACCCAAAGCCAAACCGGTGCTGAAGAGCCAGAAGGTGTCTGAAAAAGCTCCTCCGGTTACCAAACCTATTGGTATTCCACAAGGTAATCCCGATGTGAAGCCAGGATCATCAGCGAGTTCTGCGCCGGTTGTGGTAAGACAGGTGGGGTACCGGGTACGTCCTAAAGTCAACTACCCGATCAGTTCGCAACGGCGGGGTGAAAAAGGTACGGTTATTGTGCGTGTCCTGATTGATCGTAATGGAAGTGCCAAAAGTGTATCGGTATTAAAAGGAACACCTTACGATGCCTTGAACAAAGCGGCATTAAATGCCGTGAGCAAAGCACGTTTTAAACCTCATACAGAAAATGGTGTGCCACGAGAAGCCTTGGCAGACATCCCAATTAAATTTGAATAAAAGGAAATAGCATGATTTCGGCATTGCTGACTTCAACATACGGTTCAATTGCACAAATTGTGACCAATTCAACAGATAATACGATTTCAACGGCTACATCCGCCAGCGAAATTGCAGCACCGGTTGCCAACACGGCCGCACAAGCCACTGCGGCAGCCACTAATGTTACCCAAGCGGGTACTGCCGTGGCGGGGAATGTAGCACAGGCAGGTGCTTCCATGGCCGGTAACGTGACAAATGCTACGACTGCTGCCTCCACTGTTGCCACTGATGCTGGTGCTTCCATAGCTAGTAATGTGACAGATGCTACGACTGCGGCGGCCACTGTCGCGACCGATGCCGGTGCTTCACAAATGCTGAATTTTTTGATGCAAAGCGATACTGTTGGCAAAACCCTGTTCGGTGTGCTGGTTTTCATGTCATTGCTAACCTGGTATCTCATTGTGGTCAAGGGCTTGCTTAATTTGCGTGCAAGCCGCCGTAGCAAGGCGTTTCTTTCCCGCTTTTGGAATGCTTCCTCGTTGGAACAGGTAGACAAGGATTTACATAAATTTGGTGCTGGCGACCCATTCTCCCGCTTGGCCAATCAAGCCTTGCACGCGCGTGAGCATCATGCGAAATACGGGATCACCAATTTGTCTGAAGTGGGTTCAAATGCCGATTTTGTTACGCGTACCATGCGTAAGGTCATTGATGAAGAGACTGCCCATCTGGAAAATGGTTTGACTGTTTTGGGGTCGGTTGGCTCAACAGCGCCTTTTGTGGGCTTGTTTGGCACCGTGTGGGGGGTTTATCATGCCCTGATCAATATTGGTATGTCCGATGGTGTGTCCATTAACAGGATTGCCGGTCCGGTTGGTGAGGCCCTGATCATGACTGGGCTGGGGCTGGCGGTTGCCATTCCGGCTGTCTTGGCCTATAACGCTTTTGTACGCCGTAACCGTGTAGTGCTGGCTTCACTGGATGGTTTTGCCTATGATCTATTCGCGTTTGTCACAACAGGCCAGCAGGTGGAAGTATCTTCTGGCAAAGTGCGTGCCTTGCGCAGTAATGGCACACATCATTAATGCTGCGGAGTAAATAATGGCATTTGGAAGCTTCGACCAGAAAAACAACTCTAATCATATGGTGTCGGAAATCAATATGGTTCCGTTAATCGACGTGATGCTGGTTCTATTGGTCATCTTTATTATTACTGCTCCTTTGTTGGCGCACTCCATCAAAATAGATGTGCCACAGGTAAGCAGCACGCCTGTCACTGAAGACCCTAAGTCTATTGACTTGGCGATTGATGCAAATGGCGATATTTTCTGGAATGAGTCTCCGATCCTCGAGGCTGATTTGCGTGAGATGTTTGTATCGCATGCCAAAGAGGTTCCGCAGCCTGAAATCAGGATTCGTGCCGATGCCGATACCCGTTATGAGCAATTGGCCAGGGTGATGGCGATGGCCAAGGGGTCTGGTTTGAAAAAACTGGGTTTCATTACGTCGCCCGGTTCGCGAAGCCAGGGTGGGGCGGCAACATCGGCTGAAGGAGCGGTACCTGCTGCGCCGGCATCCCCTCCGGCACCAGCGCGCTAAATACAGGCGTGCAGTGCATTAAACAAAAAGGCCCGGTGCATATAACACCGGGCTTTTTTATGATCTTAGGTTTTTCTTAGCGCTTGTCTTCGTTGCGATAATAATTGACACCGATTTTAATCCGCTCACGACCCTGGTTTTGCCGGTGGCGGTTGGTGTCGCGCAGTGAGTAAACGCAACCGCAATATTCTTGCTGATAGAATTCTTCGCGTTTGCTGATTTCAATCATGCGGGCAGATCCACCACCTTTGCGCCAGTTGTACGTCCAGTAAACCAGTTCGGGGTAACGGGCAGCGGCGCGCTCGCCGCAGCCGTTAATCTGGTTCATGTCTTTCCAGCGGGAAATACCCAGTGAGCTTGTGATGGTATCAAACCCGTGTTCATGGGCATACAGTGCGGTGCGCTCAAAGCGCATGTCAAAACAGGCTGTACAGCGTTCGCCACGCTCAGGCTCGTTTTCCAGGCCCTTGACGCGTTCAAACCAGTTGTCTACGTCATAATCCACATCGATAAAGGGGACGTTGTGCAGTTGGGCAAAGCGAATGTTTTCTTCCTTTCGAATTTCATATTCCTTTACAGGATGAATATTCGGGTTATAGAAAAAAATCGTGTAATCAATACCCGAAGCGAGCATTGCTTCCATGACCTCGCCAGAGCAGGGCGCGCAACAGGAGTGCAGGAGCACTTTATTGTGTCCTTTGGGTAACTCAAGGACAGGTCTTTTGATATCGGTGACGGTAACCATGGCAGTGGGACAAAAAAATATTACAAACATCCATTTTAGAGTATTTTTGCTCTAAGTCCAGGGCTTTGGCTTATTGTGCTGTATTGCTTGCCTGCTCCCGCGTGCCGGGAAAAACCGTTTCCCACAGTTTGTTCACGGCCTCTCTTTCGGTCAGCAGTAAATGATTGTCTATCCGTGCTTTTTCCTGCCCGCGCAATCTAACGGCATGTTGGGTTTTGCGCAGGGTCCGGTAGGCATCAGCGGTTGCATTGGCCAGTTCTTCCGGAATAAAACCGCCTTCCGCGGCAATTTTAAGCAAGGCAATATTGCCAAGATTATCCAGCAGTCTGGGATATTGATGCGAATAGGCCAGTACCAGATATTGGGTAATGAATTCAATATCGACCATGCCCCCTTGGTCATGTTTAACATCAAACATAGCGGAATTATTGGGGTGCCCGGCTCGCATTTTGGCCCGCATGTCGATAATATCTTTTTTCAGTTGTTCCCGGTCTCTTTCTTGGAGCAGAATATTGCGACGGATTTGCTCAAACCGCTTGCCGATTGCCTTGTCACCTGCACAGAAGCGTGCCCGGGTCAGGGCCTGATGCTCCCAGGGCCAGGCGTGTTCAAGCTGGTATTTTTCGAAAGTTTCAACCGAAATCGCCAGCAGGCCGGCGTCGCCGTCAGGGCGCAGGCGCAAGTCAATTTCATACATCCGGCCTGAAGAGGTCATGCTTGAAAGCCAGGTGCTCAGGCGTCGTCCCAGTTTTGCATAAACCTCAAGGGCGTAATCGGCCGGGTCATCAAAAAGCAGGACCAAGTCCAGGTCGGAAGCGTAACCAAGTTCCTTGCCACCCAGTTTGCCATAGGCAATAACGGCAAAGCGTGGATACTCGGGTACTTCATCACCCAGTTTTTCCGGTTTTGGTTTGACTGCGGGCCAAACGCGTTTCAGGCTTTCTTCCAGGAGCAGGTCGGCCAGGGCAGACAGGTGGTCGGCCAGTTTTTCAACTGACAGGCCGCCAGAAAGGTCTTGGGCAAGTAACTGGAAGCTGACCTGTTTCTGAACATCACGCATGATGTTCATTTGCTGTTCGACATCGGGTAGCCCGTCTTGCAGAACGCAGGCGTCCAGGTCTTTGCTTAGCTGTGTGGCAACATGGGAAAAATCCACGCTTTGCATCAACGTTTGCCAGTCGATCAGGCTATCAAGAAGAATGGGGTTGCGGATCAGGTAGCCGGCCGCCCAATGGCTGGCAGACATGATACGCGCCACTCTTGCCAGGGTTTCGGGATACTCTGCCAGCAAGGCAATGTAGGCGCTGCGCTGGGCAATTGCCTCGATCAGGTCGAACAGGTTTGCGCAGGTCAGTTGCGGATCATCGGCTTTGGCGGCGGTTTCCAGCAATTTGGGCAGCAGTTTCTTCAGCCGTGTTCGGCTTGAGTTTGAAAGGGTGCGGATACGGCTGCTGTTTAACAGTGCCTTGATGCGGTTTTGTATATATTCGTGGCTTTCCGGTGCAAAAAATTGTTGAATCAGTTCAACCAGGTCGGTACTTTCTGGTGTGGGTTGGTGATTGCTGTCGTGCGCTACAGAGGGAGACTCTTCACCCATGCCGGCAATCCTGAACGCATTCCGGAATGCCCGTGACACCACCTGGCGGTGTTCGTTCAGCTGCAACCTGAATGCTTCCGTTTCCATGTTCATGGCATTGGCCAGGGCGGCAAAACGTTGTGGGTCGCTTGGCAACAGATGGGTTTGTTCATCTTCACGGTATTGCAGCATATGTTCTACGCGACGCAGGAAACGATAGGCGTTTTCCAGCAACAGGCCTTCTGCCTTGCTGATCAGTCCCATGTTTATTTCAGCCTGCAGGGCAGGCAGCAGGCCCCTGAGTTGCAAGGAAGGCATTCTGCCGCCACGAATCAGTTGCGACAGCTGCACGGTAAACTCAATTTCCCGGATGCCCCCTTCACCCAGTTTGATATTGTGAATGCTGTCCACACCACTGCGGTTAAGGGCCTTGCGTTGCCAGTCCTGGCGAATGCGCTCTCGCAACTGGCGCAAAGAAGCAAGGGCATCAAAATCAAAATACTTGCGGTATACAAAGGGAGTCCGCAGGCTTTCCAGCTGGGCAAGGTCGTCCTTGGGTGTGCTGTGCTCAAAATATTTGACCGGAATGATTCGCGCCTTGAGCCATGCATAGCGCTCCCACTCCCGTCCTTGGGTAATCAGGTAATTTTCCAGTGCATCCAGGCTCCATGCCAGGGGTCCGGCATCGCCATCAGGGCGTAAACGCAGGTCGGTGCGGAAAACATGGCCATCGGCATTGATTTCGGACAGGACGGGCATCATGCGCTGGGTCAGGCGACCATAAAATTCGTGATGGCTGAGGGGGCGCCTGCCCTTTGTTTCACCTTCCTGGGCGTACAGCATGATCAAGTCAATATCCGAGGATACATTCAGTTCCTTGCCACCTAGCTTGCCCATGCCCAGAATGATCATTTCCATGGGTTTGCCGGTTTCCGGATCAATCGGTTCGCCATGGATAGTCACCAGATCCTGCATGATACTCATGTAAGCCTGCGTAACTGACAAGTCAGCCAGGAAACTCATGCTTTGGGTGACCTCTTCAAAGCATGCCTGGCCGTTGATATCCCGAACCATCAGGGTGCAAAATACCCGGTTCCTGAGCTGGCGCAAAATTTGCTTACATTGCTCGGTTGTCATGGGCTGATTAACAGGCTGGCCGCTTGATTGAACAAGCCATTGCTCAATGAGCTCTGGTGTAATGGGAGACAGCGTGTCCTGGTTTAGTGTGGATTCCAGTTTTTCATTCGTATCTGTTTTTCGGCGCAGGTAACTGGACCACTCAAGGGCGCGGGTCAAGCTGTTAGTAGGCTTCATGCTTTCTCAAAAATGTAAGGATATGTCTAATGATTGTTTCTGTGGCCAGAGGCAATTCAGTAATGGATATAATACACTGTACTGAAATTATCAAGATGTGAGCCGCCCCTGTGAGCGTTGCTAGAAAAATTTTAGGCTATTGCCTCGTCGTTGTTATTGTTTTTTTTGTTTTACTTACGGCCTTGTCTCTGGGAGTAAGGTATTTCCTTGCTCCCAATATTAATCAATGGTTGCCTCAAATTCAGACTTATCTTAGTCAAACACTTGATTTGGATGTGAAGGTAGCGAATTTGTCGCTTGCCTGGGATGACAGGCCATTGTTGCAATTGCAGGATGTAACGGTAGAAAACAGTCAAAAGAGCGAATATTTGAAGATTAAATCAGTCTCGGCAGGGGTGGACTGGTTGAATTTGTTGCGCCTGCGTCCTTTTTTGTCAGAAATCAGTATCAACAATGCCGCTTTGAATATACGCAGGGATGCTGATGGGAGCATACGTTTGCTGGGGCAAAAACTGACTGAACAAGATAATGGCATATTGCCCGAAAAGTCTGTGGATAATGGCGAGTTGCCGTCTCTGGCCGGTTGGCTGTCATCCCTGTCATCGCTTAGCCTGAAAGAGGCTGACCTGATCTGGATTGATGAGCAGCGTCGGGCTCCTCCTTTGGTGTTGTCGGGCGTAACGCTTGATGTAAAACCTGAAAGTGATGGGGTTGATGTTTCAGTGGTGGCCAATTTGCCCGAACAGCTTGGCCAATCATTAACGCTTGATGCAACCTTGACACAGGCGGTGGATGTTGCGGGGCAATTGCAATGGAGTGGTGCAGTCAAGGCAAGATTAAATGGTTTATCTTTGTTGGCTCTGGCGCCATGGTTAAATGTTCCCGAACAGCTTCGGTCAGGCTATTTCAATCATGCTTCTATTGTTGTTGATATAGACAGGAATAAAATCGGCAACATCTCGCTAGATGCCGAGGCAAGGGATTTCAGGTTGGAAGACCATTTAAGAAGGCATTCATTTATTGTTTCTTCCGGTCTTTTGGCATTGAAACTGGATACCAGCCTTGAAAATATTCAGGCGGAAATCAACCGTCGTGCCGGTACGGCAAATGTAGCTCAAATTTCCCCAGGTAACTTGGCCGGCACCAGTCCTTGGGCGTTTTCATTCAAGGCCGGGCAGTTTTTCTATCTGGATAAAACTTCTTTTAACGAACCTGTCAGTCTGAGTGACGTTCAGATAACGGGTAGCTTTCAGCGAAATGAAAACCAGCTGCCGTGGGTAAGCATACAGCAGGGAACCATTCAAAATGAAGATATTAAGATTGATGTCACTGGCAGCTGGCAGTTTGATCCTGATTCAGATAATGGCATTGTTGATCTGCAGGGGAAATTGCACTCCCTGAAGTTGCCCCATTTATACCGTTATCTGCCCAACGTGATTGATGAGGATGCCTTGGACTGGCTAACCCATGCTTTCAAGGATGGCTATCTAAAAGATGCGCCTTTTACACTTAAAGGCGTTGTGGATCATTTTCCTTTCGGGCTTCGGCCACAATCCGGTGATTTTCAGTTAAAGGGTGATTACCACAGTTTGGCCCTTGATTATCATCAGGAGGAAATAAAGGGGCGCAAATGGCCGGTAGTCTATTCGGAAAGCGGTAAATTTGATTTCAATCGTGACAAGATTGCCCTGCAATCGATGCATGCTTATTTCTTGAGTGGTCAAGACGGAAAGATTGACTTGAATGAATTTTCAGGGCTGGTTTCCAATATTGAAAAAAGTACCGAGGTTGAGTTGCAGGCCAATTCAACCGCGGACGCTGGCGCTTATCTTGAGTTTGCCCGAACCACGCCCTTGGGCTATTTGATCAGTAACGCCCTGGATACCGCCCGTGCAACAGGCACCTGGAAAATTCCGTTGCGCTTGTTTATCCCGGTTAATGATGCGGATAATGCCAAGGTAAGCGGAACCATCCATATGCGGGATGCCGATTTTCAGTTCGAGCCGGATTATCCCTGGCTTCGCAAAATGAGTGGCTCATTGCGGTTTGATGAAACCGAACTGGTTACGCAAAAACTTGAGGGGATTATGCTGGGTGGCCCGGTTAAACTGGATGGGAATATCGGGTCTTCTGGCAAAGCCTTGAGCATCAATGGGACATTTACCAGTGAAGGGCTAAGGGAGGTGTTGCCGGTCAAAGGGTTGAACCGGATAAAAGGTCAGGCCAGTTACGAGGCCCGGCTTGATTTTCTGGTAGGCGGGAAGGTTAATGTAAGTGTGGATTCATCCTTGCAAGGACTGGCGCTTGATTTTCCTCCCGAGGTTGGAAAAACAGCCGCTGCTTCAAATCCATTGCGTGCACGCTGGCTAAGTAATGCCAGCAAAAATAATGATAATCAGCGGCTGCTTGAGCTGGATCTGGGCAAGGGCAAAATCAAGGCTGTTTTTGAACGTGATATTCGTTCAATGGTAGGTGCTTTTTTTTCCAGGGGGGCGGTAGGGATATCAGCGGCGCCAGTCATGCCGGCTTCGGGCTTGAAAATAAACGGCAAGCTGGCTTTTCTTGATATCCAGCAATGGCTGGATATTGTTGACGAGTTTGATGCGGGTCAGTCCTCAGGCAAGCGGGTCCCGGTGTTTCCCGATGTGACCGCTTTGCAGTTGGAGGCTGATTCTCTTCGTTATTTGTCGCAGACTATTGCCAAGGCAACGGTCTCTGGCAGTAAAAACCGCAAATCATCAGCATGGGATTTTAAGGTGGATTCCGAAGCGGTGGCCGGTGAGATTGAATGGATCCCAGGCAAGGTTTTTCATGAGGATTCTGTCGTGGCCCGATTTGATCGTCTGGTGCTTAATTCAGAGGCTGAAAATGAAGAAATAAATAGTGGCCCGAATGATAAAAAAACCAACAAGATCTTGCATTTGCCAAGGCTGGACATTAGCGCCAAGCGGTTTTCGATCTTTGATAGCGAGTTGGGTTCGCTTGCCTTGAAAGGACGGAAAAGCAACCGGCAGGACAATTGGCGGATTGACGAGATGACGATCAGTAATTCCGCCGGTTCCATGTATGCCACAGGTATGTTGAAAACCGTAAACAACAGTACAGGACTGGACCTTAAACTGAATATGAATTTTCTGGATCTGGGTAAGTTACTGTCTTTATGGTTAGAAAAAACAGTAGTTGCCGGTGGTAAGGGGCATATAAATGGTGCTTTGAAGTGGCCTGATATTACTGATCTGGACTTGAACCAGATCGATCTTAATCTTGATAGTCAGGTAACTGGTGGCCGATTGCTAAGTGTTGACTCGAAAGTGGTTAAGGCACTTGAGTTGCTGGCTTTGCAATCCATTGCCAGAATTCCCGAGTTCGGCAGTACGTTGGGTAATTCATTCAAGGATGGCGTGAGTTTTGATATGGTCAGGTCTAAGCTGGATATGACGCGGGGCAATGTACAGGTTTCCGATTTTCGTCTTAATGGTCCGGCAGTGGCTATTGTCGCCTCTGGCATGACCAATATAAATACCGAGTCACTTGATTTTCAGGCGGTAGTGGTTCCTAATCTGGATATTAGTGGTGCCGCCATTCTTACTGGCGTGATAGTTAATCCAGTGGTCGGCGTGGGGGCTTTTCTTTCTCAATGGCTATTGCAGGCGCCTTTGCAGCGCTCGTTAACCGCAAGATATTTTGTGCGTGGTACCTGGAGTGAACCTATAATCAACGATGTTGTGTTGCCAACCGAGGAAGAGCTGAAGGAAAAAGAAGCCAGCAAAAAAATTGATGATTTATACAGAAGTAATTGAGTAATTAATTGGACGGGTTTGAAATGAAAAAAACAGGATTGCTTGCCATGGTCATATTATTGGCCGGCTGTGCGGCTCAGGACAATATTCCGGGGCAGGACCCAAGTGTCACCCGTTATATGTGTAGCAAGGTTACTGCTGTGGCTGATGCACAAGATGATACGGGTGTTCCGTCGGAACAAACATATCCTTGCACCAAGGAAGAGTTTGAGTCCATGAACAAGGTATATGGTTCTATGGATGAATTGAAGAAAAGCCTGTAAGTGATGCAAGGTAGTTGCCAGTCATCTATTGGCGGGTGCTTTTGACAAAGGAACGGTTTTCAGACTGGCGTGAACAAAAAAAAGCTTCATGTTTTCATGAAGCTTTTTTGGGGCGCTGGCGTGCGAATAAAACTGCCTCGCTAGCTATCTGGATTATTTTTTGAACAGGAGCTTGTCGAATAACAAGCCGGCAAAAGCGGCAACAGTTGCTACAGCTGCCCAAGGCGTATCAGGGGCAACACCTTGTAGAACAATGACGTAGGCGGCAGTGCCAAAGATGGCACCGAAAACGGCCCTGATTGCAAAATAAGCCCAGTTTTCGTCTTCGATGGCTTTGTTGTTGGCGGGTACTGATGTAAAGCGACAGTGCTCATGGTCAAAAAGGCAGGTCGCGATTGAAATGATAGAGCCAATAGCGCCAAAAAACATGGCGATAAAGCTCACGGACCAGGTGATGAGTGCGGTAAACAGACCGAAAACAATCAGGCCAATGACAAAACCGCCATTTGAAAAACGTGGTTTGCGGAATTCTTGAGTTTGATCGGTTGTTTCTGCGGATGTGTTGTGTTGATCAAAATCAGTCATGAGTTCATACCCCTTGAAAAATAATAAAATGTGTACGTGTAAATATTAGCTTAACGGTTTTTTAAGTACGTATTAAAGTGTATTGATTTAATGCTCGAGGTGCAACAATGAAACGGAATATTCTACTAATCCTTGCGATTTCTTTAACTTTATCCGCTTGCGTATATGGCGTTGGTGCAGCGGGTGGTAGTGGTGGCATGGCGGTTGGCGTGGGGACAGGCGTTGCATTTTGAGTATTTTTGATAAATTAAATATAAAAAAATGATGACTGTCCGGTTTTTTGGGTAAAATGACTGGTTATATTATTAATTTTTCCGCAATATAAAAGGTTTATTTAAATGCAGGCAACGGTAGAAACTCTTGAAGGCCTTGAGCGCCAGGTAAATCTAATCATATCGTTAGACGATATTGAACAGGACGTTAAAAAACAGCTGCAGCGTGTTGCCCGTACTGCCAAAGTACAGGGTTTCCGTCCAGGCAAGGCGCCCATTTCTGTCATCGAACGCAGTCATGGCCCTGGCATCCGCTATGATGTCATCAACCAAAAAGTGGGTCAGGAATTCGACAAACTTATCAAGGAAGCCGATTTGCGTGTTGCCGGCATGCCTTCCATCGAGCCCAAAACTGAAGGTGTTGAAGAGGGTCAGGTTGGTTTTGTAGCTAAATTCGAAATTTATCCTGAAGTTGCCTTGCCAGACCTTTCTTCTCTGGAAGTGGTGCGCTTTACTGCTGAAGTTGGCGATGAAGAAATCAACCGTACCGTAGATATCCTGCGTAAACAACGTGCAACTTACGAAGCCCGTGAAGATCGTCCTGCACAAAAAGACGATCGTGTTACCCTGGACTTTGTTGGCACCATTGATGGCGTTGAATTTGAAGGTGGAAAAGCTGAAAACTTCCCGTTCCTGCTGGGACAGGGTCGCATGTTGCCCGAATTTGAAGAGGCTGCAACAGGCTTGAAAGCGGGCGAAAGCAAAACTTTCCCGCTGTCCTTCCCTGAAGATTACGCAGGCAAGGAAGTTGCTGGCAAAACAGCTGAATTCACCATTACGGTTAAAGAAGTTGCCGAACCGGTCTTGCCAGAAGTTAACGAAGAGTTTGCCAAGTCATTGGGTCAGGCAGAGGGCGATACCGAAAAACTGCTGGCCGAAATCCGTAGCAATATCGAGCGTGAAGTCAAAAACCGTATCCAGGGCCGCACTAAAGGCAGCGTCATGGATGCCTTGGCAAATGCCGCTACTTTCGATATCCCTAAAGCACTGGTAGATAACGATGTTCAGGCTCGTGTTGCCGCTGCTCGCGAAGAGCTCAAGCAACGTGGTGTGCCTAACGCAGACCAAATGCCTATTCCTGCCGAGACATTCAAGCCTGAATCCGAGCGTCGTGTGCGTTTGGGCTTGTTGGTGGGTGAGCTGGTCGAGCAGGCTAAATTGCAGGTTACTCCTGAGCAAGTTCGTGCCCGTATTGAAGAGTTTTCTCAAAACTATGAAAAACCCGAGCAGGTTATTAGCTACTATTTGTCTGATCGCCAGCGTCGTGCCGAAATTGAAGCGGTTGTGCTTGAAGACAATGTGGTTGATCATGTTTTGTCTTTGGCTAAAGTGGCTGAAGAAACCATCGCTTTTGATGAATTAATGGGAACAATGTAATGATGCACCGTTTTACCGATTTTTATGCGTCCATGCATGGGAGCGAGTCGGTGACACCGACCAGCCTTGGCTATATCCCCATGGTTATAGAACAGTCTGGTCGTGGTGAAAGATCATATGATATTTATTCTCGTCTGCTGAAGGAACGTGTTGTCTTCCTGGTGGGGCAGGTTAATGATCAGTCGGCCAATCTCGTGGTTGCGCAATTGCTGTTTCTTGAATCGGAAAATCCAGACAAGGATATTTCCCTGTATATCAACTCACCCGGTGGTGGTGTTTATGCGGGCCTGGCCATTTACGACACCATGCAGTTCATCAAGCCTGATGTCTCTACCTTGTGTACGGGTATGGCTGCCAGTATGGGGGCTTTTCTGCTAAGTTCCGGCGCCAAGGGCAAGCGTTATAGCCTGCCCAACTCTCGCATCATGATTCACCAGCCTTTGGGTGGTGCACAGGGTCAGGCAACCGATATCGAAATTCAGGCGCGCGAAATCCTTAGTTTGCGTGATCGCCTGAACCAGATCCTGGCTAACAATACCGGTCAGCCTATCGAAAGAATTCGTGAGCATACCGAGCGTGATAACTACATGGCGCCCGAAGATGCACTGGCTTACGGTTTAATTGATAAAGTGCTTACCACAAGGGCTGCAGGAGTATAGTTTTGCTATACTATCCTTAAAGGTAACGTTCATGGCCGACCTTTTTATACGGTCGGCCTTTTTTTGCGAGATATATATACTTAATATGGCAGATAAAAACAGTTCTTCCGATGGCAAAGTTCTGCATTGTTCTTTTTGCAACAAAAGTCAGGATGATGTTCGCAAATTAATTTCAGGGCCCGGTTCGATTTTTATTTGTGATGAGTGTATTGCGCTGTGCAATGATATTATCCGGGACAGTGCGCATGAAGATGCTCGCGAGGCTATCAAAACAGAGTTGCCAACCCCTGCACAGATCAAGTCATTCCTGGACCAATACGTCATTGGGCAAGATCAGCCAAAGCGCAGCTTGGCTGTTGCCGTTTACAACCATTACAAGCGTATTCGTCATGCTGAGTTGAATAAAGACGAAGAGGTTGAGCTTTCCAAGAGTAATATTTTGCTCATTGGTCCTACCGGTTCCGGTAAAACCTTGCTGGCGCAAACGCTTGCCCGGCAGCTTGATGTGCCGTTTGTCATGGCCGATGCCACTACCTTGACCGAGGCCGGTTATGTGGGTGAAGACGTTGAAAACATCGTTCAGAAATTGCTGCAAAATTGTAATTATGATGTTGAAAAAGCGCAGCGTGCCATTGTATATATTGATGAAATTGACAAAATCTCGCGTAAATCCGATAACCCGTCCATCACCCGTGATGTATCCGGTGAGGGCGTTCAGCAGGCATTGCTCAAATTAATCGAGGGTACGGTTGCTTCTGTGCCTCCGCAAGGCGGGCGCAAGCATCCTAACCAGGATTTTGTCCAGGTCGATACCACCAATATCCTGTTTATTGTCGGTGGCGCTTTCGACGGCCTTGAAAAAGTCATTAAGAACCGCACGGAAAAATCAGGTATTGGTTTTGGTGCGCAGGTTCAGTCTAAATCAGAAAAAGGTGTTGGTGAAGTCTTTGCCACGGTAGAGCCCGAAGATATCATCAAGTTCGGTCTGATTCCTGAACTGGTTGGCCGTTTGCCGGTGGTGGCCACACTGGAAGAATTAAATGAAGAGGCGATGGTAAGGATCCTGACCGAACCGAAGAATGCCTTGGTCAAGCAGTTCCAGAAGCTGTTTGCCATGGAGGATGTTGAGCTGGAAATTCGTCCTCAGGCATTGGTAGCCATTGCGAGGAAGGCACTGCAACGTAAAACGGGTGCCCGTGGACTTCGTTCCATCCTTGAGTCTGCCCTTATGTCAACCATGTTTGAGCTTCCTTCCCGCAAAAACGTCATTAAAGTAGTGCTCGATGAAGCTGCCGTCAATGGTACCGGTAGCCCATTGCTGCTTTTCAGTGATGATGCCGAAGCAGAAAAAACATCTTCTTCCAATACCAAAACCCGTAATTTAAAAAACGCAGCAGCATAAAACAATATTTGGAGGGCATATGGAGTCAAGCCTTGAATTTTCCGGTTTGGCCTCCATATTCCTACCATTATTATCAATAACAGATTGTTTTCAAGGAAATTGCTTATGTCTGCGAGTCAAATTTTGCCTGCAGAATCAATAGAGTTGCCGTTGTTGCCGTTGCGCGACGTGGTGGTTTTCCCCCACATGGTTATTCCTTTGTTTGTAGGTAGGCCCCGTTCCATCCGTGCCCTCGAGGCCGCCATGGAAGCTGGCAAGCAAATCATGCTGGTTGCCCAAAAGTCGGCAAGCAAAGATGAGCCGGCGCCTGAAGATATATATGAAATTGGCTGTATCGCCACAATTTTGCAAATGTTGAAACTTCCCGATGGTACCGTCAAGGTACTGGTGGAAGGCCTTCAGCGTGCGCATGTTGAGGAAATTCGGGATACAGAGTCCAATTTCATCGGCAAAGTGATGCCTATTGTTCCATCTAGCGAAGATACGGCAGAACTGGAGGCATTGCGCCGTACGGTCATATCCCAGTTTGATCAATACGTTAAACTTAACAAAAAAATACCACAAGAAATTCTTTCTTCTTTAAATAACATAGAAGAAACAGATCGTTTGGCAGATACCATTGCTGCACACTTGCCTTTAAAGCTTGAGCAGAAACAGCATCTGCTTGATGAGCTTGATGTTACCGGTCGCCTTGAGGCGCTGTTAGGCCAGATCGAAGCAGAAATTGATATCCTTCAGGTTGAAAGGCGCATTCGTGGTCGCGTTAAAAAACAGATGGAAAAAAGCCAGCGCGACTATTACCTGAATGAACAGGTAAAAGCCATCCAGAAAGAGTTGGGCGAAGGCGAAGAGGGTGCTGACCTTGAAGAGCTTGAAAAGAAAATTGAAGCTGCGCAAATGCCTAAGGAGGCACGGGCTAAGGTGGATGCCGAGCTGAAAAAACTGAAGCTGATGTCACCTATGTCAGCCGAAGCAACTGTTGTCAGGAATTACATTGATACCCTGATCGGTTTGCCTTGGAAGAAAAAAAGCCGCATCAATACTTCGCTTGAAAATGCTGAAAAAATCCTTAACGATGACCATAACGGGCTTGAGAAGGTAAAAGAACGCATTATTGAATACTTGGCTGTCCAGCAGCGCGTTGATAAAGTCAAGGCGCCTATCCTGTGCCTGGTGGGACCTCCTGGGGTGGGTAAAACTTCCTTGGGCCAATCCATTGCACGCGCAACCAACCGCAAATATGTGCGCATGGCGTTGGGTGGTGTTCGTGATGAGGCCGAGATTCGTGGTCACCGCCGTACCTATATCGGTGCAATGCCAGGCAAGATTTTGCAAAACATGAGTAAGGTTGGTGTGCGCAATCCTCTGTTCCTGCTTGATGAAATAGACAAGCTGGGCATGGATTTCCGTGGTGATCCGTCTTCTGCTTTGCTTGAGGTGCTGGATCCTGAACAAAACCATACGTTCCAGGACCATTATGTGGAAGTGGACTACGACTTGTCTGATGTCATGTTTGTGGCAACCAGCAACTCCCTGAATATTCCGGCTGCCTTGCTGGACCGGATGGAAGTGATTCATCTGTCAGGTTACACCGAGGATGAAAAAGTGCATATTGCACTTGATCACCTGATTCCAAAGTTGATGAAAAACAATGGCGTCAAAGAGGGTGAGCTGAAGATTGAAGAAAGTGCGGTACGTGATATTGTTCGTTATTACACGCGTGAAGCGGGTGTGCGGTCGCTTGAGCGTGAGCTGGGCAAAATCTGCCGTAAAGTAATCAAGGCAATTCTCATGGGGGCTAAGTCCACTTCCAGGACAGCGGCCAGCAAAGCTACCGCGCCAGTTATCGTTGTCACCAATGAAAATCTTGGCGAGTATTTGGGTGTACGTAAATATGCCTTTGGCATGGCCGAGAAAGAAAACCAGGTTGGCCAGGTAACCGGTTTGGCCTGGACAGAAGTGGGTGGTGATCTGTTAACCATCGAGGTTGCAGCGGTAACCGGTAAAGGGGTTATCCAGCATACGGGCTCTTTGGGTGATGTCATGAAGGAATCCATGCAGGCAGCCCGAACGGTGGTCCGCTCACGTGCGCACAGGCTTGGTTTTGCCGATAGCATTTTCGAGAAAAAAGATATTCATATTCACGTTCCCGAGGGTGCAACGCCTAAAGATGGTCCTTCTGCGGGTATTGCCATTACAACAGCACTGGTCTCTGCTTTGTCTGGCATTCCTGTGCGGGCGGATGTGGCCATGACCGGTGAGATTACCTTGCGCGGTGAGGTCCTGGCTATTGGTGGTTTGAAAGAAAAGCTGCTGGCAGCCCATCGTGGTGGTATCAAAACGGTTCTTATCCCCGAGGAAAACGTCAAGGATTTATCTGAAATCCCCGATAATGTCAAAAATCATCTTGAAATTATTCCGGTACGTTGGATAGATCGTGTTCTTGAGGTGGCATTGGAGCGTTTGCCAACACCTTTGTCAGAGGCGGAAATTGCCAAGCTGGCCCAGGAAGCATTGGCTGCAAGTAAAACTGCTGCCGGTGTAGATAACCAGGTAAAACATTAAAACATTAAAATATTTAAGCTTTAATGTTGGCTAGAAATAAAAAATCCAGATGAAAATCTGGATTTTTTATTTCCTGGCGCTTTTATGGCTTAAAAGCCAAGGTCGTTGCGAAGGCGTTCTTTTTGCTGACGCAAGTTTTGTAGTCGTTCAAACTCGGGATTTGACGAATTTACATTGCCGGAATTCAGATTGCTGTTAGTGACTGGCGCAGGGAAATTGTTGAATGGAGAGCCTTCTCCTGTCTCGAAAGGTGCTGGCTCGGGAATGGTGGCCGGTGTGGTGCCGGGTGCGGGGAAACTGGATTGAGGGACGGGAAAACCGCTGTCAATCGGGGTGTCATCAATAGGGTTGTTATCAAGGGGGCCGGTGGCTTCAAATAATTGTTCATTTGAAGCGGGGTTGACGGGCGTGGGGAATGGGCTGGGCGGTGCCAAAGGCACCGGAGGAATAACTTGCCTTAAATCTGGATTGGTTTTTAGGGCAGAGGTTTCATCGGTTTTTTCAGTGGGAGCAGCGTTGGTAAACGGCTCTGCAGCGGCTTTCGGTGTTTCAGGCACTGATGAAGGTGTATTGGCGATGGCCGGCTCTTTTTTCTGGGGCAGTGAGGGTTGGTTCAGGCTGGCTGGTTCCTTGCTGGTTGCAGCAGGCAGGTTGGCGGGTGTTTCTGTTGTGGCAGGATTATTTTCGGCAGGTAATTCAATGGTGCCTGAAACGGTTGGTCCGGCCTGGCTACTCTTGTTCTGGCTTTGGCTGCTTTCTATTCCCTTGACGGGGGCGCGGGTAAAAACATCATAAACAGATCGCCCAATGAAAAATAGTATGCCAACTGCCACAACGGCCAGAATGGTATTAGAAATAATCGGTTTAGCCATGCTTTATTAATGAGTAGTGGTAATGGGTTGAGAGAACGCTTAAGTGAAAGTCTGGTTAATTGAAAATATTATTGCCGTATTTGTAGAGGTCATCAAAGAAGCGCTCTATGGTACTGACATTCATTTCACTGGTGCTTTCACCCAGAATAATGATTTTGGTTTTGTACTGGTTGCCAGCGTTGGTGCCGGTTTGTCCATTATAGGCGTTAGGCTGGGTGTAAGCCAGCCTGCTTTTATCAATGCCACGGTTGGTCAGGGCTTTCATGAGGGTTAGTGAGCGGACTTCCTGCAATTCCTGGTTCAGTTCGGCAGAGCCCGCATTTTCAGAAATACTGTCGATAAGTACTTTGCGATGGGGGCGATCTTTGAGCAATTCGGCTACTTTATTCAGATAAGGGCCCGAATTAGAGGAAAGGACCGCCGAGCCTGGCAGGAACAAATCACTGTCTCGTGAGGTCAGTGCGACGCCACGGGCATCTTGGGTTATTTGTAGGTGGCTCATGCCATTATTGCCAGTCGTTAAGCTGGAGCAGGCACTTAACAGGCAAAAAAAAGCAAGGGCGAAGCCAAGGCGTATGGATTTGGGTAGTTGCATTAGGCTAAATATTTAGAATAAACAATAGCTTAAATTGTAACCCAGATTGTGGCTGTAATTGTTTTAGCAGGTTTGTCAGTTGAGCAATAATGTAACCAGTCCTGATGGCTGTTGATGTTCTTTTGACTGGCTGAATATTCTTCTTGGGCATTTTTTTAAGGCTGTCTGAGAGGAAAAGGGAGGGCAGGTCATGGTTAAGCTTACGGTCTTGTTATTTCATTTTTGCTGGCAATTGGATGGTGGGGTCAAGCAGAATGCGGGTCAAATGCGCTTGATTTGGTCTGTTTTACAACATTTGCTGATGTTTTTTCTGTGCAAACACGGCTTTTAATATGCCAAAAGACAGAAAATGTTAGAATCAAAATGTTAATGTATTTAGTAGAGACTGAAATAAATGAAATTCTTAACTGCACGAACTACGAGAACGGAAACCAAAAATTTCTAGTCGCGATCGTGAGAGTTTATATTTTGAAAATTTTCTAGCAGTCTCATCACTAGCGCGACTAAAAATAGTCGCGTTTTTATTTTTTATTAAGGCATTTAAATGATTCAGATTACCTTACCAGATGGTTCTCAGCGCCAGTTCACCAACCCGGTCAGTGTGGGTGAAGTGGCTACGACTATCGCGCCCAGTCTGGGTAAAGCGGCCCTCGCGGGTAAGGTGGCTGTAGGGTCAGAAGAAGCCAGGCTGGTGGATACCAGTTTTGTTATCACAGAAGATGCAAAGCTGTCGATTGTGACTGCCAAAGATCCTGAAGGCCTGGATCTTATCCGTCACTCTACTGCCCATTTGCTGGCTTATGCCGTGAAATCGTTGTTTCCCGAGGCGCAAGTAACCATTGGGCCAGTGATCGATAACGGTTTTTATTACGATTTTTCATACAAGCGTCCTTTTACGCCAGAAGACTTGCAAAAAATTGAAAAGAAAATGCAAGAACTGGCCAAAAAAGACGAAGTGGTTACCCGTGAAGAATGGCTGCGTGATGATGCGGTTGCTTTTTTCAAGGAGCAGGGCGAGCACTACAAGGCTGAAATCATTGCTTCCATTCCGTCTAACGAGCCTATCAGCCTGTATCGTGAGGGTGATTTCATCGACTTGTGTCGTGGTCCTCATGTCCCTTCAACCGGCAAGCTTAAAGTATTCAAGCTGATGAAAGTGGCTGGCGCTTATTGGCGTGGTAATAGCAATAATGAAATGCTCCAGCGTATTTATGGTACTGCCTGGGCCAGTAAGGAAGAGCAGGCGCAATATCTGCACATGCTTGAAGAGGCCGAAAAGCGGGATCATCGCAAATTGGGCAAAGAGCTTGATCTGTTTCACTTCCAGGATGAAGGTCCGGGACTGGTTTTCTGGCATCCTAAGGGCTGGAGAATATGGCAGCAGGTTGAGCAGTACATGCGCAATGTCTATATAGAGAATGGTTATCAGGAAGTAAAAGCGCCGCAAATCCTGGATCTTTCCCTGTGGAAGAAAACCGGGCATTGGGACAACTACAAAGAGAACATGTTCACGACCGAATCCGAGAATCGGGTTTATGGCCTTAAGCCAATGAACTGTCCTGGTCATGTCCAAATTTATAATTCCGGGCTGCATTCATACCGTGAATTGCCAATCCGCTATGGCGAGTTTGGCCAGTGTCATCGTAACGAGCCCTCCGGTTCTTTGCATGGCATGATGCGTGTGCGAGGCTTTACCCAGGATGATGGTCATATTTTCTGTACTGAAGACCAATTGCAAGATGAATGTGCGAACTTTACGACATTGTTGCAAAAAGTTTATCGTGATTTTGGCTTTACCGATGTGCTTTATAAAGTGGCCACCCGTCCTGAAAAACGTATTGGTGATGATGCCATTTGGGATAAGGCTGAAGAAGCGCTGATGGAAAGCTTGCGCCGTTCCGGTTGCGAGTTTGAAATCTCTCCCGGAGAAGGCGCTTTTTATGGTCCTAAAATTGAATATACCCTGAAAGACGCCATTGGCCGTCATTGGCAATGTGGCACGGTTCAGGTTGACTTTTCCATGCCGGTACGCTTGGGTGCCGAATATGTCGATGCCTCCGACCAGCGTCGCGCACCCGTCATGGTGCATCGCGCTATTCTGGGCTCACTCGAGCGTTTTATTGGTATGCTAATTGAAAACTATGCGGGTGCACTGCCGCCATGGCTGGCACCCGAGCAAGTGGTTGTATGCCCGATTTCCGAGGTGTTTTCCGAGTACGCCAATAAAGTGGTGAATACGCTTACCCAACAGGGTTTCCGTGCTTCTGCCGATTTGCGTAATGAGAAAATCACTCGTAAAATCAGGGAAAACAGTATGCAGAAAGTTCCTTACATCCTGGTTGTCGGGGAAAAGGAACAGGAAAATGGTGCTGTGGCTGTCCGTGGTCGCGGTAACCTTGATTTGGGTGTACTATCTGTCGATGATTTCGTCGCGCGTCTTCGCACTGATGTGGCTTTACGTCAGGATGTCAAGGCGTAATTTATTATCTTTTTAAGGAGTTGTTAACATCGCAACCGAAAAATCCCACCGCATAAATGCTGAAATACGCATTCCTGAAGTTCGTCTGATTGGTCTCGAAGGAGAACAGTTAGGTGTAGTTAAAACACTTGAAGCCATTCGCATGGCTGAGCAGGCTGACGTGGATCTCGTCGAGATCGCGCCTAATGCATCACCTCCTGTTTGCCGTTTGATGGATTACGGCAAGTTCAAATACCAGGAGCAAAAGCGTTTGCAAGAAGCCAAGGCCAAGCAGAAAGTGATTCAGGTCAAGGAAGTCAAGTTCCGTCCTGCCACCGATGAGGGTGATTATCAGGTCAAGCTTCGTAACCTGCGTCGTTTTATCGACGATGGTGACAAGGCCAAGGTAACTCTTCGTTTCCGCGGACGTGAAATGGCTCACCAGGAACTGGGTATGCGTGTGTTAGAACGAATCCGGGAAGATCTGGGCGATACCGTTCAGGTAGAGGCAATGCCCAAGCTCGAAGGACGTCAAATGGTAATGGTGCTGGCTCCACGTAAAAAAGCCGTGGCTGGCAAACCTGAATCTACCAAGTAATTCAGTTTTATGACTCAATATATCCCGCTTTAACCGGCGGGAATTTCTTTGGAAGTATAGCAATGCATGTATTATTCATCGTAGACCCATTACCCTTGTTAAAAGCATATAAAGATACATCGGTCGCCATGATGCGTGCATTGATTAAACGCGGGCATTCCATTAGCGTTGCCTTGCAGGGTGATCTGTTCATTGAAACCGGGCGGGTTTTTGTCCGTTCGCGTTCCATTCAAATTGAAGATAATGCCAATTTGCATGGCCATGCCTGGTGGGCCTATACTTCTGAAGACAATGAACTGCCTTTGGTGCATTTTGACGCAACCATCATGCGTAAAGATCCTCCATTCGATATGGAGTACGTGTATTCTACCCATCTGCTGGAATATGCCGAACAGCAAGGTGCCAAAGTATTCAATTCTGGGGCGGCCATACGCAACCATCCCGAAAAATTGTCGATTACCGAGTTTTCCGAATTTACGGCGCCAACCCTGGTTACCCGTGACATGGCGCGAATCAGGCAGTTTCACGCCCAGCATCAGGATATTGTGGTCAAGCCGCTTGACGGCATGGGCGGTAGTGGTGTTTTTCGTGTCCTGCAAAACGAGGCCAATTTAAACGCAATCCTCGAGTTGCTTACCCAGGATGGTAACCGAACGATTATGGCGCAGCGCTTCATCCCAGAGATTACCAATGGTGACAAGCGTATTTTGCTAATCGACGGAGCACCGGTTCCTTACGCACTTGCGCGTATTCCGCTAGCTGGTGAAACCAGGGGGAATCTGGCAGCGGGTGGACGTGGCGTGGCCCAAAAACTGACAGAACGCGATTTGCATATTGCGCAAAGCATTGCACCGGTATTAAGGCAAAGGGGCTTGTTGCTGGTGGGTCTTGATGTCATAGGTGATTATGTCACTGAAATCAATGTGACCAGCCCAACCTGCTTCGTTGAAATTACAGAGCAAACCGGCTTTGATGTGGCTGATCACTTTGCCCAGGCACTTGAAAAAGCCGTTTTGTCGGCTTAAGGTTTTTTATGACAGCGATTGCAATAATTGCGCATGTTCCTTTGGCGTCGGCCTTGCATGATTGTGCCACCCATGTTTATGGAAATGTAGAAAACTTCGTTTTTTTTGATATTGAACCTGATGTTGATCCAGATCAAAAAGTTGGTGAAATTGTTGCGCAGTTAAGAAGTGTGGCTGGCGATAATAATGCTGTGTTGGTTCTTGCTGATTTGGGCGGAGCGACCCCTGCCAATATTGGTGCAAGGGCAGTGCAGATTTTACAAAATGCCGGTGTAAAGTCGCATATTCTTTCGGGTACTAATGCATGCATGATTTTAAATGCCATCCGTTACCGTGAAAAAAACCTGGAAGAATTGTGCGAATCTGTTTTCGAGGGTGGCAAAAAAGGCATGAAATGCATTGATCTTGCCAACGATCAGTAATTCCTGTTACTAACATATAAGATGAATTATGGCTTCAGTAGATATTATTATCAGCAACAAACTAGGTCTGCATGCCAGGGCTGCCGCAAAGCTAACGCAGTTGGCAAGCTCGTTTAGCAGTGAAGTTTTTATCAGTCGTGCTTCACAACGCGTCAATGCTAAAAGCATCATGGGTGTCATGATGCTGGCGGCGGGCAAAGGTACTGCTGTCACGCTCGAAGCAATAGGTGAAGATGCTTCGGATGCTCTTCAGCAAATAGAGGCGTTGTTCAATAGCAAGTTTGGTGAGCCGGAATAAACGGTATTATTGGGTAGCATATGAGAGAGTCAAAGACCTGCCGTCCAACCTCAGTCATGTTGAAGCGTGGCAAGGGGGTTGCCCGGGGGTTCGCTATTGGTCGTGCGGTTATTATGGGGGCAGCTACCCTGGAGGTTGCTCACTATCGTATTGCCACTGAAGATATCCCGCAGGAATGTGCTCGTCTTGATGCTGCCCTGGAAACGGTTTACAAAGACCTCCAGCATATTATCAAAACCCTGCCAGCAGATGCACCCAAAGAATTAATTCCCTTGTTGAATGTTCACAGCCTGCTAGTTTCTGATCCCATGCTGTCGGAACAAACCCGGGAAATCATTGCCAGTCGCCAATACAATGCCGAATGGGCTTTAAGTACCCAAGGGCAATTGCTGGCAGATCAATTCTCGGTAATGGAAGATGAATATATTCGGGAACGTGCGGCTGATGTCAATCAGGTTATAGAAAGGGTGCTGAGGGTTTTATCTGGCATGGGGTCCTCCTTGTTGCCCGATATGTCCTTCGACATGGATATTAATTCTTCCATTGTGGTGGCGCATGATATTTCTCCGGCCGACATGCTTAAGTTGCGCGGGGCCCGTTTTGCCGCCTTTGTAACCGATCTGGGTGGTGCTACCTCACATACCGCAATTGTTGCGCGTAGCATGAATGTTCCGGCAGTAGTTGGCTTGGGCAATATTCGTAGTCTGCTACGTGACAAAGACATGTTGATCGTCGATGGAGAGACAGGAATTGTCATTGTTAATCCGTCTGAGCTTATTCTGGCAGAATACCAGAAGAAACAGGATGCTTATATTCGGGAACGTGCCGAGCTGATTGTTCATAAAGACGAGCCGGCTATTACCCTTGATGGTAAAAAAATCAAGCTTGAAGCCAATATAGAGCTTCCACACGAGGCCGATGAGGTGATGGCGTTGGGGGCTGATGGGATTGGCCTGTTTCGTAGTGAATTCCTGTTTATGGGGCGAGAAAACTTGCCTGATGAAGAGGAGCAATACGAGGCCTATTCATATGTTCTGAAAACCATGCAGGGTAAGCCTGTAACCATTCGTACGCTAGATATTGGTTCGGACAAGACCCTTGATGGTGAAGCGACGGTTGCTGCCAATCCGGCTTTGGGCTTGCGGGCAATCAGGTATTGCCTGTCCCGTCCTGAAATGTTCCAGACCCAATTAAGGGCTTTGCTTCGGGCTTCAGTGCATGGGCGGTTAAGAGTCCTGATTCCTATGCTTTCCCACATGCATGAGTTGCATTCTGTCAAGCAGGCACTTGAGGTTGCCAAAAAGCAGTTGGCTGAAGAGGGTCATGCTTACGCTGAAAATATTGAATTGGGTGCCATGGTTGAAATCCCGGCGATTGCCATTGCCATAGAGCCGTTTATGAAACAGCTTGATTTTGTTTCAATCGGCACGAATGACCTGATTCAGTATACGCTGGCCATCGATCGGGTTGACAACGAGGTTTCCGATTTGTATGACCCTATGCACCCGGCGGTTTTGCGCCTGATTTCCCAAACCATACAGGCCGGTGAGAGGGCGGGAAAAGATGTGGCGGTATGCGGAGAAATGGCGGGTGAGTCGCGTTACACGCGTTTGTTGCTCGGCCTTGGCTTAACCGAGTTTTCAATGCATCCTCAGCAGTTGCTTGATGTGAAGAAAATAGTCCGTACTTCGCATACTAATGCCTTAAGAAGCAAGATTGCGACATCCCTTAATCATGCCGAGTATATTGACCTGAATATACTGGACATCTAAGCCGTTACCTTTGCACCAGAAGGGTGCATATTAATTTTGTATTCACACAAATTAGTACATAAATGGGCATTACTGCCCATTTTTTGTTCCGGCTCTTTATATTGGCTTATGCCTTTCAGTAAATAAAAAAAGACCGGCATAAAACCGGTCTGAATTTTGAACACTGAGGAAGGAAGGGCCGGTCTGTGCCGGTTAGATAAACTGTTTTAGCCTGGTATGACGGGTTTTTGGCCGGTCATCAAATACTGGATGGTTTCATAGACGGTGCGAATTTGGTCGCCAAACGGCAGGGGATCTTTGCCACGGAAGAAAAGCCCTTTGCGAATATCGCCGGAATAGGCATCGCTAAGGCGTTGATCAATGCAGAACTGGCCAATTTTACTAATGCCATCCCGAAGGCCGCATACGCTAAGACAGTTCATGCTTTGCACGCAGCGACGAGGATCTGCCTTGGCATTGTCCTGTAGTTTTTGTTCGTTTTTAAGGTATTTTTTAAGGTAGGGTGTTAGTACTGCCCTGGCAGGCAAGCCCGCTACTGACATGAACTCAACGATATCTTCTTCTTTGGCTTCTGAAAGGGTTTTCTTGAAGTTAAGATGTGCATCGCCTTCTTCGGTAACGGCAAAAGCAGTACCAATTTGAACGGCATTGGCGCCCCAGTCTTTAAGTGCAGTCTGGATTTTCTTGAAATTGGCCATGCCACCGGCAAGAATAAGGGGGATTTTCTCGCTTTCAAGGCCCAGTTGCTTGAAAACCTGTGAGGTTTCTTCAAGTACTCTTCTAAAACTGAACCGGTCGCTGTTCAGGTCAGACATTGAGGTTGAACCTAAGTGCCCGCCAGCATGGTTGGGGTGCTCGATGACGATGGCATCGGGAAGTCGGTTTTTTT
The DNA here is from genome assembly GCF_048381675.1 of Advenella sp. RU8. Taxonomy (NCBI): domain Bacteria; kingdom Pseudomonadati; phylum Pseudomonadota; class Betaproteobacteria; order Burkholderiales; family Alcaligenaceae; genus Advenella; species Advenella sp. RU8. The sequence goes on from NZ_JBLWIS010000001.1 coordinate 400,083, forward strand.
TCATCCAGCGTTTAAGCACAATGTTAATGCCACGTGATTCTGACAGGATCGGAATGAGTGCGACATTAGGGTGGTCGGCGGCTAGATCGGGTAATTCAAGGGGTAGGCCAGCACCCATGACGATGGCATCGGCACCAGACTCGCAGGCTTGGGTAGCAAGCGCAGAGTAGTCGGATACCGCTTTCATGACATTAACCGCAATCATGCCCTTGCCGTTGGTTTGGGCCTTGGCTGCCTTGATTTCGCGGTCCAGAGCAATACGATTAAGTTTGTCGTAGTTTTCTTGTACTGGGGTTTCTTTTGATTTTGCCAAAAGATCCGGGTGCAGGTGACGTAAATCGATGCTGGCAATAGTGCCAATGGCATTTTCGCGGGCTACGGCGCTTGCCAGTTTGTGGGCGGAAATACCAACGCCCATGCCACCTTGAACAATAGGTAGCAGCTTGCGATTTTTAATAAGAAGGGGATCTAGGTTTTGTGTCATGCTTTGTAGTAAAAGGCGATATCAGTAAGATGTATTCTATATATATCTTTAATGATTTCAATCAATTTATGTATATTGCCTTTTATTTGAATATCTTCCTTGATTCATATCAATAAACACTTTGACTACTTGTTTTTGAGATTAAAACTTTATTATTAATCAAATTAACCAAAAAAACGCCATTCATTTGTTTAATGAATGGCGTAAAACATTTTCGCTTTAATCTATTTAGAAATGATATCCCTGCTCTCCGTGTTGGGTGATATCCAGGCCTTGCCGTTCGGCATCTTTCTCAACCCGGATTCCACCCGTTAAAAGGCCGGCAATTTTCAGGGCGATAAAGGTCACAATCGCACACCATATCGCGGTAATAAGCATGCCTTCAAGCTGTAGCCACACTTGATAGGGAATTTCACCAATAGTCTCAAGTCCGGGGCCACCCAGGGGTTTTGCATTGAAAACACCCGTTAGCAGGCCACCGATAATGCCCCCTACACCGTGGATGCCAAAAACATCCAGGGAATCATCGGCACCAAGGAGCCGTTTCAGCCCATTAACTCCCCATAGGCAGAAAAGGCTGGTGATGAAACCGATAATCAGGGCGCCCACCGGACCAACCAGGCCTGCGGCAGGGGTAATGCCAACCAGGCCTGCCACGGCACCGGATGCTGCACCTAGCAAAGAGGGGTTGCCTTTGGTTTTCCATTCAACCAGGACCCAGGCAATAATCGCGGCGCTGGTGGCAAGCAGGGTGTTGAAAAAGGCAAGGGCTGCTTGTGTATTGGCACCCAGTGCAGAACCGGCATTGAAGCCAAACCAGCCTACCCACAGCAGGGCGGCTCCCGTCATGGTCATGGTTAGATTATGTGGTTGCATGGCTTCTTTGCCATATCCCAGGCGTGGGCCAACCATGTAGGCAGCAACCAGGGCGGCCACACCGGCGTTGATATGCACTACGGTACCCCCTGCAAAGTCCAATGCGGCTCCGGTTAGCAGGCCGGTTGATGACCAGATCATGTGGGCAACAGGCACATAGGAAAATGTCAGCCAGATTGCCATAAAAACCAGTACGGCGGAAAACTTGATCCTTTCAGCAAATCCACCCACGATAAGGGCGCAGGTAATGCCAGCAAAGGTGGCTTGAAACGAGGCGAAAGTCAGTTCGGGAATGCTGCCGCTCAATTCAAACGTATTATTGCTTAGGTCATACATGCCAGAAAATAACAAGCGGCTGAAACCCCCAAAAAAAGCATTGCCATCGGTAAAAGCCAATGAATAGCCATAGGTAAACCAAAGAATAATGGCAAGGGCGAAAGTAACCAGAACCTGGCTCATGACAGACAAAATATTTTTGCTGCGCACCAGCCCGCCATAGAACATGGCAAGGCCAGGAATAACCATTAGTAGAACCAGGATTGTTGAAATGCTGACCCAGACGAGATCTGCTTTATCCATGATGAATTCCTTTATATTTAATCCAATAACGGGCTGTCATTGTCATGAATGGCCGGTTATTATGTGTGTATGGGTGAATGTGGTTCAGAGGGCGGCTTCACCGGCTTCACCGGTACGTATGCGAATAACCTGTTCCAGGTCGGTAATGAAGATTTTTCCATCTCCTATTTTTCCTGTCGTGCCGGCTTGGCAAATGGTTTCAATGGCCTGGTCGACCATTGAGTCCTGGATGGCGGCTTCAAGCTTGATTTTGGGAAGAAAATCAATAATGTATTCAGCGCCCCGATACAGTTCGGTATGTCCTTTCTGGCGTCCAAAGCCTTTCACTTCAGTGATGGTCATTCCTTGAATGCCGATATCAGCCAAGGCCGTTCGTACGTCATCCAGCTTGAAAGGTTTGATAATGGCGGTTAGCAATTTCATGATGGTCTCCAATACGGGTCAAAATTTGATATTCCAAAGCGATGGAATAATCGTCCTTGGGTATAAAGCAAAAACCGTGCCAGAAAATAAGGATAAAATTTGCGCTTCAGATCGTATTTTTGGTGCAAATCATGATTCATCATGGTGCAAAGGCATCAAATTTTTCATGGTTCTGTCAATAATGGTTAAAGCGGCAAAAAAAACATCACCAAATGAAATCAGGTTGTACTGAATCATTGTTTTTTCTTGCGTGTTGGTCGATACTGTTAGATATTCATTTTTTTAGGAGCATGTATGAAATATTCTTTGTCAAAATTAAGTATGCTGGCGATCGTTTCCTCAGCATTTGTGTTGGTTGGATGTGATCAGGAGTCAAAACCTGAAGCGGATCAAGCGGCTAACAAAGTGACAGAGGCTACTAATATTGCTGTTGATGCTGTCAAGGGTGCTGGCCAGCAAGCAGCGGATGCAGCCAAGGCAGCGACTGAGGGTGCGGCAGAAGCTATCAAGGAAACGACTGATAGCGTGGTTGAAGGCGTCAAGTCAGCGACGGAAAACCTGAAAAAAGATGCCGCGGCAACTTCTGAAGGTATCTCGGATGCGACTAAAGTCGCTAAAGAAGAAGCCAAAGCAACCGCTGAGGCAGCAGTAGAGTCTGTCAAGGAAGAAGCGGCAAGTGCCGAAGAGAAAGCCAAGACAGCTACTGAGGCTGTAGTTGAATCCGTTAAAGAAGCAGCAGTGGGTGCTGAGGAAAAAGTGGATGCGATTACCGAACAAATTTCGGAAACCACTTCTAATGCGATCAAGGCCGTTGACAATGCAACAACAGAGGCTGTCAATACGGTTAAAGAGGCTGCTTCCAGCGCAGTGGGCACATCCTCTGGCGCAGACAGCACAGCAGCCGATGCAATTAAGGAAGAAGTCAAGCCGGCTCAGTAATCAAGGTCAGTCAGCAGTTTGTCAAAACGGGCATTTAAATCATAAGTGCCCGTTTTTTCTTGGCATACCGCATTTGTTGGCTTTATCTTAAAAAGCCGGTTTATTAAGCTGGGCCGGTTTATTCTTATTTATAATGATCTTTCTGACTATACATATTTTTGCTTAAGGGTGTACCATGAAACGCGGTAATCAAATTTTTGAAGAATTTCAGAAAAACATGCAGGAACTTATTGCAAAAAGTCCTGCTGCCGATATTGAAAAAAACGTGAAGGCATTCATGTCGCAAGGTTTTTCCAAGCTAGATCTGGTTACCCGGGAAGAGTTTGATATTCAGGTGGCCATGGTTGACAGGTTGCGCGAGCGCATTGACGCCCTGGAAGCCCAAATCAAGGCACTTGAGGAAAAAAACCAGTAATCGTGTTTTTAACGATTGATAAAAAGGTCCCGCGGGACCTTTTTTAATGTTTCCCGTCCGCATAATACAGCACTGTTGCGGGGGAGTGTTTATGACTTTAGCTGTATTAAAGAGCTGTGCCATAGCGGGCATGCATGCCCCTGAAGTGCGGGTAGAGGTTCATGTCGCGCCGGGGTTGCCGGCTTTTAATATTGTGGGTTTGCCGGGGACGGGTGTAAAAGAAAGTCGTGAGCGGGTTCGCTCGGCCTTGTCCAGTTGTGGCTATCAGTTTCCCGCAGGGCGACTTACGGCTAATTTGTCACCCGCCGATTTGCCCAAGGATTCGGGGCGCTTTGATTTGCCCATTGCCTTGGGTGTGCTGTTGGCTAGCGGGCAAATTACCATGCCTGCCGAGCAGGCGGTGGCGCTTCTGTCCAAAACGGTCTTTGCCGGTGAACTTTCATTAACGGGTACTTTAATTCCTGTTGCGGCACCTTTGGTAATCGGGCTGTCGGTCTACCGGCAAAATGCCAGGGATGCCATCCTGGTCTTGCCCAAAGAAAATGCCGCGATTGCGGCTCATATCCAAGGCCTGAAGGTCTTGGGAGCCAGTACGCTTAAAGAGGTGGCAGACTTTCTGGTGGGCACAGCCCAGCCCAGCTATGAAACTGCCAGGGCGGTAGCTGGCAAAGAAAAAATAGTTTATCCCTGTTTGTCTGATGTCAAAGGGCAGCCAATTGCCTGCCGTGCGCTTGAAATTGCGGCTTGCGGTGCTCATGGCTTGCTAATGTCGGGTTCCCCGGGGGTTGGTAAAAGCATGCTGGCGCAACGTTTACCTGGCCTCTTACCGTCACTTTCCAGTGAGCAGTTGCTAGAAGTTACCGCCGTGCAAAGCCTGACGCAGCGTGAAGCGGTCATGTCCACGCAGCGACCATTCAGGTCGCCGCATCATTCTGCTTCAATGGTTTCCCTGATTGGGGGTGGGGTGCAGGCTAAGCCCGGTGAAATCAGCATGGCGCATCATGGCGTCCTGTTCCTTGATGAATTACCTGAGTTCGATAGAAAAGTCCTGGAGTCCTTGCGCGAGCCGATGGAAAAAGGTGAGATTTGCATTGCCAGGGCCAGCCGTTCGGTGGTTTATCCTGCCCAATTCCAGTTGATTGCAGCCATGAATCCTTGTCCTTGCGGATACCTGGGGCATGCCAGCAAGCCTTGTGTTTGCACCCCTGAGAAAATCAATCGTTACCAGGGCAAGCTGTCGGGCCCCCTGTTGGATCGAATTGACATGCAAATTACGGTGCATCCATTTCAGGGTGACTGGGAAAAAGCGCCGGCGGCTGAGCCTTCGGCAATCGTAAAAGGCCGGGTGGTGCTTTGTCGTAAAATCCAGCAGGAACGGCAAGGTAAGCTGAATGCGCATCTTGATGCCGGTGATATTGACCGGTATTGCCGGCTTGATAGTGGCTGCAACAAGCTCATCCAGCAAGCCTGTCATCGGTTTAGTTGGTCAATCAGGGTAATGCACAGGGTATTGCGGGTGGCCCGAACCATTGCCGATATGAACAGCAAGGTTGGCATTGATCATGTATCGCTATCCGAGGCCATAAGCTATCGCCAGCAAATGGATTGATAGGTTTAAAACAATCATTCATTTTATTGCCGCTTTAACAATATGCAAATAAGGCCGGGAAATATGCCCGAGTGGATATTTTGCCTACACAATCAGGGTTATTTTCTATTTTTATTAGACAATAAAACAAAAATCATCGTATAATCAATGGTTTCCTGCAACCTCTTAGGTTTGCCTTGTGAATTTCTGTGAACAGGCCTTTGGCAAACCCATGGGTAATTTGTTTGCGAGTTCTTTTGCAAGGTGAATTCGAACGATGCCTTGCATGAAAATTGATTAGGGTTTTGCAAGTTCCGGTATTTCATCGGGCACCTTTAATCAGCATTATTGGGTTATATCATGCCAAAAATGAAAACCAAAAAAAGCGCGTCCAAGCGCTTTAAGGTTCGCGGTAGCGGATCCATCAAGCGTGGTCAGGCGTTCAAACGTCACATTCTGACCAAAAAAACAACCAAGAACAAACGCCAGTTGCGTGGTTCTGCTGCAGTTCACGCCTCAGACGTGGCTTCAGTCAAGGCAATGATGCCTTTCGCTTGATAGGAGAATAATATGCCTCGCGTAAAACGCGGTGTTACCGCACGTGCACGTCACAAAAAAGTTATTGCTGCAGCTAAAGGCTATCGTGGCCGCCGCGGTAATGTATTCCGCATTGCCAAACAGGCAGTGATGAAAGCCGGTCAATATGCTTATCGTGACCGTCGTAATAAAAAACGCACATTCCGTGCACTGTGGATTACTCGTATCAACGCTGCTGTTCGCGAACATGGCGTTACATACAGTGTCTTTATTGCTGGCCTTAAAAAAGCCGCAATCGAATTGGATCGTAAAGTCCTGGCCGATATGGCTGTTAATGACAAGGCCGGTTTTGCCGCTGTTGTTAATCAAGCTAAATCAGCCCTGGAAGCCTAAGATCCAACAGTTGTAAATTAATTGCTGTACCCAACAGGCGGGGCTCAATATGGGTCCCGTTTGTTTTTTAACGAATGGTAATTTCATGACACAGTCGCTCGATGAACTTATAAGCCAAGCCCAGGAAAAATTCGCAGAAGCGGCCGATGCAGCCGCCCTGGAAAATGAGAAAGCTAAATTTTTAGGTAAAAACGGTGTAATCACTGGCTTGATGAAAGGGCTGGCACAGTTGGCCCCCGATCAAAAACGAGCCGAAGGTGCCCGTATCAACCAGGCCAAGCAACAAATAGAATCTTTGCTGAACGAGCGTCGTGATGAATTTGCCAAAGCCGAACTGAATCAACGTTTGGCTGCTGAAACTATTGATGTCAGCCTGCCTGGCAGGGGGCGTGCCAAAGGTGGCATCCATCCCGTTATCCAGACCTGGCAGCGTATTGAGGAAATTTTCCGTTCAATTGGTTTCGATGTGGCCGATGGCCCCGAAATTGAAAATGACTGGACCAACTTTACCGCCCTGAACAATCCGGCAAACCATCCGGCCCGTTCAATGCAAGATACCTTCTATGTAGACATGGAAGATGCGGATGGCTTGCCTTTGCTGCTGCGAACCCATACCAGCCCCATGCAGGTGCGTTATGCCCGCATGCATAAACCCCCGATTAAAGTCATTGCCCCCGGCCGTACTTATCGTGTCGATAGCGATGCCACACACTCTCCCATGTTCCATCAGGTAGAAGGGTTATGGATCGCCGAAGACATTTCTTTTGCCGACCTGAAAGGGGTATACACCAATTTTCTGCGTGCTTTCTTTGAAACCGAAGACTTGTGCGTGCGTTTCCGTCCTTCATTCTTCCCGTTTACCGAACCTTCTGCCGAAATTGACATGATGTTCACTTCCGGGCCCAATCAGGGACGCTGGCTGGAAATTTCTGGCTCGGGTCAGGTGCATCCTACCGTGGTGAAAAATTACGGACTGGACCCCGAAAAATACATTGGCTTCGCCTTTGGTTCGGGCATAGAGCGCCTTACCATGTTGCGTTATGGCGTCAATGACCTGCGTCAGTTTTATGAAGGTGATCTCCGGTTCCTGCGCCAGTTCAACCGCTAAGTTGTCCGGCAGTTCAGGCAGTAATCCAATCCATTGCAAAGAAACGAATTATTATGTTATTTCCAGAATCCTGGCTCAGATCATTGGTTAATCCGGCCATCAATACAGAAGAATTGTCCCATCGCCTGACCATGGCAGGTCTAGAGATTGAAGATACAGCACCTGTTGCTCCGCCATTTAGCGGCGTGGTAGTTGCCCAGATCGTTGAAATCGCACCTCACCCTAACGCCGACAAACTTCGCATTTGCCAGGTTGATGATGGCTCTGGCGAGTTGTTGCAGATTGTTTGTGGTGCACCTAACGCCGCCAAAGACATGAAAGTGCCGCTGGCCAAAATCGGGGCCGTATTGCCAGGCGATTTTAAAATCAGCAAAGGCAAATTGCGTGGTGAAGTATCTTTTGGCATGCTGTGTTCTGCCCGTGAACTGGGCTTGTCCCAGGATCATGCCGGCTTGCTGGAATTGGATGCCTCTGCGGTGGTTGGCCAGGATATTCGCCAGGCCCTTGACCTAGATGACACTGTTTTTGAAATCAAGTTAACCCCCAACCGTGCCGATTGCCTTTCCTTGCATGGTGTTGCCCGTGAGGTTGCTGCGCTTACCGGAGCCCCTCTCAAGGCATTTGATTTTTCTCCCGTGGCAGTTTCGCTTGACGACAGGCTGGCTGTTAAGGTGCAGGCTCCTGATTTATGTGGTCGCTTTGCCGGTCGTGTTATTAAAAATGTCAATGCAAAAGCACCTACCCCCGCGTGGATGAAATCCCGTCTGGAAAGAGCGGGGCAGCGTTCGGTTTCCATACTGGTGGATATTTCCAACTACGTCATGCTGGAACTGGGCCGTCCCACGCACGTTTTTGACCTTAACAAAATCAATGGCGATCTTGTGGTCCGCTGGGCTAAAAAAGGCGAATCACTCAAGCTGCTTAATGGCCAAACGGTAGAGCTAGACGAGGAAGTCGGTATTATTGCTGCCGGTGAGACCATCGAAAGCTTGGCTGGCATTATGGGCGGCGATGCTACGGCAGTTAGCCTTGAAACCACCGATATTTTCGTTGAGGCGGCTTTCTGGTTCCCTGAAGCCATTGCCGGCCGCAGCCGTCGCTTTAAATTCAGTTCGGAAGCCAGCCACCGTTTTGAACGTGGCGTAGACTTCCAGAACGTGGTTGAGCATCTGGAATACATCTCCCGCTTGATCCTTGAAATATGTGGTGGCCAGGCCGGTCCGATTGATGACCAAATCATCAATCTGCCTGCACGTAATCCGGTTGCCATGCGTGTTGCCCGTTGCCGGAAAATTCTGGGTATCAATGTTGCCACTGAAGAAATTGAAAAAATCTTTACCCAGCTGCAATTGCCTTTTACCTTTGATGGTGAGGTATTTACGGTAACCCCGCCTTCCTATCGCTTTGATATTGAAATCGAAGAAGACATGATTGAAGAGGTTGCCCGTATTTATGGTTTCGAGCGGATTCCCGATAATCCGCCCAAAGCCATGGCAGCCATGTTGCCAAGCAATGAAACCAGACGTAGCGAGCACGACATGCGTTATGTCATGGCTGACCTGGATTACCAGGAAGTGGTCAATTTCAGCTTTGTTGAAACAGGATGGGAAAGCAATTACATGGGCAATCAAAATCCCATCAAACTGCTTAACCCTATTGCCAGCCAACTGGCAGTCATGCGTTCGGGTTTGATTGGAGGCCTGATTGCCAATATTTGTCATAATGCCAAGCATAAACAAAGCCGTGTTCGCGTGTTTGAGCTGGGGCGTGTTTTTAGCCGGGATGCTTCGGTTAAAGACGGGGATCTTGCTGTGGCTAATATTAGCCAGCCCTTGCACCTGGCGGGTGCCGCCTGGGGCCCGGCTGTTCCCGAGCAATGGGCAGAGCCAGTGCGTCAGGTTGATTTTTTCGATGTCAAGAATGATGTTGAAAACCTGTTTGGCAAAAAAGCAAAACTGTTAACGTTTGTGGCGCAATCGCATCCCGCCTTGCATCCCGGACGCAGTGCCGCTATTTTGTTGGAAGGAAAGCAGATCGGGTTCATTGGTGAGTTGCATCCGCAGTGGGTGCAGGACAACGAGCTTGTGCATGCACCTGTCGTATTTGAAGTGGCAGTAGATGCACTTGCCCATGTTAGCTTGCCAGAAATCAATAACCTGTCCCGCCAGCCATTGGTTATCAGGGACCTGGCTGTTTGGGCGCCGGTTGATTTGCCTGTGCAGGCAATTTTGGATACGCTTGCTTTACGCCAGAAAGAAATGCAAGAACTTGATATCATTAAGGAAATATCCTTATTTGACGTCTGGCGCGATGTTAAGTCCGAGTCTGGTGAGCGCAGTCTGGCTTTCCGTTTCGTCCTTCAGGATCAGCAGGCAACACTGGAAGAAGCGCGGGTTGAACAATGCATGGCATCTGTTCTGAATGTTTTGGTCAATGCACACAACGTGCGTCAACGCTAAGGCAAAATTAAAATGGCAGAAGCAAACACTACCCTTACCAAGGCTGAACTGGCCGAAATGTTATTTGATCGTGTCGGTCTGAACAAACGTGAAGCCAAAGACATTGTGGATATTTTTTTTGAAGAAATTCGCGAGTCCCTGGCTAATGGTGATGCTGTAAAATTATCCGGTTTTGGTAATTTTCAGGTACGGGACAAACCGGCCCGTCCGGGACGTAACCCTAAAACCGGAGAGGTGATTCCAATTGCGGCTCGTCGTGTGGTGACATTCCATGCCAGTCAAAAGCTTAAGGCGATTGTCGAGCAGGGTGAAGCGTATGATCCAAATTCTGAATATGCGCTTCAGGATTAGGGTGTATTCCATAAAAGATCATTTGGGTTTACAATCAAGCGATGAATCAAAAAGCCAATACCACTTCGACAATCTTGCCACCCATTCCGGCAAAACGTTACTTCACCATAGGTGAGGTTTCCGAATTATGCTTGGTAAAACCACATGTTTTACGCTACTGGGAGCAAGAGTTTACCCAATTGAATCCGGTCAAAAGACGTGGAAACCGTCGTTATTACCAGCACCATGAAGTGCTCTTGATCCGTAAAATCCGCGACTTGTTATATGAACAAGGGTTTACGATCAATGGTGCACGTGGTCGTCTGGGCGATTTGCGAGATGTTCCCCATGATCAGGATGCAGCCGTTCGTCTTTCAGGTACAGAGCTGCAGTTGCTGCGTACCGAGTTGGGTAATATTGTTGATATGTATAATAACTTGCTTAAAGATCGCGCCTAAGCCTAAGTTTATACCAATAAAAAAACGGGTATGAACCCGTTTTTTTATTGGTGCGCCAAGAATGGCTTGCTTAACGATCCATAATCAAAATATCTTTGTTGACATGATTGATGTTGGTATGCCCGCAGAACGCCATGCTGATATCCAGTTCATTGGCAATGATCTCTAGCGAACGGGTAACGCCATCAAGTCCATATGCACCCAATCCGTACAGGAAAGAGCGGCCAATTAATGTACCTTTGGCACCCAAGGCGATTGCGCGTAATACATCTTGTCCTGAACGGATACCACCATCAAGCCAGACCTCTGTTTGGCTGCTATGGTTTTTAACAGCTTCCACAATGTCGGGCAAAGCGGAAATGGAAGAGGGGGCACCATCAAGTTGACGTCCGCCATGATTGGAAACCACAATGGAATCAGCGCCTGCATCGGCAGCATACAAGGCGTCTTCCTTGTCCAGGATGCCTTTGATAATCAGTTTGCCACCCCATTTCTTTTTAATCCATTCTACGTCATCCCAGCTTAAAGTAGGATCAAATTGCTCGGCTGTCCAAGAGGCCAGCGAAGACATATCGCCCACTCCTTTTGCATGGCCGACAATATTGCCAAACGTGCGGCGTTTGGTTTGCAGCATATGCCAGCACCATTCGGGTTTGAGGGCAAGGTTTAGCAAATTCACCAGGGTAGGCTTGGGCGGTGTAGAGAGGCCGTTCTTGATGTCTTTATGGCGTTGTCCCAGTACCTGCAAATCCAGCGTTAGCATAAGGGCAGAGCAATTGGCTGCCTTGGCGCGATCAATCAGGCGTTCAATATAATCTTTGTCACGCATGACATACAATTGAAACCAGAAAGGGGCCGAGGTATGGGCGGCTACATCTTCAATCGAGCAGATACTCATGGTTGAGAGCGTGAAGGGAATGCCGAAGCGTTCGGCCGCCTTGGCCGCCAGGATCTCGCCATCAGCGCGCTGCATACCGGTCAGGCCGGTGGGTGCAATGGCGACTGGCATGGCCGTATCAATGCCGATCATTTTGGTTTTCAGGCTCCGGCCTTCCATATTGACGGCGACACGCTGGCGGAATTTTATTTTCTGGAAATCGCTCTCATTGCTGCGATAGGTGGATTCAGTCCACGATCCTGAGTCGCAGTAATCGTAGAACATTTTGGGGACTTTGATTTTGGCAATGCGTCTGAGGTCTTCAATGCAGGTTATTTTTGCTAGATTTGCCATTAATAATACCTATCCGAGTTAATCTTTAAACATCCAATTTTATACCGTTCTGCCAGAGCCGTCATACCAGCGCCATTGAAATGAAACATCCTGCCATTTTAGGGCAGGATGCGGGTAGAGCAGGGCAGATAGCCATAATGATGGGAGCCAGAATAAGAGGAGGCTATTTGTTTTCTGGCCAGCGCAGTACATTGCTGACCCGGGCATTTCCTTTGATGCGGAATGAGCTGCTTTGGGTTTGGTTATTGAAGGTAGCCTTGAGGTGGTAGGCACCGTCTGGCAGCTTGACGTAAAGCAGGGGGCCGGTATCGCTGGCTTCAAAGACCGGCTTGTTGTTCTGGTCGGTAATGACTACCTGTACATTGCTTAAATAGGCGCCCTCGTGACCGGCAAAAGTTAGGTGCAGGTTGTAATGACTGGATTGTGCCTTGATTTCGTTTTGTTCGCTATTGCCAAAGCCACCCGTAATATATTGGGTTGATTGGTTGTAGGTTTGTGGTTGTACCTGGGCTTGTGCCATATTTTGTGTACCAGTGTATAGTCCAAAAGCAATGGCAGAGGTTAGAAGAAATTGCTTGATAATCTTGGATTCAAAATGATGTGTTTTTTGCATGGTACTTCCTTTTTTTGAATTTACAACAATATAAAAGGTCGCCGATGTGATGCAGTTTGTTTGACCCTATATATGCGATTTATTGTACAGGTCTTGGTGCAGCGTGCATTTTTTTGAATTCTACTGAAATATTTGAACAGAAAAAAACAATAATATCAATGGATTAAATGTATTGGATTTTTGCTGATCTGCTTCAAGGCAAGGTTTTTTGTTTTGTTATACGATGTCTTATACCTTTAATTCACAGATTAATGTTTTGGAGCTGATATGGCTATTATTTTACAGGTTGATTTTCCGTTTGATGGGCCTTGGGGGCAGGAAATGGCTGCAGGCATGAAAGAACTGGCCGAATCGATTGGCAAAGAACCCGGCCTGCTTTGGAAAATCTGGACCGAAAATCCCCAAGCAAAGGAAGCTGGGGGTATTTACTTATTCAGTAACAAAGTCGATGCGCAGGCTTACCTTGAAATGCATTCGGCCAGGTTGAAGGCGTTTGGCGTAAGTAAAGTTAATGGCAAATTGTTTGAAGTGAACGAGGAGTTGTCTGCCATAGACCGTGCGCCTTTGTAGGCCTTGCTTTTTACGCGCCCGCGTTTTGCTTCTGAAGGTGGGATGGTGGTGCTGTCAAGAAGCGTTGTCTGGCCAATAATAGCTGTCGGGCAAAGCGCGTGCACCAAAAATGGCTTGCCCTACACGCACTACGGTAGCGCCTTCTTCAACGGCCATTTCATAGTCTCCTGACATACCCATGGATAGCTCATGCAGATGCACATTGGCGGGAGTGTCTTGCTGTAATTGGTCGCGAAGGTTGCGTAATAGCTGGAAGCAGCCACGCACTCGCTGCTTATCGTCTGACAGGCAGGCAAGTGTCATGAGTCCTTTGACTTTCAGGCACTCAAAAGTGGTAAGGGACTGGATAAAAGAAGCGACTTCCTGTGGAGAAAGGCCGTATTTATTGGCTTCGCCGGAGGTATTGACTTGCACAAAAACATCAATGGAACGGCCCTCTGCCTGCAGTCTTCTACGGTTAAGGCGGCGGGATAACGATTTTCTTGAATGGGTGTGATCATGAGTGATTGAAAGTTAGCCTTGAATTTCAAAGTCAATCACGATTTCGCCAGGCTCACGGGTAATATATGAAATGCCTACCCGATTGCCAAAATGGGCTTCAATTTGTGCCAGCAAAGGCAAGGGATCGTGATCATTGCAAAAACGCATTGTCTCACCGGGATGCAGGGCAGACAAAGCACCAAAAATAGCCGCATGTCGAAAGCGTTTGGCAACACCACGTGCATCAAACGGATAAATATTCTGGTCAAACATGGGTAAAAAAGCATCTTGGGTCATGATAGTAGAAATATAGTAAATGAGTAAGAGGATGGTGGGCGCAATGTGCCAGGTGGCACAGGGAAAGTATTGCGCCAGGATTTAATTATAGGCATGATTTTTGTGGTAATGAGATGATCCATCATCCTCTTATAGTTACTTGAGTAATTTGCTTGGATATTATTGATAAAGGTTAAGAGAAACGGGAAAGTGTGTGTTTTTTCAGACAAACCAGTGCGCTTTTTAGGTGTTCTGAATTTATAAAAAAATAAAAAATCTAAAAAAAATTTATTTGTGGTGTAAAAATATTTTTTTGAACATGAATGTTGACGTATTTTTATCCACTTTAACTGTGGATAACTTTGCGTATAAGAAATTAGCAACTGTCTTAAGTCTTGAACTGACAGGGAATTTTTGTCAACTGCTTATGAAATGATCAGTGGGGTTTTATGGCTTGATGGTGGTGTTGGCAATTTCCATGGGGATGGATTGTCAAGTTGAAAAACCAGGAAAAGGAAAAAATTGGTAAAAAAAATGATGGGCATGGGCTTGCATTTTGTTTAGATATTGTGATATAGTTTTATTCTTACTTACACAGCTTTGTGTGAACAAGCAAATAAGTAACGTCGGGGCGTAGCGCAGCCTGGTAGCGCACTTGCATGGGGTGCAAGGGGTCGAAGGTTCGAATCCTTCCGTTCCGACCAATAAAATCAAGGACTTACGTGAAAACGTGAAGTCCTTTTTTTATGCCTGTTTTGCTGCGGGGTAAACTTAGGGGTAAACTTGAAAAAACCTTACCTTACAAAAGATCCTCAGGTAGTTCAGGTTGATCTTATGGCTCTGAATCCAACTGTCAGCGCATGTTTGAGCTAGTACAAATGGCATGAACGTTAGCTTAGCGTTCACTCATTCCATGCTCCTGCGTGGGAATACCTACCTGATGTCGCACTCTGGCTCCCTCAGATCAAAAATTACCGTAGCTGCTTAAGTTCGTTATAAAGTTTTGAATTAGGGGTTGTAAAACCAAGTGTATGTGTTTAACACTTTCCTTGGTTATTTGCGTTAATCCCTTGGCAAAAGCATTATCAGGGTTCACCAGTGTCCAAATGCTCACGCCAAAAACCGTAAATAAACTTACTAGTACCGTTTCGTATCTACCCGAACGCCACCAACCTTTTTTTCCGAAGCTGATTCGTTGCCTGGGATGAATCCAGGGAATACCCATGGGGTTGGGGGCATCGGCCAAAATGTGCGTTAATGCACCGGTTGCTGCACCAATCATGGTCGCACCTTCAAACCCTTTGATAGAAAACGCCCAATAAATTAAACCAACCCAAAACCAGGGCCAATGTGTGTAGGTGCGGTGTTTAATGAGCGAGCCTTTTCGTGCCCCTTTGCGGTAATAGGGTATTTCTATCCAGTCGGGTAAGGAGGTGGAAACTGCGGCGAACAGAGCACTTGCTGTTTGTAATAAAACATCGAGTCCTGCTGTTTTTGCAATAGCCGCAGCGATAAATGCAGCACCAAGGCCGGTAAGCCTATGTCCTTTACCAGTCATTAAAAAGCATCCAACCAACTTAATGATGCTGCACGATATACGGGCGCAGTAATAATTAATTATTAATTTGTTAATGGTAATATATTTTACTTAAATTAATTGGGATTACTTCATTTTTGTTTAATATTTATACAGTATGTTCATAGTATTTTCAGCTGAAAAACAGCAATAGCGTGGATTTTTAAGTGTGGAAGATATGCCTTCGATATTTGTTAAGACAGTTGTCATTATTTTTGTCTTAGGTAGCTTGTGGCATCGTTATCTCTTTCTCAGGGTTCAACGTTACTGGTTCAGTTGATTCATTGTTTCTGCCTGGACGTGTGCCCCAGCGTGATAGATTATTCTCAGGCCTGCATCAACACTGCTTTACGTTGAGCTAGCAACGCTGAATTTTCGCCGTCATACATTGAGTTGAAAATTTGAGTAATTTCTCTAACTTTTGCATAGTAAAGGTTAGAGACATTATTAGTTTATTTTGCACAATCAGACCTAGGCGTACTAAGCCCGTGGCCAATGGTTATGGCAGTTGGCGTAACATTTTTGAAGGCATTATAACCCTGTGTATTGAAGCGGTCGTCGCAGTTAAACCGGGTCTCCATAATGTAGTCTTCTCCTGCTGCTTTTTTCATTAGTTCTTCCCATTCATCAGCGGCATCGAGGGCAGGATCACCAACAAGTTTAAACTCAAGTAGTACTTCGATGAAGTTTGTTGCCCGAGGCCCTTCCCAAAGCGCAAAAACCGATGGATCGGCGGCATTGCCGCACAGGCTTAGGCAATCGGCCATAAAGGTAAAATTATCAAACTCAAAAGCGCCAACGGTCAACGGGGTATTGGCTGGTGGTGCGTAAGAGTCAATGAAGGTACTTAAATCAGCTTGGCATTTATCATTTAATTCCATACGCAAGGCAGAGACATCGTTGTTATCAATCGTAGCAGTGATATTGCATCCTTGTACCCTAAAACTATGCTCATTGCCTGAAGATTTCCGGGGAATGCCCGCGATTGACTCAAAGTAACGCTGAGTAGTGCCAAGCATATCGCCGTTGAAAACTTCTTGGACCGTTTTGGCTTGCACAGCGTTGGCAAAAGGGCTGATTAACATTGAGGCGATGAGCATTTTGGGAAGGAGTGACATGAACAAGATCCTTATTGCTGTGGTTGTATTAAATTGAATGTAAGCATATTTTATATTATTAAATTTTAGTAAGCTTAACAGAAGTGGTTGTGATTTAAACCAATGTCGAGAGCTTGAAATCGTTACTCATGGTAGTGTATGGTTTTGGTTCAATTGAATTCAGGTGGTGGGATTATGGCGGTTCGTTGGTCGAAAATTTTGTTGATAACGGCAATTGCCTTGTTTGCGTCGTTGGTGGCCTTTGGCAATATCACCGATTACAACAGTAATTTTTCATTCGTGCGTCACGTGTTGTTGATGGATACCATCTTTCCTGATTCCACAATTTCATATCGTGCTATTCATTCGCCGGTATTGCATCATGCTGCGTACCTACTCATCATCGGGCTTGAGGTTTTTACTGCCTTGTTGTGTTGGTGGGGGGCGGGGCGCTTGTTAGTGCGTAGAAAATCATCGGCTCACCATTTTAACCGCGCAAAAAATATTGCCGTATGTGGGCTAACGCTTGGTTTTTTACTTTGGCAGGTTGGCTTTATGTCGGTGGGGGGCGAATGGTTTGGTATGTGGATGTCGTCCGAATGGAACGGCATTCAATCAGCTTTTCAGTTCTTTGTGACGATCATGCTGGTTTTAATCTACGTCGTTTTTCCTGACACTGAGCTAGATGAATCAAATGCCTAATCCGTAAGAGGTGCACTAATCTGTAGGCAGGTTTGAATCGACCATGCTTTGTAGACAGCTTTTGGGCTTAGAAAAATACGTTCGTTTACTGCTCATAAGCACCTCGTTAATTAGCCATTTTATTTAACTAAATGGTATTTACAAAATCGGTGGCTATTCATACTTGTGCCTAGGGTTTCTAGGGATATTGCAGTCGATTCATGCACTGCTAACATGTTAGTAAAGCTTTTCTCATCTTTTAATAGTTATATGTGAAATATTACTATTTTAAATCAAAAGCCTAGAGACAAAATGAAATCAAAAAGCAATGTAGTTGCTTAGGCGTTGAAACTTGGCGTTGGAAAGCAGTGGCGCTCGCCAAGTTCAGAACGCTCGCTTTGTGATTGCCAAGAATGGTAGGGGCTTCAGTGGTGTTGAAGTTGCTGCAACTTTTATTATGGTTCCGGAAAAGTAAGTCAGATGGTGGGTGTGCCAATCAGCATTCACCCGTTTGTAATATCAAGCGGAAATTTACGAGACAGCCAATATGAATCTTAGTCACCTTTTTCAGCGTAGCGTGCAGCTCTACGGCGATTACCCAGCCCTGATCAAGGGTAAACAATTGCCAACCAGTTACAAGCAATTGGATAAGCGTGTTCGTATGCTAGCTTTTTGGTTAAGAAATGAACTTGGCCTGGCACCGGGAGACCGCGTAACCCTCGCATTGAAGAATTGCACCGAATATCTGGAACTGTTGCTGGCATCTTGGCACGCGGGGCTTTGTGTGGTACCGGTTAATATCAAGTTGCATCCTGATGAGATCGCCTACATGGTGAGCAACTCCGGGTCGCGCGCGTGCATGACTCAAGAGGCACTTTTTCAACCTATGCAGGATGCGCTTGTTGGCGTGCCTGAAGTGAAGGTGTTAAGCCTGGATTCATCGCTGTTCCATAGGGCCTTCGACTGTCCTGAACTTTCATTGGGCCCTGACGATGACCAGAGTCTTGCGTGGTTGTTCTATACAAGTGGAACGACAGGTAAGCCCAAAGGGGTAATGCTTAGTCATGCCAATTTGGTCAGTATGGCCATGCATTTTTATTCAGATGTGCAATCAGTGAGCCCTCATAGCATTTTATTACATGCGGCTCCCATGTCTCACGGTAGCGGCTTGTACAGCATTCCCTACTTCATCAAGGGGGGCGCCCAGCTTGTGCCCGATTCAGGTGGTTTTGAAGAGGCTGAACTGTTTGATCTGTTTGCGCACTATCAGGATGTCAGCCTGTTTGCAGCACCGACCATGGTGCGGCGCATGGTTGGTTTTGCACAGTCCCGTTGTCCTGAAGTGTCTGGCCTGCGTTCAATAATTGTGGGTGGCGCGCCATTCTACGTCGAGGACATCAAGCAAGCTGTTGGCTGCTTTGGTCCCAGGATTATTCATATGTATGGCCAGGGGGAAAGCCCGATGACGATCTCGGCTCTTCCGCCCGGGAGTCTGGCTCATGCGGTTGAAACCGGTGACATAAACCTGTTGTCTTCTGTGGGGTTCCCGCAGACGTCTATGCAGGTTGAGATACTCGATCATAATGATCAGCCAGTTCCGGAGGGCGAACTGGGCGAAGTGGTAGTTCGTGGGCCAACGGTCATGATGGGATATTGGAATAATCCGGAGGCAACTGCTAAAACATTGCTGAACGGTGCCTTGAAAACGGGTGATATCGGCATGCTGGATACGCGGGGTATGCTCTATTTAAAGGATCGTTCGAAAGATGTGATTATCAGCGGCGGCACCAATATTTATCCTCGTGAAGTAGAGGATGTACTACTTGCTTATCCTTTGGTCAGCGAAGTGTCAGTGGTAGGTGCCCCAGACCCAGAGTGGGGAGAGTCGATTGTGGCTTTTGTGGTGACTATTCCTGGTAAAAAGGTTCAAGTGTCCGAGTTGGATGCCCATTGCCTGACGCATATTGCAAGATTTAAACGGCCAAAACGCTATGTGTTTGTGGATAATCTTCCAAAGAACGGGGCTGGTAAAATCATGAAACGAGAGCTCCAGCAAACCCTGGTGAACAAGAATGGCCAATGAAAATAAATTGTTCAAGCGGACGGTAGGTAACCAGACCAAGCAGGCATATTCAGCAGTTGCAGCTCATTATCGATGGTGATGCTGCTGCCGCACTCAAAATATCGGCCAAGCGTTTTCCTGGTCTTTGATTTGGGTAATTCATCAAAAAATTCTACGCTTCTGGGGGCTTTTGTAAGCCGCCATATGTTCCTGTGACCAGTCAATAATCTATTTTTCTTCCGCCATCAGACCATCTTTCAGTACTACCAGTGCCTTGATCTGCTCAGCTGGTTTTTCGTTACTAAAAAGTCAAAAAATCGTAAGCGAACGGTAAACTACACCTTGAGGATCTCCGGTTAGTCCGTCAAGATCGTGTCCATTACAATTTAAGCGGACACGATCATGAATGACATTATGCCCCTCAAGCGCGTGAGACGGTCTTATTCTGCCGAATTTAAGACTGAACTGGTCAAGGCCAGCCAACAACCCGGTGTTTCACTAGCCGGTTTGGCCCTGCATCATGGCCTGAATGCCAATCTACTACGGCGTTGGGTACGTGAATATGAATGCGAAGGCAAGCATATCGCCATGCAAACCGACACGAACGGGGGGAGTAATTTATTAAGTACCGCTTGTTTACGTTCATGGGAATAACGGGCCATGATGAGTGTCCTTTACCGCCTGTTTTAATTGAAATGGGAGGGTGACAACTATCCTGACACAGGGGGTCCCTTTAAAAGCAGGGCATGTCTTTGGGCAAAAAATGGATTGTTGATTATGTTATTTTTGGCATATTATTTAATTAATCAGTTTAACAATTTACAATAAGAAATTAAGCTGTTTTTTTATTGGGCGATTGTCTTATGTGTGGCCGTTATGCTTTATTTAATACGCAAGCGTTGCAAAGCCAGTTTGGGCTTGATGTTATAGACCCTATGCCAGAACGCTATAACATAGCACCCCAGCAAATTGCGCCGGTTATAAAAGAAGTGGCCGGCAAGCGGGTATTACTGCATGCCATCTGGGGCCTGCGGCCATCATGGGCGAATGATGCCATGCCCAAACCTTTCAATGCAAAAGTGGAAACGGCGGCAGAAAAGCCTTTTTTCAGGAATGCCTGGCGGCGTTCAAGAGTGATCGTGCCCGCCAATGGTTATTATGAATGGAAAAGCAGCACTTCGGGCAAACAGCCATATTTCATCTATCCGGAATCAGGTTTGTTTGGTTTTGCAGGGCTGTTGGAGTTTCATGAAGAGGTGCCTAATTTCACTATTATCACCACCACTGCCAATGCGTTGACTAAAGAGATTCATGACCGCATGCCGGTGATCCTGCAATCGGCTGATTATGCGGCCTGGCTGAGTGAAGGTAACAATAGTAATAATATGCTGTTACGGAAAATAGCCGGGCAGTATCCATCGGAAAAAATGCGTATGCAAATGGCGAATAAGGCGGTGGGAAATGTAAGTAATGAGGGGGCGTTTTTGTTGGGTGATGGGAAGTTTTAAAGGTTGACGGCTTCTTCAATTACGTTTGCTGTCCCTTGATTACGGTACTGTTGATGAAGAAAATATGCATGAATTGCATGGTAGGGTGTTCAGGCCGAGTAACAATTTGCCTTCATTGCCCTTGCAAAGATCAAAATAAACCATTGAGATGGCCTTTGACATATTTGCAATATGTATTATAGTTTTGATACTTTGACTCACATGTTTTTTCCCAAAACTGGAAACAGGAATTCTCTATGTTCATACGAACTTTATTAACCACCACTGGCTTGCTATGTATTGCGTCCCTCAGCCAGGCTGCAACGGTTGCAGAGGTGTTCAATGGTGAAATGCTTGGCACTAACCAACGCTACTTTGAGTCGATCGCAGGTATTCCCCGTGAGTCATATGACAATGTACACGAGTTCCGCGTCCAGGGTTGTGAGATTCAGGCAACGGTTAGTGATGAGCGAATTGCGCAATTGCGCCTTGAGATTACGCCCACTTGCAAGGCTGATCTTACCTCTTTTATTGGTAATTATGCGCCAGCACCAGATCAAACATTAACGTTGGGTGCCTTTGATATTGGTACCACTTACTATGCAGATTGCCTGGACATGTGTGGCAATGCCTTTGATCCATCTTTGTATGCTCTTTGGCGTGGCCCGCGTGCTGTAAGGGATTTGGAGGTTTTATTGGAAGCCAGAATAACTTCAGATAAGGCCATGGATGCCGCAGATATTTGGCAGCAACATATGGAAAAGGTGATGGGTAGGGAATGGGTACTTGAAACACGCTTCAATTGTGACAACCGTTTTAACGATGTCGCTGAGAAAGTGCTTCGCGATGTCCCTGTTACTGGGGTAACACTAGGCTATGGCTTAAGTGCTCCGGGTTGTTAGTTATTTGAATTTATATTATTTTAGACAAAAAATAATGGTGGTTGATGAAACGGTTATTGACGCTGGCACTGCTGTTGGCCATGCTTACGTTTTGTGATGATCCGCAATGAAAAAATCCGGGTAATTAGGAAATGCCATGATATTTATTCAGATCTATATGCGGATTTGGACTCACCGGAACAGATCAATGCGCTTAAAGTGTTGCTGTTGCTGTTGAAGAAAAGCAAGGGCGGAGAAGGGTATGAGTCCCGTGGTGGATAAGGTGGGTTAGAAGAAAAGATGGTTGTCCGGAATTTCCGGGCAACCATCTGGCAAGGCTAATTAAGTAGGGCCAATAAAAAATAAATGCTAGGTAAAAACCTCCGCATTTTGCTCATTTTGCAATTTTCTCCACATGATTTTGCCTGTATTTGATTTGGGTAATTCATCAAAAAACGCGACGCTGCGTGGGGCTTTGTAAACCGCCATGTGTTCACGCGACCAGGCAATAATGTCTTTTTCCTCAGCCACAGCACCCTCTTTCAGTACCACCAGTGCCCTGACCTGTTCGCCCTGTTTTTCATCATGGATGCCTACAATACATACTTCCTGAATGGCTGGGTGAGCATACATGGCATTTTCCACTTCACTGGGCCAGACCTTATAGCCAGATACATTAATCATGCGTTTGAGCCGGTCTGTCATGAAGAAGTAACCGTCTTCATCAATACGTGCCAGGTCACCGGTACGGAAAAAACGTTTGCCATCCATGTCAAAGAAAGATTCTTCATTTGCTTCCGGGTTTTTCCAATATCCCAGCATGAGTTGCGAGCCGCTGGTAACCAGTTCACCAACTTCGCCAGGCGGTAATTCTTCCAGGGTGGCCGGATCAACAATACGGCTGTCCACGCCTTGTGTTTCAATGCCCAGACACTGGCGTTTGGGGTGATTCAAGGGATTGCAGTGCAGGAAGGAAGCGGTTTCCGTCATGCCATAACCTTCGTTATACACAATGCCGAAACGCTCCTTCAGCATTAAGGCAACCGATTCGGGCATGGCAGCGCCACCACCGGTTAGCAGGTTTAAGCTGGACAGGTCCGCCTCTTTGGCAGATGGGTGGGAAAAAAAGTCCAGAACCATGGCAGGCGGGGCTGTCCATGCGCTCACCCGGTACTTGGTACACAGTTTAACGGCTATCCCAGCATCCCAGCGAGGCATCATGATGACGGTGGCTCCCAGAAAAACAGGGATGTTCATGCTGTTTTGCATGCCCAGCAAGTGGAACATGGGCGCCACCGCCAGAATGACCGTTTCAGCATGCATATTGCGCCACATGGAAGAGCCATAAATAGCGCTAAGCATGGTGAAATGGGTATGGATGCAGCCCTTGGATTTGCCGGTGGTGCCAGAGGTATAGGGCAAGACGCAGAAATCATGTGGTGATGTTTCCACCTCGTCTGTCTGGTAGCGTTTTTCTGTCAGAATGGTTTGAAAATCATGGATGCCGGGATGCTTGATGGGGGCGTAATCCTGCCTGATAAACGCTGGGATATCGCTACTGTCCAGACTGCTTAGTACGTCTTTATAGTTATGTACGATAATATGTTTTAAGCCAGTGATTGTGTCTGTTTGCATGCAAGGTAAAACGGCTTCTACCAACTCTCGGGCCACAAATGCATATTTCGCGTCGCTGTTTTCCATGAAATAGCGAACTTCTTCGGTGGTGCACATGGCATTCACAGGCACAATGACTGCTCCAATGCTTAGGGCCGCATAATAGGCAATGATAAATTGCGGGCAGTTTTGGCTAAAGAGCAGTACCCGGTCTCCTTTGCTTACGCCCATGGCTTTTTGCAGGTAAGCAGCCATGCTGTCCACGTGGGTTTGCAGTTCTGCATAAGTGAACGTGTTCTCACAAAAAACGATGGCTGTTTTATTGGGAAAACGTTGGGCAGATGTGCGTAGGAAATGGGGTAAGGTTACTTGCGGAACATGGATATTATGGGGAATACCTTTTGGCCAGTAAGGACTTTTTTTGTGTTGCACTTTCATTCCTTTTCGTGATGATTGATTAATGTCATATTTGTATTCATGGTGATTAATTAATCAATCAATTCTTAAGTTGGCTGCCTTAATAATATTCCCGTAATTTTCGTAGTCGTTCAGCAAAATATTTTTGAATTCCTCGGGGGTGTTGCCTACCTGGCGCAAGCCAAAGTCTTTGAAGCGTTGCTGGACAGCGGGTAATGCCATGACTTTATCCAGCTTTTTACTGATGAAACTCACCATTTCAGGGTTAGTGTTTGCGGGTGCAAAAATACCCAGCCAGCCATTAGAGGTAAAGCCTTCAATCCCCATTTCGGTAAAGGTGCGTACGTTGGGCAGGGTGCTTAGTCTGTCTGATCCGGTGACGGCCAGTACTTTGAACTTATCCGAATCCAGGTGGGCGGTCATGGTGGTAATGTCAATAAACGCGGCGTTTAAGTCGCCGGCTAGCAGGGCTTGCAAGGCCGGATTCGCACCACGATAAGGGATATGCATCATTTCAAGATTTTTAACGCGTTTGAATTGTTCGCCATGAATATGTGATGAGGTGCCATTGCCATAACTGCCGTAGGCGTATTTATTGGGGTTTTTATGGGCCAGTTCAATAAATTCTTCCAGGGTATTTACATTCAGATCCTTATGTACCAGGAAGAGGTCTGCGGAGCGGGCTAGTTGTGTAATGGGAACCAGATCTTTTAAGCCATCATAGGGAATGTTTTTGTATAACCATGGTGCTTGCACAATCGCGGTAAAGGTCAATAAAAGAGTGTAGCCATCGGGGGCGGACTTGGCGACAATATTATTCCCGATGGTGGCGCTTGCCCCGGGTTTGTTGTCTACCCATACCGTTTGTCCCAGTTCTTTGCTGAGTTCGGCGCTTATAAGGCGCGTAATAATATCGGTAGCACCACCCGGGGGGCCAGGTATAACCATGCGGATGGATTTGTTGGGGTAGTTGGTCTGGGCGGCCATGAGTGTTTGCGTGGGTAACATTATTGCCAAGGCCATGCCAGTTAACGTACCCAGCATGGTTCTACGCGTTATTTTTTGCATTGCTTGTCTCCTGTTGATTTCATTGTTATGTTTGTATCGCCAAGTTTTGTTGGCGGTTTTTACAGCTTCTGATTATTTTTATGTCAATATGCCAGTTAAATTTATTCTTCTTTAGAAGTGATATTCGATAAGAATTTCAGGTCCTATTTTAAATAGAGGCAAAATTAATTTTATAAATCATATTGTTATAAATTATTTTATTTTTATAAATCATATTGTTATAAATCATTATCGTCTCTTTCTTTTTGGTTATCACAGTATTAATCAAATCAAAAGTCAATATTTGAAACATTCAAAAACGAATGATTTCAAATGCTTAATTTGGTAAAAGATTTTTTGGCGTTGAACATGTGGAGATGTTTGGGAAATTCCCTAGTGTTTTTATTAACGGGCTTGTTCTATTATTTTGGGCCAAGTTGTTCAGTGGCTATAAGATGCTTGAAGTCTAAGGGAAGTGTGTATCCCAGCTTATAAAGGTAATGGCTAGGGTATAGCTAAAATAAAAAAGCGAAGGCGGAGAAGGGTATGAGTCCCGTGGTGGATAAGGTGTTTGCAGCTGATGTTAGCATCTAGCTGACCCAGACAAATCCCTCTTGGGTCAGTACCTTTTCGCCATTCCAGCGGTATGCACACAGTTGTCCTTTGTCTTGCGTGCCGCTCAGTTTTTTTGCAGCAATACTGTAATCCAGACAGGCAATGTGGTCGCTTAACGGAGCAGGTGTGTCGGTTCTCCAGTAATGACCCACAAACAATAGTTTGTCGGGGTTGTAGCCCCCTGTGCCAGGATCTAAACCCAAATCAGAACAATGGTCAGCCCAAGCCAAGCTGGCGACCGTTATTGAAACCGCTACCCTGTCAGAGGCGCAGCTCAGCGCATATTGCCGGGAAAAAGGGCTTGATCCTGATCACGTCAAGCGCTGGAAAGAAGAGTCCTTACAAGGCGTTGAGCGCAGTGCCGAGCAAGAGAAGGCTTTGCGTAAGCAGGCGCAGAATGACCGTCAGGAGATTAAAAAACAGCAGCGTGAATGACGGCGTAAGGACAAGGCGCTGGCTGAAGCGGCTGCCTTGCTGGTGCTGCGAAAAAAGCTCAATGCGCTCTGGGACAACAGCGACAGCAACGGCATAACGGTAAAGACACTGTGCTGCTGGCTCAACGCCAGACGATACTAAAGCAGGCCAAACTACGTAACCCCTCACGCTGGGGAGCACGTCCAGTCAGAAACTGTGAACCGATTGGATCTGTCACGTTGAACCCTGAGAAAGAGATGAAGATGCAACAAGCTGCTTAAGACAAAAAACAGTGACAACTACCTTGACAAACACCGCATTTAAGCCTTCTAGCTTTACATTTTGATAAGTGTGACTCAATCACTCTTCTTTTGCATTGCCATGTTGTTTTTATTTTTAATGAAAGCAATGCTCTTGAAAAAAACACCCAGTTTATTCCCCAATATCTTCGTTCCAGAGTTCCGGCTTGTCAGCAATGAAACTGCGCATTAGTTCAATGCAGGTTTCGTTTTGCAATACTTCCAGTGACACGCCTTCCCGGCGCAGCAATTCCTCACCCCCCATGAAGGTTTGGTTTTCCCCGATCACGATTTTGGGAATACCATAAAGCAGAATGGCACCGGTACACATGGAGCAGGGTGACAGGGTGGTATACAGCACTGATTCGCGATAGATATGGGCGGGTTGACGGCCTGCGTTTTCAAGGGCATCCATTTCGCCATGCAAGATGGCGCTGTTTTGCTGAACGCGTTTGTTGTGCCCGCGCCCAATGATGCGCCCTTGGTGTACCAGGACTGAACCAATGGGGATTCCCCCTTCCTGAAGGCCTAGGCGTGCTTCTTCGATGGCTGCCTGCATGAATTCATCCATATTGTTCTCCTGTGGGTATGTGCTTGGTTTTTCTTCTGAATCTTAACATGCCGCTTCGACAAATGATTGGCAAAAAATGGCATAATGCACTGTACAAATAAACAGTAATATTCATCATGAACTTTCCTTCAGAACTCATGCCGCTTGCAGCTAGTCCGGTTGTCATCCGGAAAATAGACGCCAAAACGCCGGCCGGTTTTCCTTCTCCGGCCCAGGATATGGCGGTTAACCGCATAAACATTGGTGAAATTCTGGTCAAACACCCAACGTCTACCTATTACATGTGCGTTAAGGGCCATTCCATGGTTGAAGCGGGTATTGAAGATGGCGATCATTTAATTGTAGACCGTTCCCTTGTGGCCCGGCATAACCATATCGTGATTGCAGAAATCAACGGAGAGGTTACGGTTAAACGCTTGCATAGCCGCAACGGCATCATTCGGCTTAAGGCGGCCAATGTCACTTATCCGGATATTGTTCCAGAACCCGGGCAAGAATGGACAATCTGGGGTGTGGTAACACATGTCATCAAAGACTTGGTATGACTTTCGCGCTTATTGATGGCAATTGCTTTTACTGCTCCTGTGAGCGTGTTTTTCGTCCCTCCCTCAAGGGCAAGCCTTTAATTGTCTTAAGCAATAATGACGGTTGCGCCATTTCACGAACCGATGAAGCCAAAGCCATCGGTGTTAAAATGGGCGATCCCTGGTTCAAAATCAGGCATCTTGAAAAGTCCCGTGGCCTGGTGGCAATGTCGGCCAATTTTCCGCTTTATGGTGATATGTCAGACCGCATGATGACTGTCATCGGGCGATTTTCACCTCGGCAGGAAATTTATTCAATTGATGAAAGTTTTATTGATTTATCCGGCTTTCAGCAGGATTTGGCGGAATACGGCCAGCGTATCCGGGCTGAAGTCTTGCGTGATACCGGTATTCCAACTTGCGTAGGCATAGGTTCAACCAAAACGCTGGCTAAATTAGCCAATCATATTGCCAAAAAACAGCCCCAATGGAAGGGCGTTTGTGATCTTACCCGGTTGAACCGTTATGAATTGGCTGCCCTGATGCAAAGCATAAAGGCCAAAGAAGTCTGGGGTGTTGGCAGAAGAATCGCCAAGCGGCTGGAAGAAATGGGTGTGCATACTGTACTGGATCTGGCCAAGCTGGATCCCGATGTAGCGCGGGCAACATTTTCTACCGTTACCAGTAAAACCATTCAGGAGCTGCGGGGTATTTCCCGTTTGGAACTGGAAGAAATGGTGGTACCTAAAAAACAGATTATTGCCTCGCGCTCTTTTGGTGTGCCCATGGTGGGGATGGCTGAATTGCAAAGTGCTTTGTCCCAGTTTATTGCCATGGCTTGCCATAAGTTAAGAGCCCAGGATTCGATTGCCGGTAGCATGCAAATTTTCATTACCACCAGTCCTTTTGATCAAGGCAAGCAATATGGCAATAGCAGGATGGTGGTTTTGCCTTGTCCAACGGCAGATAACCTGATTTTTACCAAGTATGCCCTGAAAGCGCTGGATGCCATTTGGCGACCTGGTTATAAATATAAAAAGGCCGGTGTCATGTTAATGGAAATTGTGCCGTCACAGCCGGTTCAGGGTGAATTGTGTTTTGGCGATCCCGGGCAGGAAAAGCGGGCACAATTAATGACAACCCTGGATGAAATCAATGCCCGTTTTGGACGGGGCACTTTAAAAACAGGCAGCATCGGTTTTCATGATAAGGAGCATTGGTATATGAGGCAGGAACGCAAAAGCCCGGGCTACACCACCAATTGGCATGAGGTGCCTATTGCCCGGGCTTGAAGGTTTTGTTATTGAATCGCGTTCACGGATATCAAGTTATCGCTTTAGTAAAAGTGCCTTGATATCCATATAAAATGACGACGTTATGTGATTGCTTACATACCAGGCACTACGGCAATATCAATGATATTTTCTGGCAGGCCGGCAATTTTACCTAAGGTATTTGGTTTGCCACTACCCAAATCTAGTGTATGCAGGGTGGTTCCGGTTAACAGGTAGGTGATATTGCCGCCTTTGCCATCGCTGTCAATATCCATGGCGACTGCTTTCAGTCCATCTGCAATTTTGCCAATGGGTTGCTGAATGCCGTCGTTAGGTGGGTTCTGCAGCATCAGGCTATTGCTGGCCAAGTCAATGGTATGTAGCGCGGTGCTTTTTGTGCCTGCATAGGCGTTGGTGTAAGCACCAGCCGCAATGGCGGGTTTTTTGCCGGCATGTGGGCCGTCCGCTGCATAGCTTGTGCTGCCATCTACGGCGACTTCACCGGTTTCAACGTTAACACGAAAGTTGGTGCCATCGTTTGCCAACAGGCGCAGTTTGTCGGCTACCGGATTGAAGTCAACCACCGCTTGGCCACTGCCTGGTAATTCCTTGTTCAATTTGACTACCTTGCTTGCGGCGCCAGTGGAAAGGTCCACGGTGTATAGCTGATGGTCGTTCCCCAGCGCATAGAGCTTGCCATTGGCAGGCCGTACATCAAAACCGCGTAGCGGGCTTGGGCTGCTGGCAGCCATGTTGGCAGTGACTTTCTGGCTGTTGCTGTCAATTTTATAAATTTGACCGTCTGCAGTCAGAGCCAGCAGGGTTGCCGCACTGGCCGCGCTTGCCATCAGGGCGCTTGTGCAAGTGGTTAAAGCGATGGAAATCAAGGTTTTACGCATATTCATAAGGTTTCTCTCAGTGTGTTTTGGTATGAATGCAGGCTGAAAAACTTCAGCTTTGCCGGCACTTTGATCAAGCACCTGATATATATACCCACGAGTGAAAGCTTTGGATGTCGCGATTTGAAAATAAATTTTCAATCGCGATTGTTATCCAAAAATTGCGTTTAGTTGAGGGAAGCCATGACTGCCCGGCCAATGTAAAGTACTTTGCCAGTTGGCCGGTTGATGGGGGATCCACCTTCCGGCTCCAGTGTCAGTTCAAACAGCTGGCCTGCCTGTACGGCACCAATTTGTTCTGCCGGTAGTTGCAGTGGTTTGCCAGGTTCAACCAAACCCAGAGAACGGGGGCCAATAGCAGGATCCACCAAGGTCCAGAACTGGATTGAGTGGTTGGGTGGGATTGACTGCTCAAGCAGGGGCTCTAGCAGCAATCGGCCACTTGGTTCGATCTGCACGACCCAGCCTGGTTGGGCTGATTCACCTGGTGGCTGCAAGACTGCCATATACCGGTTGGTAGACATATCGTTTCGCCATAGTTCTGGCAAAATAGCAATCAGGAGGGCACAGGCTAGTACCGCACTGGCCAGGCGCCATGTCGTCAGGCTTTGCCACCAGTTTTTCCATAGGCTGGTCGGTTTGGCAGAGTCACTTAGCCCAAGACTTTTCTGCAGGCGAGGCCACAATTGTGCCGAGGGTGTTTGCGGGGGTAATTGGTCGCTGAGTTCAAGGAAATGCTGCTGCCATTGCAGGGCCATTTTGGCTGCGTCTTGATCTTTTTCAATGAGATCGTGAATTCTTTTGGCCTCCGCTTCATCAAGCAGCCCCAGCAGATATTCGCCAATCAGCGTACGCAGTTCATCGGGATGTTGGGGGTTCATGCTTGCAAACACTCCTGTAATGCGCGAAGACCGGCGCGGATACGGCTTTTAATAGTGCCTAGCGGAATGGTCAGGCGATTGGCAATTTGTTCATGGGTCAGGCCGTGATAGAAAGCGAGCAAGATGGGGTGCCTGCGATTGCGGTCAATACCTCGCAAGCATCGGTTTAGTTGTTTTTGTTCATTTTTCTGTTCAAACAATTCGGTGGCCTGGGGGCTGTCGTCCGCAATGCGTTCAACAAAATCATCATCCAGTTCCGTGTAACGACCATGGCTTCGCAATTGATTTAGGGCCCGGTAGCGTAGAATGCTGTAGATCCATGCCCGCCCACTGCCTAGTGAGCGTTGAAAACGTTGAGCGTGGCGCCAGATTTGTACAAAGGTGTCGTGCAGGCAGTCTTCGGCCAGCGCACGATCGCCAAGCAGGCTGATGGCCAGGCCCAGCATTTGCGCTGACTCCTGTTGGTACAGGGCCTTGAAGGCCTGTTCATTTTGTTTCGCGCAGGCTTCTAAATGGCTTTCATAATCAAACAGCGAAGGCGCCATGAAAAGGTATCCCTAAAAGAAGTAAAGGTAAAGGTAACGGTGATTTTATTGGATCATGCATTATGCTTCATTCTGATGAGGGGTGGCCACCTTTTGCATGGATTAGCGATTATCGGCAAATTCCAGTAAGGCTTTTCTTGCCAGTCCCTCACCTGCTTCGGAATACATGTTGAATGAAGGAACCTGTAAGGCCTCCAGTTCTTCTACTTCTTGCGGGTGCTGGGCAATCGCAATAATTTGTGTTTGCAGTCCTGCATTGCGAATTTGGTGAGCGGCAAAAACATTGCTATGGTGATTGGGCATGGCAAGAATAATAAGCTGCATGTTTCTACCGGCTTTAAGCTTGGTCCAGAAGTCCGAGTCGGTTGCATCACCCAGCATGACTTTTCGCTCTGCCAGGCGATGGTCGTCTATTCGTGAGGCATCATGGTCAATACCAATTATCTTGTTGTTGAAAGCGGTTGTTAAGTGGTCATAGGCACCGGTACCTACGCGTCCCATGCCAACAATGAGTACCTGGGCATCGCCTGTGGCCATGAATTTATCGCGGGGATGAATTTTGGAGGATTGAAATTTTTCCCAGAAATTTTTGTGGCGCCGGTAAATATCTTCAGCTTTCATGTTGAAGGGGGCGGAAACGGCAAAGCTCAGGCTGATGCACAACGCCATAATCAGCAGCCAGTCGGTGGGGAGCCAACCCTGTTGTACCCCCAGGGTAGAAACAATAAGGCCAAATTCGGAATAGCTGCCCAAACTTAGCGATACCAACACGGACGTGCGGGTGCGCAGGTTGAATTTTTCTACCACCAGGAAATACAGGAAGGTCTTAAAGGGCAATAAAATGCAGATCATGGCAGCAACCGCTAACATCGACCAGGTGGGTAGTCCTTGCATGCCGACAGACAGGAAAAAACCAACCAGCATGAGTTCCTTGAAGCTGAAAAGTGATTTTGACAGCTCATTGGCTTTGGGGTGATTGGCTAGCAGGGCACCCAGAATCAGGGCACCCAAATCGCCTTTCAGGCCAACACTGGTAAAAAGCTCATACCCCAGGCCCAAAGCAAAAAACAGTCCGCATAGCACGAGTAGCTCTCCATGCCTTGATGCATCCAGCAATTTGAACAGGGGCTTGCGGGCAAAGGGAAGCAGTAAAACCAATGGGGCCCAGATGCTAGGGTATTTGCCTTCGCTGATAGCCAGAAAAATAACGGCAAAAATGTCTTGCATCACCAGAATACCAATGGCAACCTTACCATAAAAGGTAGTCATATCGCCTTTGGTTTCAAAGTGTTTAACGGCAAAAACGGTACTGGAAAAAGACAGGACGAATGCCAGAATAACGGTTGTTCCCAATGACAGATCTAGGATGGGGATGGGAAAAAGCGTTTTGGCCAGTAGCAAGGCACCTGCAAAAAACAGGGTGGAAACAATGATGTGTACTATCGAGCTGCCCCAGACCTCTGCATTGGAAATCGCCTTCAGGTCCAGTTTCAGGCCAATAGTAAACAATAAGAGGGTTACGCCCAAGTCGGAAATTAGCGTCAGGCTGTCGGGGTGTTCAAGTCCGGCAAGATTATAGGCGAAGCCGGCTAAAAGAAACCCAACCATGGGCGGCAAACCAATCCGGCTTAAGGCAATGCCAAACAAAAATGCAAATCCGACAAGTGTAACGATCATTTGTGCATGGCCTGTTGTTTGCTATGATAAAAATACAAATACACCAGACCTACCGGTGCAATGAAAATAGCGAAGGCCCAGCATAACAGCATCGTAAGCAATTTCGTCAACAGCATTACAATGCTATTAATTAAAAAAATATTTTCTCCCATGACAAAGCTGACTATGCTTTCATAAACAAAGCGGGAATAAGGGTAAAGCAGTGTTGAAATGACCAGAAAAGCCATCATCCCGATAGAGGTGGGTCTGGCGGTTTGGGACTGCATGAGCATGAATAGTGCCGGGAAAATAAGGCCGAATATAAAATTGCGGGCATAATAACTTAGCGACAGGCCGCCAAATGTTTTGGCAATAACAGGATGCATGAATGGTTTCCCTAAACAATGGTTGATCATTAAAATTCGTGCGTAATTATAATCCGGCGATACAAATTGTAAATATTCATGCGTTTAAATATTTTTAATGGTCATCCCGGATTCCTCAACATATTTACACCGCACCCAGTCGCCAGGCCAGTGCTGCCAGGGTTGCTAATAGAACAGGTAGCGTTATAACAATGCCCACCCTGAAGTAATAGCCCCAGGTGATTTTCAGGTTTTTTCGAGAAAGCACATGAAGCCACAGCAATGTTGCCAGGCTGCCAATGGGGGTGATTTTGGGTCCAAGATCACTGCCAATGACATTGGCATAAATCATGGCCTCTTTAATGACACCTGTGGCCTGGCTGGATTCAATCGATAGGGCACCCACCAGTACCGTTGGTAGATTGTTCATAATGGAAGATAGCAGGGCAGTCAGCAAACCGGTTCCGATGGCTGCGCTCCAAAGCCCCTGGTTGCCCAGCCAATTCAAAAGCGTTGCAATATGATCGGTTAGCCCGGCATTGCGCATGCCATAGACCACCAGATACATGCCCAGAGAGAAGATCACGATCGACCAAGGTGCTTCACGCATGACTTTTCTGGTGCTAATAACGTGGCCGCGGCCTGCAACCACTAACAGAATGGAAGCACCAAGCGCAGCAATGACACTAACCGGGATGCCCATGTCTTCAAGAACAAAAAAACTGATCAATAACAATGCCAATACGCACCAGCCGGCGCGGAAAGTACTCAGGTCACGAATAGCGTCATTGGGGTGTTTCAGTTGCGTTCGGTCATAAGTGGCCGGAATGCTTGCCCGAAAATACCAGAGTAAAACCACTAGCGTTGCTGCTACCGATACAAAGTTAACCGGTACCATGACTGCAGCATATCGGGCAAAGCTGATGTCAAAAAAATCAGCTGAAACGATATTGACCAGATTGGAAACAATCAAGGGCAGGCTGCCGGTATCGGCAATGAAACCGGCGGCCATGACAAAAGCCAAGGTGGCACCGGGGCTAAACCCCAGGGCCAGCAGCATGGCCATGACGATAGGGGTCAGGATAAGGGCCGCACCATCATTGGCAAAAAACGCGGAAACGGCAGCGCCAAGTAAAATAATCAGGCAGAACAAAATCTTGCCCTTGCCTCTACCCCAGCGGGCAACATGCAGTGCCGCCCATTCAAAAAATCCGGCTTCATCCAGCAGTAAGCTAATAATGATAATGGCAATAAAGGTAGCGGTTGCATTCCAGACAATATGCCATACGGCCGGGATATCACTTATTTGAATGGCGCCAAATAAAAATGCCAACAAGGCACCTAAAGAGGCGCTCCAGCCGATGCCCAGACCACGGGGTTGCCAAATGACTAAAGTAATAGTCACAATAAAAATTGCCAAGGAGGTAAACACGTTAAATCCTGTTAACTGTTAAGTGAAATAAGTGGGTTGGCTTGTTGATGATTCAAATACAAAATACAACCCCTTGTTTGAACGGGCTAATAGTCGGGTTAGTGGCTAAGTAGCTGGGGGCTGGCGTTTTTTCATTTAATTTTCGGGTTTGAAGGATGGGTTTGGTGAGGTGACAACGCAACGATCCCCGGCACAGCAATTTTCCGTTAAATAATCCAGTAGTGTGGACATGGCCTGGAATTTTACCGAATAAATGACATACCGGCCTTCCTGTTTTGATTCCAGAAGACCGGCATTGATGAGCTCTTTCAAATGAAAGGAAAGAGAAGAGGGTGGCATGCCAAGCGTATCGGCAAGTTGGCCGGCCTGTATACCGGCAGAGCCGGCCTGTACCAGCTGACGATAGGCAGCAAGCCGGGCTTCATGAGCTAGTGCAGACAAGGCTTTTACGGCATCTTTGGTTTCCATAATCGTTCCAGTATTGTTTCTATATTTTGATATTTGTGGAATTATAGTATACTAGCGCGATTGATGCTATTTGAATAACAGGTATTTGCGGCTTTTGATACGTTAGTTACCTGTTTGGCAATTCATAAACCCAACATCAAAGCATGTGATGTGATCATCACACAGGAGTCCTATGAATAACGTTACCATTTACCACAATCCAAATTGTGGAACTTCTCGCAATACCTTGGCCATGATACGCAATGCAGGCATAGAGCCTGTGATTGTTGAGTATCTCAAAACTCCTCCCAGTCGCGAAACCATCAAATCGCTTATTGCCGATGCCGGGCTTACTGTTCGCCAGGCTTTACGGGAAAAGGAAGCGCTGTATCAGGAATTGGGGCTTTCAGACCCGGCCCTGACGGATGAGCAGTTGCTGGATGCCATTGAAGCGCATCCTATCCTGATGAACCGGCCTTTTGTGGTCACCTCTGTAGGGGTGCGCTTGTGTCGCCCTTCTGAAGTGGTACTGGAAATTTTGCCATCAGCTCAGCAAGGTGCCTTTTCAAAGGAGGATGGTGAGGTGGTTATTGATGCCAACGGTCAAAGGGTAAATCCATGAAGCAAGCTTTGCCGAATATCGAGCCATCGCTATTTGGCCGTTGGATGCGGATGGTGACTATTCCGAACCAATCTTCGGTACCTATGGCTTATAAGGAGTTTGATGAACATGGCAGAATGAAGCCATCTTCGTATTATGACAGGGTGGTGGATGTCATGGAGGAACTGTATAAATTTACCTTGTTGATTCGTGACCGTTCCGATTACCTGACCGACCGCTATAGTGAGCGCAAGGAAATAGCCCCACAGTTGGCGACTACACTTAGTGCGGCCGCAATGAATCACGAAAAATAACCTGGAACCATATATTCATGTCCTCCCCTCAGGCTAATCTAGCGGAAGATAGTTCCGGTTTGCTGCCAAATGCTGATCGTGCCCTGATGCTGGTTACCGCATTGGGTATTGGGCAAATATGTGCCTGGGGCACGCTGTATTACAGCTTTCCCCTAATTGCCGAAGCCATGATGCTGGAACTGGGCTGGTCCAGAACCGATGTGTACGGTGCTGCAACGGCAGGCCTGGTGCTGGCGGGGTTTCTTGCCTACCCGGTGGGGGTAGCGGTTGATAAGGGACATGGCCGGTTGCTAATGTTCCTTGGCTCATTGGCCGCGGGTGTATTGTTTTTTTTGTGGTCTCAGGTAAGCAGCTTATTTGGGTTTTATCTTTTAATTGCCGGGTTGGGGGCTTTGCAGGCCGCTACCTTGTATGAACCCGCCTTTGCGGTTATTGTCCGTCGCGTGGGAGCAGCCAGGGCCAGGTCGGGCATAACTGCTATTACCTTATGGGGCGGGTTTGCCAGCACCGTGTTTATTCCGCTGGTTCAGTTTTTGCTTGATCACTGGGGCTGGCGCGATGCCTTATTGGTATTGGCCCTTATTAACGGTGTACTTTGTGCTGCCCTGTATTATGGTTTTATCAGGCCAGAAAAAGATTTTGTGCACGCCATTCAGCCCCAGCATGAAGAACATCAACAAACGGACAGGCAGGCAATCGTCGCCTCATTCCGGCAACCGGTATTCTGGTTGTTGATGTTGTCGTTGATTGCTTATGCGGGCGCTTTTACTGCATTTACGTTTCATATGTACCCGTTGTTTCTGGAGGGTGGGCTTTCTACTCAAGAGGTGGTTTGGGTCATTGCCACCATTGGGCCGGCGCAGGTGGCGGGGCGTGTCCTGATCAGCATGTTTGGAGCAAGCATGTCCATGCGGCGTATCGGGGCTCTGGTGGTTGCCGTGTTTCCCGTTGTGTTTATCGTATTGGCCTTGCAACCTTCCCATATCTGGATTGTTGCCGCTGCCTGTGTGGCCTATGGAGCCAGTAACGGAATTTTTACCATTGTGCGTGGACTGGTTGTGCCAGAAATGCTAAGTAAGCGGGCGTATGGTGTACTTAACGGTATCTTGACGTTTCCAGGTACGCTGGCTAAGGCTTTTGCACCGTTGGTAGCGGCCTGGATCTGGTCAAGCACCCAAAGTTACGATGCCGTGATTTGGTCTATTGCTATCTGCGCAACCTTGCTGGCCCTTAGCTTTTGGCTGGCGGCCTGGGTTAGCCGGTACAAGTCGGCCGTGTAGTTGCCGATATGTTGATCGTTGGTAGTTCATTGGGGGCTTGTGTCCTTCAATAGTGTTCTTAAATAAGCTATTTCATCTTCATCAGAAATTCATTTCCCAACTCACCAAGCCGGTTGACACCCAGCATGGCCATATTACGGTCAATTTCAGCTTGAAGTAGTGAAATTGCATGCGCTACGCCTCTCTCAGAAGCGGCTGCTGCGGCAAAATTAAAGGGGCGCCCAAGAAAAACAAATTTTGCACCTAACGACATGGCTTTGATAACATCGCTACCCCTGCGGATGCCACCATCCAGCATGACAGGTAAATGGCCTGCCGCATTGATAATGCCGGGTAATACCCGTAGCGGTGAAACCGCGCCATCCAGTTGTCGTCCTCCGTGGTTGGAAACAATAATGCCATCCACCCCAATGCCCTTGGCCATGCTGGCATCTTGCTGGTTTAAAATGCCTTTTATGATTAAATGACCGGGCCAGCGGTTGCGGATTTTTTTGATGTGTTCCCAGTCCAGGTGCTCCCGGTGAGAGAAGTCCCGGTCAACACGGCTGGAAATAATCGGTGCACCCCGTTCGGCGAATGAGTTTTCAAAATGAGGAATGCCATTTAGCAGGGTGCGTAAAAATGTGTTCAGCAACCAGCGTGGGTGTGAAATGCCATCCCAAACAAGCCGTGCACTAGGGCGTAAGGGCGTAGAAAAGCCGGCACGGATATTGTTTTCCCGGTTGCCGGCCACCGGTATGTCTACTGTAATCACTAAAGTGCCCACACCTGCTGCCTGCACCCGGTCAATGAGAGCATTAATACGATATTGCTCACCGGGCAGGTAGGCCTGAAACCAGCTGGCGGGCGCTTCTTCCATGACGGCTTCAAGTCGGGTTAGGGATGACCCGCTTAGAATAAAGGGGATGTTGGCGTGTTGGGCTGCACGGGCAAGTACCCGGTCTCCGTCGTGGGTCGACAAAGCGGCAATGCCCATCGGGGCGATGCCAAAAGGACTTGACCATTCATGATTGAATAGGGTGGTTTTCTGGCTTCGCCTGGCCACATTCTGTAGCACCCGTGGAACAAAACCCCATTGTTCATAAGCGCTGTAATTGTCTTTCCAGCTTTGACGGGTTTCGGCCGAACCTGCAATGTAGCCATAAAGGGCACGAGGCAAGTAAGCGCGGGCCAGTTTTTCAAAGTCGTCAAGGGCAAGTACCTTGCCCAAGTTGCCTTTTGGGCGTGTGCCATTGAAAGCGGCCCAGGCATGGCTGGAAGTGTTGTTTGTGGTGGTGATAGCAGATTGTTTCATGTTGTTCACACTAGGAAATAACAAATATTATTTAGTTGTGAACACTGTAAACCCGATGATTTAAATAAAAAAGCGAATAATATAATAATACCTTGTTTGCTTTTTTTCTCTAAAAATGACCCTAAAACAACTGGAAGCTTTTTACTGGGCAGCAATTAGCCCCAGCTTTGCCGCCGCAGCCGGACAGGTTAACCTGACGGTTTCGTCCTTGTCCAAGCGTCTGGCCGAACTTGAAGCCTCACTGGGCCAGCCACTGTTTGACCGTAGCGGCCACAAGGCAAGCCTGACAGCAGCCGGAGAACGTTTGCTGCCCCAGGCGATAGCCTTGTTGCAGCAAACGGAAGCGGTCAAAAAAAACGTGTCACTCAATACCGGCCTGCAAGGGCGTTGTCGAATCGGGTCTGGCGAACTGGCTTCAATTACCTGGCTCCCTCGCTGGATTCATCAATTGCGGCAGACACACCACGAGCTTGAGATAACTGTGGCAACGGATATTGGCGAGGGCTTGGCAGAGCGGCTGGAAAAGGGTGATCTGGATGTGGCCGTTATTGCGGGGCATGCCAGGCGGCTTGTGCTGACATCCATTCCCCTGGCAGAGGCGGCATTTGTCTGGTGTGCCAGGCCGGATATTGCTCATGGTGCCGGGATGGTTGAATCGCTTTCGTTTGGGAAGCATGCCTTGATTACTTTGCCGCGCGGTTCTGGCATGACGCATGTATTGGATGACTGGCTTGAAAATGCCAATGTCAAACCTGGCCAGAAAATTGTTTGCAATCAGTGGGGCGTCGTGGCAGGGTTGATTGTGGAGGGTGCGGGCATTGGTTTTTTGCCGGTAGGCCTGGCCAAAGGCTTGTTGCTGCAACAGAAAATTGCACTGCTGAGCAGTAACTACGCCTTGAAGAAGCTGGATTACCACCTTCATTTTCGGCATGATGACCCCAGGTCGTTGGTGACCGAGTTAACAGCCACTTGTCTTGAAATGGTGGATTTTGAGGCAAGTGGCGTGTTTTTTTGAACATGCCTTGCTGTTATTTTCGGCAATGGGCTATTACCATCGCCATGAACAGTTTTCAGAGTTTATCTTGCAAGGACGCCAATAATCACGGCGTTAATCAGGTCAATGAAAAAGCCGCAAACCAGTGGTACCACAATGAATGCACGGGGTGCATTGCCATATGCGCGGGTAACCGCACTCATGTTGGCAATTGCTGTGGCTGTGGAACCTAGTGCAATGCCGCCAAAGCCCGAACACATCACAGCGGCTTCATAATCACGTCCCATGACCCTGTAGACCACCAAGATGGTGAAAACAATAACCAATAAAATTTGCAAAACCATGGTGGTGGCAATGAATGAGACCATGGAATGCAAGATCCATAGCTGTAGACCCATCAGGGCCATGGTCAGGAAAATGCCAAGGCTTAAATCAGAAATCAGTGCAACGCCGGGTTGCATTTTGTGCCAACGCCAAATGCGGCCGCCCTGCGGAACTACCAGTGACATTACCGAGCGCAGAATAATGCCAGCCAGCAGACAGCCCACAAAGGCGGGCAGGTTAAGGCCAGTTAAGGTAATTAAATTAATAATCCCGTTGCCCAAGAGCAGGGCGATATTCAGCCAGAAAATGGCCATGAGCACGCCGTAATAGTCAATTTGCTTATAGGGTTCATCCTGGTAGAGCGTACCAATATCCAGCTCTGGATCAGCAGAGGTTTCTATGCGATGCCGACTGATCAGGAAGCTGGCAATCGGGCCCCCAATAATACAGGCCGAAATCATGCCGATCATATTGGTTGCAATGCCCACTTCAACGGCATTTTTTAGTCCCAGGGTCTCAACAAAGTGTGTGGCCCAGGCCATGGTGGTGCCAACACCGCCGGTTAATGAAATGGAACCGGCCATCAAGCCAAGTCTGGCATCCATGCCAAAGTATTTGGCAATGCTCATGCCCAACAGGTTTTGCATCACCATGAAAACCGTAGCAACAATGACCAGTATAACTAATGCCCGCCCACCTTTTTTTAACGTTTGAATATTGGTGTTAAGCCCAATGGCGGCAAAGAAATACAGCAACAGCATGTCGCGTACGCCAAGGGTAAAGGAAATTTGAAGATTAAGCAGGTAATAGAAAACGCAAACAATGACAGTGCAGACCAGTCCGCCGATGACAGGTTCGGGAATGCTGTATTTTTGTAGCCATTTGATGCGTGTGCTTAAGCCTTTGCCAATAAACAAAAGAAGAATAGCCAGTGTGAAACTGGCCATGGCGTTAATTTGTATGGAGTGTTGCAACGAGTTTGCCTTTATGGGTTATTGATTGCAGTTGACTGTTTTAAACGGGTATAAATTTGTTGCAAATTATACTCTTCAGTAGTGACGCGATGGTGATATGGCCTGTTTCTGGTTCAAGTCTTTATTTGGGTCGATAGGCTTCTATTTTTTGAGCCGCTACAACCACAATTTCATCTGGTTGGCAGCCATACGCCTTGACCGCTTTTTTGATGGCATCGCCTCCGCTTTTGGCAAGGATTTGAACAATTTTTCCGTCGCGAATTTTTAGTGTGAATTTATGCATTTATTTTTAACATGAGGTAAGTTGGCTGGCAGTGCCATCAAGAAAGCAGGGGTTGGGGTTATTTTTTATCGGGAAGCGTTAAGGAAATCATGGCGGCAAGCAGCAAGAAAAAACCGGCCGAACCAAAAGAAATCCAGTGGGTATGGAAAGTTTCATAGGCCCAGCCACCCAGCCATGAGCTGATCATGCCACCTATCTGGTGTCCCACATAGGCCAGGCCATAAAGCACGCCAACCAGTTTAACCCCATAGATGTCGGCAAGAATGGCCGATGAAAGGGCAATGCTGCCAGCCCAAACCACGCCACCCACGGTAGCAACCCCAAAAAGTTGCCAGTTAACGGCGACCATGACAAGCCCGAAAAAACCCAGCCCACGCACAAAATAAATAACCGCGAGCATATAGCGTCGGGGCAGGAGGTCGGAAATGCGTCCGAGTACCAAGGTACTGAAAATGGCAATCAGTCCAATCAGTCCGATGCCCAATGCGCTGCTGGCCGAGTCAAAGCCGTGGTCCATTAGCATGGGAACACCGTGGGCACCCAACAGGTTCATACTGTAGCCGCAGGCAAAAAGTCCAAGCACCACTTTCCAGAAGGGTGCGGTGCGTAGGGCCTGATTCAGGCTGATGGGGGCTGTTTGCTGAGCTGGTTTGGCAGTGACGGTTTTTTTGTCAGGGGGGCTATTTAACAGGTCGGCATTTTCTGGCGGATGTTCA
This sequence comes from Advenella sp. RU8, assembly GCF_048381675.1. Classification (NCBI taxonomy): domain Bacteria; kingdom Pseudomonadati; phylum Pseudomonadota; class Betaproteobacteria; order Burkholderiales; family Alcaligenaceae; genus Advenella; species Advenella sp. RU8. The sequence continues at coordinate 441,406 of NZ_JBLWIS010000001.1, forward strand.
CGGATAACGCAAAGAGCGGAGAAAATGGTAATAATGGAAAAAATGGCCGCAAAACCAAGGATGGTTTCTTTCCAGCCAAAGGTTTCATTGGTATATGTAAACAGCGGGGTCATGATGGCAATGCCTGCCATGGAGCCGGTGGATAAAAAGAACAGGGCCATGCCTCTTTGTCTTATAAACCAGCGGCTAATGACCGGCGTCAGGGCTACTTGGCTGGTAAAGGCCAGTCCTATCGACAGGAAAATGCCATAGGCAAAGAAAAAATTGGTTAAGCTGCTTGCCATGGTTGTCCAGATGGAAGAGGCAACGACAATCGCCGTGCCCAATAAAAGAACAAAGCGCGTGCCCTTTATGCCAACCAGGTAACCGGCAACAGGCATGCCCAGCCCGTAAAAAAGCATGCCTATTGCAATAACGCCCGACAGTTGGCTGCGGGTAAATTGCAGGTCATTTATAATAGGTAAAAAAAACGGGCCTATGCCCAAGCGCATGCCTACGGTAAGCAGGGTAAGAACAGTAGCAGCGCCTACAATGTTCCAACCGTAATACCATTGCCTGTTTTGTTTTGTGTCCATTGATGTTTTTGTTATAAAAGAAATTTTTTGAAGCGGTTAGTTTAATGATAATGAGCCAGTTTGTGTAAAAAATGTATGGCTGTCAAGGGATACCTTGACCGTATCATTAAACGGGTCTGTCACTCATTGCAGCGGGCAGTCATGTCCTGGATAGAGATGACTTTGCTGGCACAGCCCAGGGAATTGGGTAAACCTGATCTTCAAATGGAAGCAATTTTTTTTGAATGGGTAAATACGGTATTTACCGGTATGTGGAAGGACGGCAAAGCGGCTGGCAAAAAATTTGTAGCAACTACTTTGGTGGGTTGTATCCAAGCTGCAACCTACCCTGGGCCGTCCACCTTTTCAGGTGCAAAGATTATATGATAATTATTTGAGGCTTAAATAAAAAAGTGTAAGTAATTTTTTATGTTTGTCTGATTGTGGGGAAAAATACCACAGGTAAAGCCGGGGGATTTCATTTATCATGAGTCATACCTCTATTTTAAGTTTATCCCCTTGCCTGAAACAATGGCATGATGGTGTTGTCCTGGATTTAACATAAAGGATAAAAACATGAAAACCTTATTGCTGGTTCGGCATGCAAAATCAAGCTGGAGTGATCCGACGCTGACAGACCGTATTCGTCCCTTGTCGGGTAGGGGTAAACATGACGTCATTAAAATGGGAGAGCGTCTGGCAAATCGTGGCGTCAAACCCGATTTGCTGGTAAGTAGTCCGGCGGTACGAGCCCTTGAGACAGCCAAAGCTATTGGTAAGGAAATAGAGTACAAAAAAAAGAATATTTCCGTGAATGATCGCTTATATGCCTGTCAGCCCAGGGATATTCTTGAAATCGTCAAGGATTTTGATAATGGTTTGTCTTATGTCATGCTAGTGGGACACAACCCCGAGCTAACTGATTTTGTACATTTGTTTACAGATAGTGTGGCTTATATGTCCACTTGTGCCATGCTGGAACTGCGGTTTTATGTTGATGCCTGGGCGGACATTGCCCGTGAAAACCTGCAGGATATTTTTTATGATTTCCCTAAAAATGAAATATAAGCAATTGAAATAACAGGTTTTTTAGTAAAGTCTCATCAATATTGGCGGTAATTTTGTACTATACTGTCCCAAGGTTGTTTGTGCATTCTTTGTGGTTCATGCAGTTTGGCAGTGCTCTTGCAGGCTGGCATACCCGGTTTATAAGCATGATTCGGTTTATATGTTTGGCTTGTCCGGGTTTTAACCAGTAGTCAATCCCTTAACAGAAGGAACCATCATGGCAAAGATTTTAGTACTTTATTATTCCTCCTACGGACATATAGAAACCATGGCGCAGGCAGTTGCCGAAGGCGTACGGATGGTAGCTGGCACCGAAGTAGCGATTAAGCGGGTACCGGAACTGGTACCCGAGGACGTTGCCCGTAATGCCCATTTCAAGCTGGATCAGCCGGCTCCCGTTGCCACGACGGCAGAATTGGTTGAATACGATGCGGTTATTTTTGGTACGCCAACCCGTTTTGGCAATATGGCAGCCCAAATGAAAAACTTTCTGGATCAAACGGGTGGCTTATGGGCGTCAGGGGCGCTGATCGGCAAAGTAGGCAGTGTCTTTACGTCTAGCGCAACCCAGCATGGGGGGCAGGAAAGCACCATACTGGCAACGCATACTGTTTTGCTGCATCATGGATTTATTGTGGTTGGCTTGCCCTATTCATTTCAGGGCCAAATGAGCCTTAATGAAATTACCGGTGGAAGCCCCTATGGTGTTTCGACCATTGCTGGTGGTGACGGCGCCAGAAAACCCAGTAAAAACGAGCTGGATGGCGCGCGTTTCCAGGGTAAACATGTAGCTGAAATCACGACGGCGCTGGTTAAAGGCAGGAACGTATAAAACCGGAAAAAGTTGTCCACCTGGCTGAACATGTCCACAAATTTTGTTGAGATCATTGTGGATAACTATTTCATAAGATTGAAATAATATTATAAGCCATTGATAAATATGTATTTATATTGGTTTTAATAAGTTTTGATCGTTTAATACGCGTTTTGCCTGTTTATATCTGGATTACCGGTTTATTACAGCATACTCGCCTGGGTGGTTTTAAAAGAAAAATAGCGCCGGACTTGTTTTCGGCGCTATTTATATATTGCTAATGGTTGCTTGCTTAGTTCGGCGCTTGCTGCCCGTTGACTCCTTGTTTGTTTTCTTGTTAACGTCGACTCTTCTTAATTAGCGTTCAATGATTCCTGGGCGGGGTTTTGGTGTTTTTAGCGACTGCCATACTTTTTCCAGATTGAAAGGAGTATTCTTTGCTGGAAACCATCTGCTTATTTTAGAAAACTGGCTCCGCCATCGGCTTCAATAACCAGTCCGGTAAGATAAGAGGCCCTTGCTGACGCCAAAAAAGTAACAATATCAGCTATTTCGGCAGATTCAGCCGGGCGGCCAAAAGGTAAATGGTCCAGCAGTTCATGCCAGCGCTCGGGGTCGTTGAATTTTGCCTGGGCGCGGGATTTGTAAAGCGTTAGCAGGCGATCTGTTTTGGTAGGGCCGGGGTTAAGCCCCAACACACGTACGCCAGCCGTACTGCTATATCCGCCAACCGCCTTGGTAAAGGCAATAAGCGCGGCATTGCCCGTTGAGCCGGCCAGGTATTCGTAGCGGGGGTTACTGCCTGCCGCGCCAATGACGTTAATGATAACGCCCGATTGCTTTGCCGTCATGACATTCAGTGCCAGTCGGGTCAGTTCAATATAACCATGCACTTTCAGATCCCAGGCTTTTAGCCAGGTGGCGTGATCAATTTCCTTAAATCCACCCCCAGGTATGGCTCCGGCATTGTTAACCAGAATATCGGTGTATTCCAAAACCGGGGCCAGTTGCTCGCGGCTTTCCTGGCGTGACAAATCTAGTGCCGTGGTTTGTGCGGTTATGCCGGTTTGTGCTTTTATATCTGCAGCCGCCTTTTCCAGGGTTTTTGCGTTGCCTGAAACCAGATGGATATGTGCGCCTTCTCTGGCCAGGGCAATTGCACTTGCCAGTCCGATGCCCCTTGATCCACCGGTAATAAGCGCTTGTTTATTGGTAAGTTCCAGATCCAATTTTTCCTCCGATGATATGAATTGCTTTAGTTTTACATTATTTTTTATGTTTTATATATAAATAATAGTAATATAGAATCAATAAATTTGTTGTTCTATTTTTAAAAGAAACAACCTATACTTTTTAGAATTTAATCTTTATATCTGAATTTCTCAGTAATTTTTTCTATAGGTATCTTTATGGCTAAATGGTTTTCTGATAATGCACAGGCAATAGGCCGCACACCTTTGGTTAAATTGAATCGTGTTACCGATGGTGCCGGTGCAACGGTTCTGGCAAAAATTGAAGGGCGTAATCCTGCTTATTCGGTCAAGTGCCGTATTGGTGCTGCCATGGTTGCCGATGCTGAACAGAAAGGCATTTTGACAGCCGGTAAAGAAATTGTTGAGCCTACCAGCGGTAATACCGGTATTGCACTGGCTTTTGTGGCTGCTTCAAAAGGCATTCCCATTACCCTGACCATGCCCGATACCATGAGTATAGAGCGTCGAAAACTGTTGGCTGCCTTTGGGGCTAAACTGGTCTTGACCGAGGGTGCCAAAGGCATGAATGGCGCCATTGCCAAGGCAGAAGAAATTGTGGCTTCAGATCCTTCTAAATATGTCTTGCTGCATCAATTCAAAAATCCGTCCAACCCGGCCATCCATGAGGCGACTACGGGCCCCGAAATCTGGAATGATACCGATGGCACCATTGATATCCTGGTCGCAGGTGTTGGTACTGGTGGCACCATTACCGGTACTAGCCGTTATATCAAAAATGTCAAAGGCAAGAAAATCCAGTCGGTTGCCGTTGAGCCTACTGCCAGCCCGGTCATTACTCAGGCTCGCAATGGTGAGGAAATCAAGCCTGGCCCGCATAAAATCCAGGGAATTGGTGCAGGTTTCATTCCCGAAGTGCTTGATCTTTCCCTGATTGATCGTGTAGAGCAGGTTAGTAATGAAGAAGCGGTTGAATATGCACAGCGCCTTGCCCGTGAAGAAGGCATTCTTTCAGGTATTTCATGTGGCGCAGCGGTTGCTGCTGCTGTTCGTTTGGCTAAACTACCCGAGAACGCAGGTAAAGTCATCGTGGTTATTTTGCCCGATTCAGGCGAACGCTACTTAAGTTCCATTTTGTTTGAGGGTCTGTTTGACGAAAAAGGCCTGGCGGTTTCCAATTAAGTGTTTTTGTTAAAACTTCGCTCCTGGTCAGGCTGTCAGTATTTGACCGGGTGCCTGAAGAAAAAATAAACCGCCATAGTGTGGTCTTATCGCTAAAACAGGCTTTAATTATTCCTTGAACATGCTAGAATCCGTTTACTTCATTGGGGAGTAGCCTCTCTGTTTCCAGAGGTTTGCGTCAACATACTTGGCATTCGCCATGGCGTAAACGGTTTTTACAAAACTTGGCAAGACCTTTGATTATCGCACTTTCCACATTGGCCGGAGGAGTGTGGTAGTCATTGTCTCATTCCGGCCAAGGTGTAATTTATGGAAGCACTTTTCGTTTCTACCGGCGTAGTTGCCCTGGCCGAAATGGGTGACAAAACCCAGTTGCTGGCGTTTATTCTTGCCGCCCGTTTTAAAAAACCCATTCCGATTATTCTAGGTATCCTGGTGGCAACCATTGTCAATCACGGTTTGGCAGGTGCACTGGGTGGCTGGATTACCTCTGCGGTCAGCCCGGAAATTTTGCGCTGGGTGTTGGGGCTTTCATTTATCGCCATGGCCATCTGGACTATGATTCCCGATAAAATTGAAGAGGAAGAAACCACGATTGCCGGGAAGTTTGGGGTTTTTGGAGCGACATTGATTACTTTTTTCCTGGCGGAAATGGGTGATAAAACCCAGATTGCCACGGTTGCCATGGCTGCCCACTATTCAGCGCCTGCTGCTGATGCCCACTTTTTAACTCTGATGATGGTAGTTATTGGTACCACTTTAGGTATGCTGATTGCCAATGTGCCCGCGGTTTTTGTCGGCGACAAGCTGGCTGACCGTATTCCCATGAAACTGGTCCATACCATTGCGGCCTGTATTTTTGCGGCTCTGGGTGTGGCAACTTTGCTGGGGGCGGGTTCAGGATTGGGTTTTTAACAATAAATATAGTAAGATCGGGGCAAATACCGTTAGCTGAGTGAAAGGTAAAATGCGTTACTGTTATTTTCAATGTGGTTCATATGCAAGCTGAATTTTTGGTTGCCGAGCAGCGGGCAGATGGCAATTATCTTTGTGTCCAGGGAAACTGGACACTGGATAATTTTTCCGCATTGGAAAAACTGTTAAGCCGCTATAAAAAGCAGGCTTTGCCAGGCCAACATAATCTGGATACCAGTAAGCTTGGCATGCTTGATACCGTTGGTGCTTCAAAGCTGATTCAATTGTTGGGCCATGAGAATGTCTGCCAGTTATTGCAAGCGGACAGCATGTTAGCGGCAGAAAAGAAAGCGCTTATTCAGACGGTTGCGCAGGCCCTTGAATTAACAAAACCCGACATGCAAAAGGAAAAAGCCGGTGTGTTTGGCCGGTTTTTCGGGCAGATAGGATATTCAATCGCCGCCGTCTGGCAACAGTTCATTTCACTTTTGGGTTTTGCCGGGCTAACACTTGAAGCCCTGTTTCGTATTCTTCTGCAACCCCGTCAGTGGCGTTTTACCTCGGTGGTTGCGCAGGTGCAAACCAGCGGGCTCAATGCCGTACCTATCGTCATGTTGCTGACTTTTATGGTGGGTGCTGTGATTGCCTTTCTTGGGGCGACGGTACTGGCCGATTTCGGTGCTTCCGTTTACACCGTGCATTTGGTGGCGTTTTCCAATTTGCGTGAATTTGCCATATTGCTAACCGCCATTCTTATGGCAGGCAGAACCGCCAGTGCCTTTACGGCCCAGCTCGGTTCCATGAAAGTCAATGAGGAAATTGATGCCCTTAAGGCCTCGGGCCTGAACCCGGTTTACTTGTTGGTTATTCCCCGGGTATTGGCCTTGCTGGTTTCCCTGCCCATACTTACTTTCCTGGGCATGATTTCGGGCATTTTGGGGGGCATGGCTGTGTGTGCCCTGAGCCTGGATATTTCTCCGGTCATGTTCATGGATATTATCAGTGAAAACGTGCCTGTCCGGCATTTCTGGATTGGCCTGGTCAAAGCACCGATTTTTGCCTTTGTGATTGCCGTGGTTGGCTGCCATGAAGGTTTCAATGTTGATGGCAGTGCCCAGTCGGTGGGTGAGCACACAACTTCCAGTGTGGTGCAAAGTATTTTTCTGGTCATTTTGCTTGATGCCCTGGCTGCATTGTTTTTTATGGAGATGGGATGGTAGGTAAGTGGTCTGAAAATCCCAAGCCTGTTATTGAAGTCAGGGATTTGGTGAACAGTTTTGGCACCCATGTGGTACATAAAGATCTTGATCTTGATGTCTATCAGGGGGAGATCATGGGGGTTGTCGGTGGATCCGGTACCGGTAAGTCTGTGCTTTTGCGATCCATCGTCGGCCTGCTCAGGCCGTCCTCCGGTTCGGTCAAGGTTTTTGGGCAAAACCTGCTGCAATTATCAGACCGTGACCGTTCACAAATTGAGAAAAAATTTGGTGTCCTGTTTCAGCGAGGTGCCCTGTACTCATCGCTTACCGTCCTTGAGAATGTGGCATTTCCTTTGATTGAACAGGCTGGCTTGAAGCGATCTGATGCCGAGGAAATTGCCCGGCTGAAAATTGCCCTGGCCGGTTTGCCTGCCAAAGCAGCTTATGATTATCCGGCCAAACTTTCAGGGGGCATGATCAAGCGGGCTGCCCTGGCCCGGGCCCTTGCCCTGGATCCGGCCATTCTGTTTCTGGATGAACCAACGGCGGGTCTGGATCCCATTGGCGCTGCCAGTTTTGACCAGCTCATCATGACCTTGCGTAATGCCCTGGGACTGACGATTTTTCTGGTTACCCATGATCTGGATACTTTGTATACCGCGTGCGATCGGGTTGCCGTTTTATCAGAAAAGAAGGTCTTGGCGGTTGATGTATTGGAAAAAATAGAACAGGTTGATAATCCCTGGATTCAGGAATATTTTCATGGCCCCCGGGGAAGGGCGGCTTATCATGCGGGACACCCGCAGTCCCAGGAGTAGAAAAAATGGAACCCAAGGCGCATCATGTGCTGATTGGCATTTTTACTGTCGTATGCACGGCAGCAGCCTTGTTATTTGCCCTCTGGTTGGGCAAATCCAGTGCTGACAACAATGCCCGACATTATATTATTGAATTTAACCAGGGGGTTAGCGGCTTGTCCAAAGGCAGTGCCGTGCAGTATAGCGGCATCAAGGTGGGCGATGTCATTTCCTTGTCGCTTCATCCGGATGATCCGCGCAAGGTCCTGGCCCGGGTAAGGGTGCAGGGAGATGTACCGATCAAAAAAGACGTCACGGCCAAGTTAAGCATCACAGGCATTACCGGTCTGTCAGTGATCGAGTTTAGTGGGGGTACCCCAGACAGTCCGGAATTGGTTGGTATTGATGGGAAAGACCCGGTTATTGTGGCAACGCCATCTGCCTTGATGGCCTTGCTGAATAATGGCGAATCATTGATGTATAACCTGACAGAATTGATCATTAACGCGAAGAAAGTCCTGTCTGACGAGAATGCGGAAAAAATTGCCAATACCTTGGATAATATTGAAGAAATCAGTGACTTTGTGACAGCACAGGAAACCAGTGTGGATGGTTTGCTGACCGAGGTGACAGCAATGGTCAAGCAGGTTAATGGCGCCATGAAATTTGTTGCCGACCTGGTCAATAATAGCAATGAGTTGCTTAGCCAGCAGGGTAGCAAGGTTTTGCAAAGCGCCAGCCAAGCAATGCTGTCACTTGAAAATGCAGGTGCCAATATACAGCAATTGGTTAAAAACAATCAGGGGGCGATTGGACAGGGCATGCAGGGGCTCAAAGGAATTGGCCCGGCCTTGCTTGAGTTCAGGAATGCCTTCAGTGAGTTACAGGGTATTATCCGTCAACTGAAAGACAATCCTTCCGAGTACTTGCTGCGCGGCAATCAAATCCAGGAGTTCAAGCCATGACAAGGCAAACCTTACGTATATTAATGTCTTCACTGGTTCTGTTTTTGGGAGGGTGTTCAATTCTTCCCCAGTCTGATCCGTTGACGGTTTATCAGTTGCCAGCCGTCAGTGGCGCAACGGCATCGGCTATTTCGGGTTTATCTACGAAATCCCTTACGGTGTTTGCCCCGTATGCCAATAGTTTTCTGGATACCGGACGAATTGCCGTGATTCCTTCCGGTAATCAACTTAGTGTGTATGAAGGAAGCCGCTGGAGTGATGCTGTTCCCCGTGTTTTCCGGGACAGGTTGATTCAGGATTTCAGAAGGTTTACTGACCTGAAAGCGGTCGGTAGTGAAGGTGATAATTTGTTGGCGAGTTATCAGCTACGCGGAGATTTAGGGGCTTTTCAGGTTGAGTATCGTGATGGGCAGCCCACCGCAGTCATTGATTTTGACGCAAGTCTTTTCGATGGGCAAAGCGGCAGGGTGATTGCCAGCCAGCGTTTCAGTGTTGCTGAGCCGGTTGACGGGCGTCAGGTACCAGAGGTCGTTCAGGCCTTTGGGCGGGCATCTACCCGCATCAATAATGACATTCTTCAATGGGTTTATCGGGTGGCTGGCAAATGAAAGTGGTTGTACAGCGGGTAAGCCAGGCCAGTGTCACGGTAGATGGTACGTTAAGAGCCAGTATTGATCGTGGATTGCTCTTGCTGGTGGGTATTACACCTGTTGATACCCAAAAAGATATTGATTATCTGGTTCGTAAAATTACGCAGCTGCGAATCTTTGATGATGAGCAGGGCGTCATGAACCTGTCGATCCTTGACAAGGGGTTTGATATTCTGGCGGTTAGCCAGTTCACCCTGTTGGCGGATACCCGAAAGGGCAATCGTCCTTCTTACATTAAGGCGGCACGTCCTGAAATGGCTTTGCCTTTTTTTGAGCGTTTCGTGCAGTCACTAGAGTCGGCCATGGGTAAGACGGTGCCAACCGGGGTCTTTGGTGCAGACATGAAAGTAGCCCTGCTCAATGATGGTCCCGTGACCATTTTGTTGGATAGCATTGATGGATGAGAAGACGGTCTTGCTGACGGCCGACAAGCTGTGCCGGATTGATCCCGTCAGCAAAGTCGTGCTCGTGAAATCTGCGTCGTGCCGCATTTACCCGGGTGACCGGATAGTCCTTTCCGGAAGTTCTGGTTCGGGGAAAAGTGTGTTTTGTCGTCTGTTGGGTTTGCTTGACCAGCCAGACCAGGGCAGTATCGTGTTTAACGGTCAACTCGTCAAGCCGGCGGATATTCCTTTTTACCGATCCAGGGTTGCCTATATTCGACAGCGGCCCGTATTGTTAAGGGGTACCGTACAGGAAAACCTGGTGTTTCCATTTGCCTTGCACATCAACCGGGAACATAGCTTCAACCCTGATAGAATTGCCTGGTTTTTGTCCATGATTAACAAGCCAGCCTCATTTTTACATAAAAATGCGGCCGATTTGTCGGGTGGGGAACGGCAATTGGTTTGTCTGTTAAGAGTATTGCAATTGGATCCGGTTATCCTTTTGCTGGATGAGCCTACTTCTGCCCTGGACATGGAGATGGCCATGCAGGTTGAATTGTTGATCAATCAGTGGATGCAGTTACATGACGAAACCAGGGCCTATGTGTGGATCAGCCATGATGAGCAGCAAAAACTGCGCGTCGGGCGGCAGATCTGGCAGATGAATGCCGGCTTGTTAACAACGGATGCCCTGTAATGCCTTCTTATATAGAAATTTCTTACCTTGATATAGCCCTGGCCTCCTTGCTGGTGCTGGCTAATGGCTTGATTTCCGTACTGTTAAAGCTCAAGCTTGAAAAAAGCCTGTTGGTGTCGGCGGTCAGGATGGTGGTTCAGCTTTTGTTGATTGGCTATATTCTGAAGTGGGTATTTAGTGTAGATAAATGGTATGTAGTGCTGTTTATCATCGGTATCATGACTTTTATTGCCGGTATGGCGGCGCATAACCGTAACCGTATCCAGTATGGTGGCATGCGAATCGATGCACTGGTTTCGGTATGGGTGTCTTCCTGGCTGGTTGCGTTGTTGGGGTTGGTTGTCGTGCTGCAAGTGCAGCCCTGGTATACACCCCAGTATGTCATACCTATCATGGGCATGATTCTGGGCAATACCCTTACTGGCGTATCATTGGGGCTGGATCGTATTACACATGAACTGACACAAAAACGTGAACAGGTTGAGATGCTGCTTTCATTGGGGGCTACCCGCTGGGAGGCTTATAAAGAGCCGGCACAAAATGCCGTGATGGCAGGCATGATGCCAACGATTAACAGCATGATGGTGATCGGATTGGTTAGTCTGCCTGGCATGATGACCGGGCAGATTCTTGCCGGTCAAGATCCCGAACAGGCGATCCGCTATCAGATTATTGTGATGTTTTTCCTTAGTACCGCTTCGTCAATGGGGTGTGTGTTGGCGGTGGCGTTTGTTTTCAGGCGCTTGTTTTCAGCGTCACATACTTTCATGTATTGGAAGTTGCAGGAAAAATAATTATCAAAGGTGAACAGGGAAATGGCTAAGCAAGGCGGCATGACAGATCCTTCAGTACAAAGTATTGAGGCGCTTGTACAGGAAATGGGTACCCATCCTGAAATTGGCTTGACCAGTAAACAGGCCAGCGAACGATTGCAAAAATATGGCCCAAACGAGCTGCGTGCCGCCATGCCAGTACCCGGCTGGCGGCGGTTTTTAATGCAGTTTCAAGACCCGCTGGTTTATTTGCTGTTGGCAGCGATTGCTATTTCGGTGTTTGCCTGGGGTGTCGAGGGCTGGTCAGGCTGGCCTATTGATGCGCTGGTTATCTTATTGATTGTGGTAGGCAATGCCCTTTTGGGATATGTGCAAGAGCACAAGGCCGAAAATGCAGTGGCGGCGCTGGCTAAAATGACCGAAGTCACTTCTGCCGTTTTGCGGGATGGCGTGGTTAGCCGGGTACCCAGCACTACGCTGGTCGTAGGCGATATTCTCATGCTCGAAGAGGGTGATGCCGTGGGTGCTGACGCCCGCCTGATTCGCGCTTCTTCCCTGAAAATCCAGGAGGCTTCCCTGACAGGGGAAAGCGAGGCGGTCATGAAGGACGAGGCCTGCCTGAACAGGGTTTTGCCCTTGGGTGACCGCTTGAACATGATTTTCAAAGGTACGGCGGTCGTGCAAGGTACTGGCAAGGCAATTGTGACGGCGACCGGCATGGATACGGAAATGGGTTCCATTGCGCAAATGCTCGATCGAACCGTTGAAGGCCACACCCCTTTGCAAAAGGAAATAGCTCACATTGGCCGCATGCTGGGCAAGGCCGTAGTGGCCATTGCCATAGTGGTCGTGATAACCGTGTTGCTATTGGCTGAAATCAAGAGTGTTTCTGATGTTATTAATGTCTTGTTGCTAGGGGTTTCCCTTGCGGTTGCGGCAGTGCCTGAAGGACTGCCAGCGATCTTGTCAGTCGTGCTGGCGTTGGGTGTCCAGAAAATGGCCAAGCGTAATGCGATTGTTAAAAAACTGTCCTCAGTTGAAACGCTGGGGTCCGCCTCGGTAATTTGTACTGATAAAACAGGTACCCTGACCCGCTCGGAAATGACAATCGGGCAAGCCTATACCAGTTCCGGCCGTACCGAGTTGACGGGGGTGGGTTACATTCCTGAGGGTAGTGTCAGGCACAACGATAAGCCACTTGAACAAGGGAAGTTGCATGCTGAACAGATCGTGCTGCTCAGTGGCGGTAGTCTGGCCAATAATGCGGATTTGCGCTTGAACAAGGATGGAGAGTGGGAAATCCAGGGGGACCCGACCGAGGCTGCATTTTTGGTTGCTGAACAGAAATTGAATGTGGCGGAGCGTCGTAAACAGCGTTTTGAAAGGGTCATGGAAATTCCGTTCAGTTCTGACCGGAAAATGATGTCTACCATTGAGAAAGACCATGAGCATGGGGACATGCTGGTTTTGGTTAGCAAGGGGGCCCCCGATGTACTCATGGCACGGTGTACACAATTCCGTTCAGGTACTGAGGTGGTGGCATTTACCGAGGAGATGCGTGCCAAGGCATTGGCCGATGTGGACCGCTTGTCCGATGCGGCCTATCGAACGCTTTCTGTCGCTTATCGTCCTGTTGCCAGTCACGAGGATCTTAAGCGAGCAGAAGAACTAGAAAAAAACCTGATATTTGTCGGGACGGTTGGGATTATAGATCCGCCGCGTGAAGAAGTGGCGGTTGCCATTGAGGAAGCGCACAGGGCAGGCATAAGGGTCATCATGATTACCGGTGACCATCCGCGTACGGCAGCCCGCATTGCCAAGGATTTGGGCATAATTGCCGAAGGGGAGAGTGCCCTTACAGGTGAGGACCTTGACCGTCTTGATGAACTGGCGTTCCATCAGGCCATTGAAACGGTTTCCGTGTTTGCCCGGGTGGCACCCGCCCACAAGCAGCGGATTGTTGATGCCTTGCAGGGACAGGGCCATATTGTAGCCATGACCGGCGATGGCGTGAATGATGCACCGGCCTTGAAAACTGCTGACATTGGTGTGGCCATGGGGATTACCGGCACCGAAGTGACCAAGGAAGCGGGCAAGATGGTACTTGCTGATGATAACTTTGCCACCATTGTCTCTGCCGTCCGGGAGGGGCGGAATATCTTTGATAATATTCGCAAATTCTTGCGTTATTTGCTGTCATCCAATATGGGAGAAGTCCTTACCGTATTTTTGGGGGTGATTGGTGCAAGCATGCTTGGTTTGTATACAGAGAATGGCGGTATTGTCGTGCCTCTGCTGGCCACCCAAATTTTATGGATTAACCTGATGACCGATTCAGGGCCTGCCCTGGCCATGGGACTGGATCCCCAAACCGAAGATGTGATGGCGCGAAAGCCCCGCCTGCAAACAGAACGTACCATTAACAGCGAAATGTGGCAGGGTGTTTTTTTTATTGGTCTGGTCATGAGTATTGCTACTTTGTTTACGATAGATTTTTATTTGCCAGGAGGCATGATGAAAGGGGAAGAAAGTTTGGAACTTGCCCGCACCGCCGGATTTACGGTCTTGGTGTTTGCCCAGTTGTTCAATTGTTTCAATGCCCGTTCCGAATTGACAAGTGCGTTCGTGAATATGTTTGTTAATCGCTGGCTCTTGGGAGCCGTTGCTTTGTCGATTCTTTTGCAGGTGGCTGTGGTGCATATCCCTTTTCTTAACACGGCATTTAATACGGTTCCCATGAGCCTTTCACAATGGGGTATGTGTATTTTGATGGGGAGTAGTGTGTTGTGGTTGAGTGAAATCCGTAAACTGGCCCTGAGACGTCTGGAGAAGTAATTGGAATTGCATCCCGCAGTTATTTTTGTCGCTGGCCTGGTCATTATTATCCTTGGTGCCGAGATGATTCTCAGGGGCGCCGCCCGTATTGCTATTATGCTTCGGGTCAAGCCGATTATTATTGGCCTGACCATTGTTTCCATTGGCACCAGTACACCTGAACTGGCTGTGGGTATAACCGCGGGGTTTAATGGTGAAGGAGAAATGGCTATTGGAAATATCATAGGCACTAATTTGGTTAATATCCTGTTTATCCTGGGCTTGAGTGCAGCCATTCGTGCCTTGCCGATCCAGTCGCAAAACCTCAAGCTTGATTTGCCCATGATCGTATTTTGTTCGCTGGTTTTGCTGGTATTTTCCCTTGACGGGCATCTTAGCCGGCTTGATGCCTCAATTTTGCTTTTGATGGCCCTGGTTTATACCTTTGTCCTGATTCGCAAAAGCCGGCAAGAGCCTGTGGCCGTGCAACATGAGTTTGCCCAAGAGTTTGGCGCTGAAAAAACCATTACCACCTGGGCGGCCACTACAAAAACCTGGAATCTTATTCTTTTGTGCGCTGGCATGGCCTTATCGATCTTGGGGGCAGACCTGCTAGTGGACAGTGCGGTCACTATCGCAGAGCATTTCGGGGTTTCAAATGCCATCATAGGCCTTACAATTGTTGCGATTGGTACCTCATCTCCCGAATTGGTTACCACCATTTTGTCTACCATCAAGAATGACCGGGATGTGGCTATCGGCAATCTTATTGGCAGCAGTATTTACAATATCCTGTTTATTCTGGGTGTAACGGGTTTTGTCGTGCCTAACGGACTGAATATAGGTTCAGATCTTCTCTGGATTGATTTTCCATTGATGATTGCCGTTTCTGTATTATGCATTCCCATCTTTAAAAGCCAGGCAACCGTTTCACGCAAGGAAGGTGCATTCTTTGTTTTTCTTTATTTAGCCTATATGGCCTTATTGTTGTCCCGTATTTAGATAATGGCTGTTGAGATTATGATGCAAACGATTTCCTGGCAGGAAGCTGAAAAAGATTACTTTGCCTTCTGGCATTCTGAAAGCGGGGCCAAGCCACCCAGGCGTATTGTTCCAGTGAATGATACCTTGACCGCTGATGAGGCACTGAAGTTGGCGCATGAGGGTACCGGCTTGCTGTGGCAGGGCGATTATCAGAATGCGCGTCAGCTTTTGCAGGCAATGACGCGGCGACTGGATAAAAAATCATCCAGAAAAAAAGAAAAAACAGGTTCACCGGAAAATATCAAAGAGGTTTTCAACTTGTACCGGCTGGGGCAGGCACAACGTGCCCGGTTGTTGGGCATGGTGCTAATCCGGATTGATCCCGGTTTTAAAATTTCCCTTCGTCGTGCACCCGATGTGCAGCAGGCCTGTGCTTTGGTGTACCCGTACACCGATTCATTTGTTGTTTCACTTCGGGAACTATTGGGGGTGATTGGGGCGTTTGAATGGCGTCGCAACGGGGTACCGGTGCCCGAGGTGGGTGGCAAGATCCATCCTTATTATGGGGTTTTTTCACCGGTTCGGGGTGAGTATCTCAAGCTGGTTGATCAGGCTCCTTTGCCTGACTCGTGTGAAACCGCTTTTGACATCGGTACCGGTACCGGTGTGTTGTCCATTATCCTGGCTAAACGGGGTGTCAAGCACATAGTGGCTACTGATATGCAGCAAAGGGCGGTTGAGTGTGCCCGTTTTAATATTGCCAATACAGGGTATCAGGATGTGATTACGGTAGAGCAGCGCTCTTTTTTTCCTGATGGAAAAGCGGATTTGATTGTTTGTAATCCGCCCTGGTTGCCGGCGAAGCCTTCTTCACCACTTGAACATGCGGTTTATGATCCGGACAGCGCGATGCTGAGAGGTTTTTTGAAAAACCTGCCGGCACATTTGAACCGTAACGGGCAAGGTTGGCTGATTATTTCAGATCTGGCAGAACACCTTGGCTTGCGCAGCCGGGAAGATTTGCTTGGCTGGATAAAACAGGCCGGTTTAACCGTATTGGAAAGGCATGATATAAAACCGCATCACGCCAAAGTGGCAGACACCACCGATTTGCTGCATGCCGCCCGAAAAGCTGAAGTGACCAGTTTGTGGCGGCTTGCCGTGCACGAATGTACTGACGTTGGCTAATTAATTACACTGAAACGTCATGAAGTAGGCATCGTCAGTATTGCCGGAACCGGTTGGTGCATGTTGTGAGGCATTGACAACCGCTTGTGAGCCGCAGGTTGCCTGTGCTGATTTCATGCACATTTGCCAATTTGGAGGGGTAGTGGCATTTTCAGAACATTTCACGCCAAAATTATTTCTGTCAACGATGTCTATGCCGCTAGAGGCGCAGCCTGCCAACACAAGGGGAAAAATAGCGAGTAGAATTTTTTTCATGAATTTATCTCCAGTGGACAGCGAATATTGTAGCGAAAATAAGAGAATGTTTTTACTTTTAATTGAATTAAGAATATAGTATTTTAATAATGAAAAAAATTTCTTGCTTTTTTAAGTAAAGTGGTTTTACACAGTGTAAAGTGGCAGCATGACTTTCGTAATGGGTAAAATTTTTTTATCATGCAGCTCAGATATCTGAAAGTTTCTTTTTGTTTCAAAAAATGTACTGGCAACGAGTACAATGGTTTTTATACTAACTAGTAACGTATTTTATGAGGATTTTAATGATGAAAAAATATATTATCCCCGCTTTGGTTGCGCTCACTGCTTCAACAATGGTTCAGGCTCAAGAGAAGGACACGCGTTCCGCATGGGCAAAATCCCAGGATATGTATGTGGCGCCTTCATTGCGAATGACCGAAACTACGGTCATCATGACGCCTGAGCAGGCTCAGCAATTTAAGAGCTCAGGTGAGAAAGTACTGCCAGCAGGTTCCTATGAGGACGTTACCACTGTCCGTAAGATTATTTATCCAGACGGAACCGTGGTGCAGGTTCAGGAAGAGGCAGGAAAAGTTTTGCCTGTAGCGCCTGGCGCAACGCAAATGGCGCCGCAAGGAACTGCACCTGTGCAGGATTTGTCTACACCCAAGTAAGACCGTTACTCTTCGGTACTCGCCTGACCTGGCTTTTTAGCCAGAATCCTCAGGCAGTCCTCATGCCCGCCTTAACGGCGGGCATTTTAATTTGGGCGGTTATTTCAAATCAGGCCGGACACATTTAACCCTTATCCGGTTTTATCCGGGGTTCCCCAATTAGAATTAAGCAGCTTACAAAAAATCGGGGGTAGACATGAACCAGGCGGATGGGGAAGAAGATTCGGCCTTTCAGGAGCTGGCTACCTATCAAACCCTGTTTGACCGGATAGAGCGGCAACCGCTTACGATTGAGCAACGGATAGCCTGTGTCTCTAATGCCAGAAATACCTTGGTTTTGGCAGGGGCAGGTACTGGAAAAACCAGTACCCTTGCGGGCCGGGCGGCTTATTT
This sequence comes from Advenella sp. RU8, assembly GCF_048381675.1. Lineage (NCBI taxonomy): Bacteria > Pseudomonadati > Pseudomonadota > Betaproteobacteria > Burkholderiales > Alcaligenaceae > Advenella > Advenella sp. RU8. Next base: position 458,907 of record NZ_JBLWIS010000001.1, read on the forward strand.
GCAGGCCAGTGGCAAAGCCAGGGCAGCGCAGATTCTGTTATTGGCATTTGCCCGGGAAGCAGCCGATGAAATGGACAGCAGAATTGCTGCCCGTCAGTGGCAAAACGGAAACTCTGTTGAGGCAAGAACCTTTCATGCACTGGGGCTGAGCATTGTTCAACAGGTTGAAAAATCGGCCATTGCCTTGTCTGAGTTAAGTGATGAGGACCGGTTGCAGGCATTTCTTGAACGTGAGTTTCTGGATTTGTTCAAGCGTTCAACCCGGTATGGGCATCTTGTCTTGTCGTGGTTTGATGCCTATGAGTACAGGCCTATGCTGCGTTCACACTTTAAGGATGAAAAAAACTATACCGCCTATTTGGCACAGCAGGTTTTCAGGTCCTACAACGATGATTATGCAAGAAACGTGACCGAGTTGCTGTTTGCCAATGCGCTGGCCGTGCTAGGAATACGCTATTGTTATCGTGCCCACTATTTCAAGGATGTTTATATTCGTGCTTACGAACCCTACCGTTGCTGCTTCTATCTACCTGCTTATGATTGTTATGTGGAGATTCATGATGTGCCCGAGCATCAGGTTTCTGCTTGTGCTGCAATAGAAAAATATCGTGCCCGGATCCGCGAGATTCACCGCGCCAATCGTACCTGCCTGCTGGAGTTTTATGAACAGGAAATCGGACTTGTGGGCAGGAATCCATTTATAGGATTAATTCGGCAGACACTTAGTCTCGAGCCGCTGCCCATGAAAATGCCAGAACGCCTGTTTCGTTCGCCTTCACGTTTTCGAAACCTGCTGGGCTTACTCAAATCAGCGTTGTTGGCGGCCAGATCAGGTGCAACAAGCTTGCAGGGCATGAGGGCCAGGCTAGAAAATAAAAGTGATTTTGAAAGCAGGTATCAGGCACTTTTGCTTGACTTGTTGATGCCATTGGCCAGGATTCATGAGCAATATATTCTGGATTCCGGAACAATTGATTATGCCATGATGATTGACCGGGCTACCTGCTATGTTCGAGAGGGCAGGTATACCGCTTCATGGAGCGATATCCTGATTGATGAGTTTCAGGACCTGTCTGCCCAACGGTATGCTTTGATCAAGGCTATACGGGATCAAAATCCCCAGATACGGCTTTTTTGCGTGGGTGATGACTGGCAGGCCATTTATCGTTTTGCTGGCAGTGATATTGGCTATACCGCAAAGTTTGAATCCTGGTTTGGCCAGGCAAAATGTGTGGCCTTGCATCGTACTTTCCGGTTTAATAACCAGCTCTCTGCGCTGGCCAGTCGCTTTGTTCTTGAAAACCCTTCACAAACCCGCAAGGATCTGCTTGCCAATGTGTATCAAGCTGAACCGGCAGTAAGTGTGCTGGATGAAAAAAATGGCTTGGCTCCTGTGTTGTGGGACATTGTCCTGAGACAGGGAGAAAAAACCGGGATAAGCGTATTGATCCTGGCCCGTTTCAGGCATTTGCTGTTGCCTGAATCAACCCTGCAACGTTGGCAGCAGGATTTTTCTTCGCTAAGCTTGCGCTGTGCAACCGTGCATGCAGCCAAGGGCCAAGAGGCCGATTATGTTATTGTGCTGGGGTTGAATAATGGCCAGTTCGGGTTTCCGTCAGGCAAGCAGGCTAATCTTTTGCAAGAATCGTTGTTACCGGAAGCGGAAGATTTTACGCAGGCAGAGGAACGGCGCCTGTTTTATGTGGCATTAACCCGGGCCAGGGAACATGTTTACCTGTTGTATGATCCTGCGCATCCTTCTGCGTTTGCGCTTGAATTATTAAATAATCATTATGCTGTTAATGTGCTGGCAAACAAAGACTTGCCAGGTGAGATATCTTTAAAGCGGAGTAGGGCAGCATTAAATGCTGTATTGCACAAGATACCTTTGTTCCCTTTTGCGGCAAGCACCGGACGTTATCGTCATGATAAAGGGAGTGTTGGCTTGCTTTCCGGGCCTGCTCCTGATGGTAACGGGCCGGAAAGCATCGTTTGTAAAAACGGCCTGAAAACGGCTTTGCTTAAATTAATTGGGTTTGATAAAAGAGCGTGAATCCTGGTAATTCAGGAAGTCCAGGCCAGTATGGTAACTATTTTCATCTGAGCAAAAGAAAATGACTGTATCTTCCGATTGCATGTTGACCAGTACGGATTCCATTTCATCTTCAATGTCTTGGGATTCGTCAAGCGAGGCAACATGGATATCGTTCCCGAGTTCAAAACGCTCTTTGGGCACCAGGGTGGTGATTGCCTCGAAATCGGTTTCACCCATGATGAAATAAATATTCAGCGACAGGTTTTCAACTTCGCACTGGATTTCGATGCCATGCTCAAGGGGGCGGATTAAAGTACTTTTCAGTTCCATGGTGCAGTATTGTTATTGTTGAGGGGACATTAAATTGGTTGGAGGTGGAACATCGGCCGGAACCGTAGGTGCTCCATTGTAAGCGCCTTTGCTGGAGCAGGCGGCAAGTAAGGTGGCAACAGCAAGCGTTAATAGTTTGATTTTCATGATTTATAATAAGTGGGATGTGTAAGGTGTTTGGTTTTTGCCTTGGGCATAACAGTACATTGTAATCCAATTTAGGGTCTGCTTTTTGATGACGCGCAAGATTATTCATGTTGACATGGATGCCTTCTATGCTTCTGTCGAGCTTAGGGAAAATCCATCGTTGCTTGGCAAGCCGGTTGTGGTTGCCTGGGATAGTGGCCGCTCGGTAATTTGCGCTGCCTCGTATGAGGCAAGGAAATATGGACTGCGTTCGGCCATGTCAGTGGCAAAGGCCAGGATCTTATGTCCGCAGGCTATTTATGTTCCGCCCAATTTTGATCTTTATCGTTCTGTTTCAAGACAGGTAAGGTCTGTTTTTGAGCGTTATACCAATATGATTGAGCCATTGTCGCTTGACGAAGCCTATCTGGATGTCACGGTGAATTTCAAGAATCTGCCTTCGGCAACCGCGGTTGCCAATGCCATCCGGGCGGATATTTTGTCGCTTACGGGCTTGACGGCTTCTGCCGGTGTGGCGCCTAACAAGTTTTTGGCAAAAATAGCTTCTGATTGGCGCAAGCCTAACGGATTATTCGTTATTTCACCTGCAAAGGTACAGGATTTTCTGGCGCCATTGCCTTTGCAAAAAATTCCGGGTGTAGGTAAAGTAACCTTGGCCAAATTTCATCAATTAGGCATGTTTACGGTCAGTGATCTTTTGCGCTTTAGTGATAGCGAACTGGTGTTTCATTTTGGCAAATTCGGCCATCGCCTTTATCAGCTTGCCCGAGGTGTAGATGAGCGTCCTGTAGAGTCCAATCAGGTGGCCCAGCAGATTTCAACCGAAACCACTTTTGACGAAGATATTTCATTTGCGCAAATTGAAATGCCCTTGATGACATTGTGTACCAAGTTATGGGGTCAATTGCTTAAAAAGAATAAGTTTGGCTGTACGGTTACATTAAAGCTTAAAACAAACTCTTTTCGTATTATTACCCGCTCAAAAACCTTTTCTGTGCCTTTGCATAGCCAAACGCATTTGGTGCAGGCCGGCCTGTCATTGCTCGAAAGGGTAGACGAGGACATCAAGGACAATCAGTTTCGTTTGGCGGGTATTGGCGTTAGCCATTTTCCTGAAGAGCATCAGGCTGGTCAGCAATTGTCATTGTTGTAAGGCATCCAGGCAAGAATGCGGAAGATGATAAGACGGGTATGACAAGTGTGTGCATGCTGTCATTGCAACAGCGGTTTCAAATGACTGTTGCAATGTGGGGCCAGCCAGGGAAAATGGTTTGTATAACCTGGCTGGCAATTATGAAATTACATTAAGCGGGCTTTGAGTTGTTTGGACAACTCGGACATATCGGCGCGACCGGCGAGTTTTTGCTTGATGATAGCCATCGCTTTACCCATTGCCGGAGCGCCGCTTACCCCCTGTGCGGCCACTTCTTCAATGGCTGCAGTAATAACGGCAATGATTTCTTCCTGGCTGGCTTGTTCTGGCAGGAATTCGGCCAGTACTTGCATTTCGGCTTTTTCCGCTTCGGCCGTTTCAGTGCGTCCGGCTTTTTCGTAAGCGGCAATAGACTCTTTTCTTTGTTTGATTTGCTTTTCGATAATCGCCAGAATCTCATCGTTGGACAGCTCTGTGCGCTCATCTACCTCTTTTTGCTTGATGGCAGCCTGCAAAAGGCGCAAGGTGCCCAGGCGCTCTGATTGTTTGGCGCGCATTGCATTTTTAATTTCTTCGGAGATGGTTTGTTTTAAAGAATCAGACATGAAAATTCCAGGGGAATGTTAAGATAGAGATATATTATTACGCAGTTTTTTATAGGCTTCAACATGACAGAGCTGGTAACCGAAAGAATACTTGTTCCAGGAAATAGTGACATCAGGCAGTTATTTATCATTTTTTTAGATGATATCAGGCAAAAAGACAATCTTGATGTGCTGGTGCAGCATATATGCAAGAGTTTTGAAAATGCAGCGGTGGTCGCCGTTTGCCATTATCCGGTACAAGCAAGCAAGCCCAATGCCTGGGAGGAAAAATTATTGCGGCATCTGGCGTTGTCCGAAGCCGAACTTGCACAGATGGTGGAACACAGTGCTGGTAAATATCTTGACTATATCAAGGGCAAGCAACAGGAGTTCGCGCTTCCCGAGCAGGCAACGGCCCTCATTGGCGTAGGCTATGCCGCCAGTACTGTGCTGGAATTAACCAAGGCAGAAAATGTCCCGGCAGGCCGGGTTATTACGTTTGGTGGCAGATACGTACAATTGCCAGCTTCCTTGTCTATTAATCAAACCATTCATTTATTGCATGCTGATGAAGATGAGAAAATTAATATTCATTTTGCCCGTGATACGCATCAACATATAGATCGAATCCAGGGAGATGCAACGGTGGATATTGCCAACAAAACAAAAAATTCACTTGATCCGGTGTTAAGCAAAAGGATGATAGAGCGGCTGCTTACTTGTGTGCCTTTAAGATTCTGGCAAGAAGCGGAAGGGGGTGACTATGAGTTGCGTGAAACAGGTCCTGAGCCTGATGACACAATTCATTGATTCTATTTTTTAGAGATAAAAAATCCCCGGGCTAAGCCGGGGATTTGTTTGATGCCAATGCTTATAGACCCATTAAACAGTCTATAAGCATTAATAGTATTTACCTTACAGCAAGGTGGGGTAGTCGCTTTGGACTAAATGGCGTACCCGCACTGCATCGGCAAAACGGGTAAGGCGACCTTGTGAGTTCAGCAGTACAACGGCAACCGGGCGACCGTCCATTTGTGTTTTCATGACCAGGCAATCACCGGCTTCCTTGATGTATCCCGTTTTTGATATCTGGATTTTCCAGTTGGAATTCCTGACCAGGCGATTGGTGTTCTTGTATTTTTGCGTTTTTCCATTGCTGGTTACAATTTCGTATTCATCGCTAGTGGAAAGCTGCCGGATAAGGGGCTGTTCTGAGGTTGCCTGAATTAATCTGACCAGATCTCGGGGTGAGGATACATTCATTGGTGACAGGCCGGTGGGCTCAACAAAGCGGCTCCGGGTCATGCCCAAGGCGCGTGCCTGTGCGTTCATTTCACGTACAAAAGCGTCCAGGCCACCCGGATAGGTGCGGCCCAAGGCATGGGCAGCCCTGTTTTCAGATGACATGAGTGCCAGATGCAGCAACTCATGGCGGGTTAGCGTGGTGCCGACACTTAACCGTGAGCTGGAGTATTTGAAGCGGTCAACATCGGCATCGACGATTTGAATTTGCTCATTCATGGGCAAATGCGCCTTTGCAATGACCAGGGCGGTCATGAGTTTGCTGATGGAGGCGATGGGTCGAATGGTATCGCTGTTTTTGGAAAACAGGACCTCATTCGACTCAAGGTCTACCACGTAGGCCACCTCTGACTTCAGGGAAGCGCCACTATCGGCCATGCCGGTTACATTTGGTCCGGAAACGGGCTTTACGGGTGTTTGGGCATGCACCACGGGGGTTAGTTGCATGCTGAAGGCGCAAAATGCACCCAAGCACGCAGACAAGGTTTTATTCAAGTATTTTCGCATAGTGAAGAAATTTTATATATTAGAATAGGGTATTTTCAATTATAGAATTGAAAATAAAAAAAGTATATATATTAAATAGTTAGCTGTTCTTTTTAAATTCATTATTAAGAGATTTGGAAGGTGGGACAGGTTTGATTTATAAGACTTTTTTTATTGATGGCATGCTAGTCCGTTCAAAGGTCAATTTGAAATAAATTGTAAATAAGAAGGCAGCGATCTTGGTGCCCAGGTGGGTCTGGCTAATATTTTTGTCTATAAGGGCTTTTTTCCGGAGCCTTCAGGCAAGGCAGGCTAAAATGGGGTCTTTCCATCCAGCTTGTTTTTTTGTGAACAAAAACGTGTCTATTTACCAATTTATTCCCGGTTCTTCTGTATTGTCTGCGTTTAAACGCGAGCGCCTTCTTTCCAAAATGAAATCGGCGGGCATTCCCATTGCCAATCTGGTGGCCCGCTATGAACATCACGTGCTTATTGAGCAAGCACTTACAGAAGCCGAACAGCAGCGCCTGAAACAATTGCTCGATTATGGTCTTCCTGTCAATGCTGAAGACATTCAGGATAAAAAATCAGTCAGTTTACGCGTCTTGCCCCGTTTGGGAACTATTTCCCCATGGGCCAGCAAGGCCACTGATATTGCCCATAATTGTGGTTTGACAGGCATCAAAAGAATTGAACGGGGTATCGAATACATCCTGATACCTGAAAAAGGCCTGTTGGGTAGCAAGCAGTTTACCGAAGCCCAGCTTGGCAGTATTGCTGCCATGCTTCATGATCGCATGACAGAAACCGTCGTGGATGTCGATTTTGACGGACAAGCGCTGTTCAGGGTGCTTGAGGGCAAACCTTTGCAAACCGTGCCGGTATTGTCTCAGGGCAAAGCGGCGCTGAACCAGGCCAATACCGAATTGGGCCTGGCGCTGTCTGAAGACGAAATTGAATATCTGGTTGATGCGTTTACAACCCTTGGACGTGACCCTACCGATGTTGAACTGATGATGTTTGCCCAGGCGAACAGTGAGCATTGCCGTCATAAGATTTTCAATGCCAAGTGGAAAATTGACGGTGAAGAAAAAGAAAATACGCTGTTTGGCATGATTCGCCAAACCCATGCGGCGCAGCCGCTGGGTACGGTGGTTGCTTATTCAGACAACTCGGCTATTATGGAAGGTGGCGTTGCCCAACGTTTTTATCCGGATACTGAAGCAGCCGGTCCTGGTAAATATGCGTCTCATGAACGCCTTACGCATGTACTCATGAAAGTGGAAACCCATAACCACCCAACGGCTATTGCACCATTTCCCGGTGCGGCTACAGGGGCGGGCGGTGAAATTCGCGATGAGGGCGCAACCGGGCGTGGCTCCAAACCCAAGGCGGGTCTTACCGGCTTTACGGTTTCCAACCTTCAGTTCGACGATGCGCTTGAGGCATGGGAAAAAGACTCCCATGGCGCCCCAGATCGCATTGCTACGCCACTTGATATCATGATCGATGGCCCTATTGGGGGAGCAGCCTTCAATAATGAATTTGGTCGTCCGAATTTGTTAGGTTATTTCCGTGTTTATGAACAAACCGTTGCCGGCCAAAAATGGGGCTATCACAAGCCCATCATGCTGGCAGGGGGCATGGGGGCCATAGACGCCAGCCAAACACACAAAAACCAGATTCCTCCCGGCGCCTTGCTGGTTCAGTTGGGTGGTCCAGGCATGCGTATTGGCATGGGCGGCAGTGCCGCTTCCAGTATGGGCGTGGGTGCCAACTCGGCCCAGCTGGATTTTGATTCCGTACAGCGTGGCAACCCCGAGCTTGAGCGTCGTGCCCAGGAAGTGATTGATGCCTGCTGGCAACAATTGGACAATAATCCCATTATTGCCATTCACGATGTTGGCGCGGGCGGTTTGTCCAATGCCTTCCCTGAACTGGTCAATGATGCTGGTCGTGGTGCCATTTTTGATTTGCAGCGGGTAAATCTGGAAGAGTCCGGCTTGTCTGCCGCTGAAATCTGGAGTAACGAGGCACAAGAGCGTTATGTGCTTTCAATCTTGCCTGAAGACTTACCGCGCTTTGATGCGTTGGCCAAACGCGAGCGTTGCCCGTATGCGGTTGTTGGCGTTGCCACTGAAGATCGTGTGCTGCGCGTCACTAACGGTGAGGGTCTTCCCGGTGAGGCCGATACCACTTCGCTGGATGCCGCTACCGAACTGCGTCCGGTGGATGTGCCGATTGATGTCATTCTGGGTAAACCGCCACGCATGTTCCGTGATGTTACCCGGGTTCCGTTAGCTGAAGAGCCCATCGATGTAACCGGTCTGGATTTTGATCTTGTTTCGCGCCAGGTAATGCGTCATCCCACCGTAGCCAATAAAACCTTCCTGATCACCATTGGGGACCGTACGGTGGGCGGGCTTAATGCGCGTGACCAGATGGTTGGGCCATGGCAGGTGCCGGTTGCTGATTGTGCGGTAACACTGGCCGATTATGAAGGCTATCGCGGCGAGGCCATGGCACTCGGAGAGCGCTCTCCGTTGGCTATTATCAATGCACCTGCTTCAGGTCGGATGTCTATTGCAGAAGCCATGACTAACCTGGCTGCCGCAGACGTGGCAAGGATTGAAGATATCAAGCTTTCCGCCAACTGGATGGCCGCGTGCGGGGTAGAAGGCCAGGATGCGGCACTGTACGATACCGTACAGGCTATTAGCGAGCTGTGCCAGCAGGTTGGCCTTGCCATCCCTGTTGGTAAAGACTCTTTGTCCATGCGTACCAGCTGGCAAGAAAATGATGAGCAAAAACAGGTGGTTTCGCCCGTTTCCCTGGTGGTTACTGCCTTTGCGCCGGTTGCCGATGCGCGTCAAACCTTAACACCACAACTGGTTACTGATCAGGGCAATACTTCCCTTATTCTGATCGATCTTGGATTGGGTAAAAACCGCCTGGGTGGTTCTGTCTTGTCGCATGTCATCAACCAGTATGGTAATGAAGTGCCTGATCTTGACGATGCCGAATTGCTGCGCAAGTTCTTTGTTACTATTCGCGCCTTGGCACAAGATGGCAGTATTCTGGCTTATCACGACCGTTCTGACGGTGGTTTGCTGGCTACCGTCAGTGAAATGGCCTTTGCCGGACATACCGGTGTTTCCATTAACCTGGACATGCTGACTTTTGATCAGAATGTGGCTGATTGGGGCGATTACAAAATCCGCCCGGAACAAGTCGCCGTGCAGCGAGATGAAAGCACCATCAAGGCCTTGTTTAATGAAGAAGCGGGCGCGGTTATCCAGGTGCGTGCTTCTGATCGTGATGCGGTATTGCAGGTATTGCGTGCTGCTGGCCTGTCACAGTGCTCCCATGTTATTGGTAGCCTGAATACACAGGACGAGATTGAGTTTTACCGGGATGGCAAACGTATTTTCGGTTTTGATCGTGCCGAGCTTGGCAAGGAATGGAGTGAAGTTAGCTACCAGATCATGAAACGTCGTGATAATCCTGCTTGCGCTGTGGCTGAATTAAGTGTCTGGGATGATAAGGCTGATCCTGGCTTCACGCCAAAAGTGAATTTTAACCCTCAGGAAAATATTGCTGCCCCGTTTATTAATAGTGGAGCACGCCCCAAGCTGGCGGTGCTTCGAGAGCAGGGTTGTAATAGCCATGTAGAAATGGCCTGGGCCTTTACCAAGGCCGGCTTTGATGCTTATGATATCCACATGACCGACTTGCTAAGCGGCAAAGCCAATTTGTCAGAGGTACAGGGTCTGGTTGCCGTCGGTGGCTTCAGTTATGGTGATGTTTTGGGCGCCGGTGAGGGCTGGGCCCGTACTATTCGCTTTAATGATCAGCTAGCGGAACAGTTTGCGGCTTATTTTGCGCGTCCCGACGTTTTTGCCCTGGGTGTATGTAATGGCTGCCAAATGATGGCAACCTTGTCGTCCATGATCCCGGGTGCCGAGTTCTGGCCCAAGTTCACGTATAACCAGTCTGCCAAATACGAAGCGCGCTTGACCATGGTTGAAATTGCCAACTCTCCATCCATTTTCTTTAAAGGTATGGAAGGTACGCAATTGCCTATCGCTGTTGCTCATGGAGAGGGTTATGCCAATTTCGCCGAGCAGGGCAACAAAGAGAAGGTGCTGGCTAGTGTCCGTTATGTCAATAACCATGGCCAGATTACCGAGACTTATCCTGCCAACCCCAATGGCAGCCCTTATGGTCTGGCGGGTGTTACAACGGCAGATGGCCGCTTTAGCATCATGATGCCGCACCCAGAGCGGGTAACCCGTAATGTCATGATGTCCTGGGCTCCCGAGTCCTGGGGTAGTCAGGATGAAGGCGGTGACTATACACCATGGATGCGCATGTTCATGAATGCCAGGGTGGCTTTGGGCTAGATTGGTTTTTCCCGGCAGTAATGTCGGGTTAAAAAGAATACCCATTTGTTCAATTGGCAAGTAAACTGCTTATTGGCAAATGGGTTTTTTTATGGCAATGTGCTCATTGGCTTGAGTGCATTATCCCTTAAGCGTATAATCTTGTTTTGCGCCCGGAGTCTTTCATGCGTTTAGTTCAAAAAGCGCTTACCTTTGATGATGTCTTATTGGTACCTGCGTATTCCAATGTGTTGCCACGCGACACCTCTCTAAAAACCAAATTAACCCGTAATATCAGCCTGAATATTCCGCTTGTGTCGGCCGCCATGGATACCGTCACCGAGTCGCGTCTTGCCATTGCAATGGCTCAGGAAGGTGGTATTGGTATTATTCATAAAAACATGACTGCTGATGAACAGGCCCGTGAAGTGGCCCGTGTCAAGCGTCATGAATTTGGTATTGTTATCGACCCTATCACGGTAACACCGTCCATGACCGTTCGTGATGCGATTGCATTGCAAAAGCAAAATGGTATTTCAGGCCTGCCTGTTGTTGAAAATGGCAAGGTTGTCGGTATTGTCACTAACCGTGACCTTCGTTTCGAAGATCGCTACGACGAACCCATCAAAAATGTCATGACGCCGCAAGAGCGCCTGGTAACCATGCGTGAGGGCAGTACCCTCGAGGAAGCCCAGGCCCTGATGCACAAACATCGTCTGGAACGCGTGCTGATTGTCAACGAAAATTTTGAATTACGTGGTTTGGCAACCGTCAAGGATATTGTCAAAAACACAGAGCATCCCTTTGCCTGCAAAGATGCCTTTGGCCAGTTGCGTGTTGGTGCTGCCGTTGGTGTAGGTGAAGGTACTGAAGAGCGTGTGGCTAAACTGGCCGCTGCTGGCGTAGACGTCATTATTGTGGATACCGCTCACGGTCATTCACAAGGCGTTCTGGATCGTGTTCGCTGGGTTAAGCAAAATTATCCCAAGATAGATGTCATTGGTGGCAATATTGCTACCGCCGCTGCCGCCAAGGCATTGGTTGAGGCTGGTGCTGATGGTGTAAAAGTAGGCATTGGTCCAGGTTCCATTTGTACCACCCGTGTTGTTGCCGGTGTGGGTGTTCCGCAAATTACCGCCATTTCCGATGTGGCCAAAGCCCTTGAGGGCACTGGCGTGCCCTTGATTGCCGATGGTGGTATCCGTTATTCCGGTGACGTTGCCAAGGCCTTGGTTGCTGGTGCTTATGCCTGCATGATGGGCGGCATGCTTGCTGGTACTGAAGAGGCGCCGGGTGAAGTGGTCCTGTTTCAGGGGCGTTCTTACAAGTCTTACCGTGGCATGGGCAGTTTAGGCGCCATGGAAAAAGGCTCTGCAGACCGTTACTTCCAGGAAGCTTCCAGCAACACAGACAAGCTGGTTCCTGAAGGTATTGAAGGCCGTGTTCCTTACAAAGGCAGTGTGTTGGCCATTATTTACCAATTGGTAGGTGGTATCCGGGCTTCCATGGGTTATTGCGGTTGCGCCTCTATTGATGACATGCGCACCAAGCCAGAGTTCGTTGAAATCACCTCTGCCGGTGTTCGCGAATCTCACGTGCATGATGTGCAAATCACCAAAGAAGCACCTAACTACCGTGCTGATTAATTCTGCAGGGTGCCGGTAATGCCGGCTTGGTAGTTCTGCAAATAAAAACCCTTTCGTAAATTTTTCCGGAAGGGTTTTTTTATGATTTGAAAAAAAACTTCAAAAAGAAAGCAATAAATCAGCCAGCAAGTGCGGATGGGTAAAGGGGGCGGCATGGGAAGTGGGTAGTTTCACTATGCTCCAGCCTTGCTGTTTTTTAGCCAGTACATGCGATTGGGCAACCGGGTCGTAGGCCGGGTTGGTGCATTTGTAATAGGTAACTGGCAGGTAATTGCCCAGTGGATGATGCAGTTCCAGTTTGCTGGCATAAGTGCCAATAGGGTGGGGCGTAAGCATGGATGCAATGGTAGTGTTTACGTGCTCGTCTTCAGGGTAGCCCAGTAATACAGGCCGTGGCGCAGGCAGGGCCAGGCCTTTACATTGGCTGGCTGCGATGCTTTGCAGTTTTTCCACGGCCTTTTCAGGCAGGGTATTAAAAGCTGACTGGCCGTTTTCAACCAGGAAACCATCCAGAAAAATCAATTGCCTGATTTTCTCAGGAATTCTGTCTGCCACACCACTAATCACCAGGCCGCCAAAGCTGTGACCAAGCAAAACCACATCGTCTAGTTTTTCCCATTTGAACAGATTGATGATGTCAGTGATAAATGTGTCAAGATTAATGCTGCTATTAAGCAAATGGGATTTTTCGCCCAGGCCGGTAAGGGTTGGCGTGTATACATTGTGCCCTTGTTGGCGCAGGTGTTGTGCAAGGGTTTGCCACACCCAGCCGCCGTGCCAGGCACCATGCACCAGCACAAATGTTGTTGGGGTATGTTCTGTCATGCCGTCTCCTGTTAAGGGTTCCCGTTTGCGGGTATTTATTTGTTTTAGGTAAAAGAAGCTGCCAAGGCCGGATATAAATGTGTTTGCCGGGCAAAATACATTCATTTGGCACGGGACAATACATTATAATTTAGCCTTTATCCTGTCTGTGCTTTTGGCACAAATTGCTACATTTAATGGTCTTTATATGCATCAACGTATTTTAATTCTTGATTATGGTTCTCAGGTAACGCAGCTTATTGCGCGCCGTGTTCGTGAAGCGGGTGTTTACTGTGAAATACATCCCGGTGATGTCAATGAAGCATTCATTAAAGAGCAGATGGCCCAAGGCCTGAAAGGTATTATTCTGTCTGGCAGCCATTCGTCTGCTTATGATGAAAGCTCCCTGAAGGTGCCTACCGCGGTCTTTGAGCTGGGTGTGCCGGTATTGGGTATTTGCTACGGCATGCAAGCTATGGCCATGCAGCTGGGTGGCAAGGTAAGCTGGTCAGATCATCGCGAATTCGGCTATGCCGAAGTGCGGGCTCATGGTCACACTGAGTTGCTTAAAGGCATTCAAGACTTTGAAACCCCTGAAGGCCATGGCATGCTGAAAGTCTGGATGAGCCATGGTGACAAGGTAACCGAATTGCCTGAAGGCTTCAAGCTGATGGCGTCAACGCCTTCTTGCCCGATTGCAGGTATGGCTGATGAAAAACGTCATTTCTACGGTGTCCAGTTCCATCCAGAGGTCACTCATACGGTTAAGGGGCAGGCATTGTTAAGCCGTTTTGTGGTGGAAATCTGTGGTTGCGAAGGCGACTGGAATATGCCCGATTACGTTACCGAGGCAGTTGCCCGTATCCGTGAACAGGTGGGTGACGATGAGGTCATTCTGGGCCTGTCAGGCGGGGTTGATTCTTCGGTTGCCGCTGCCCTGATCCATAAGGCAATTGGCGATAAATTGACATGCGTATTTGTCGATCACGGTTTGCTTCGCCTCAATGAAGGCAAACAGGTCATGGAAGTGCTGCATGAGAACCTTGGCGTGAATATTGTTCATGTTAATGCTGAAGCAAAATTCATGGGTGAGTTGGAAGGGGTTGCTGACCCTGAAGCCAAGCGCAAGATCATTGGCCGTGAGTTTGTTGAGGTATTCCAGGAAGAGGCTGGTAAGCGTAAAGACGCCAAATGGCTGGCGCAAGGCACCATTTACCCCGACGTGATTGAATCAGCTGCCTCTAAAACCGGTAAAGCGGTTGCCATTAAATCGCACCATAATGTGGGTGGCTTGCCAGAAACCCTTAATCTGCAGTTACTGGAGCCTTTGCGCGAATTGTTTAAAGACGAAGTGCGTGAATTGGGCATCGCTCTGGGCTTGCCGCATCATATGGTTTACCGTCATCCGTTCCCCGGACCCGGTCTGGGTGTTCGTATCCTGGGTGCGGTAAAACAGGAATATGCCGATTTACTGCGCCGTGCCGATGCGATCTTTATTGAAGAGTTGCGCAACACCATAGACCCTGAAACGGGCCGTAGCTGGTATGACCTGACTTCACAGGCCTTTGCAGTGTTCCTGCCGGTTAAATCGGTGGGTGTGATGGGCGATGGCCGTACCTATGATTACGTTGTGGCCTTGCGTGCGGTACAAACTTCAGACTTCATGACCGCCGACTGGGCACCGTTGCCATACCCCTTGCTGGCCAAGGTATCCGGACGCATTATTAACGAAGTACGCGGTATCAACCGCGTGGTTTATGACGTGTCCAGCAAACCGCCTGCTACGATTGAGTGGGAATAAATTACAGGGGCGGGGCGCCTTGCCGGCGCCCTGCCGCTCTTCCAAAACAAGATATTGAAACCATCAACGAGTAAATACATGAATACCAGCGAAAAAATTTATTCCGGCAAGACCAAAGACTTGTTCGCCTTGCCAAACGGCAACATCCTCCTCGTTTTTAAAGACGACGTTACGGGTGATAACGGCGTCATCGATCCGGGTGCCAATACGGTTATTGGCAAGGTCGAAGGCAAGGGCCGAAAATCCCTGGCCATGACTGATTACTTTTTCAAGCGCCTTCACGCTGCCAACATCCCCACCCATTTCGTGAACGCAGACCTTGAAAAGGGTACCATGGAGGTTCGTCGTGCCGAGCCATTAGGTAAGAGTATCAGCGGTACAGGCGCCCTCGAGTTCGTTTGCCGTACCCGGCCCTGGGGCAGTTTCCTGCGCCGTTACCAGCAGTACATTCCCGATGTGAATGCCAATCTGGATTATCTGGTTGAGATCACTGTCAAAGACGATGAGCGTGGTGACCCACTGATTAATGATGACACCCTCGTTGCCTTGGGTCTTGTCAGTCCTGCTCACCTTGAGCATGCCAAGGAACTCACTCGCCGCGTGTGTCGTATCGTTGAAGACGACTTACGCAGCAAAGGCCTTACCCTGGTTGACATGAAGATTGAAATCGGTCTGGTTGGGGATGACGTTGTGGTTATTGACGAAATTTCGGCTGATGCCATGCGTGTCATGGATGAAAACGGCAAAGTGCTGGAGCACGGCACTGTTTACGAAAAGCTGATCAACGGCTAAGGTAGTGTGCAGGCTTTTTTGTGGGAAACATTCAAGGCTCAGAAAGAGGAACCCCGGGCCAGCGCGACAAAGGCCTGTACATAATCAATCGCGGTATCTGTTCGTAAGCCCACGAAAATCTGCTTGGCAATGCCATTGGGTCCCAACCTTACAGGTACTATGGGTAGTTTGTCGGCATATTCTTCAACCAGCCAGCGTGGCAAGGCGGTTACCCCGCGACCACTGGCCACCATCTGCAACATAATGTCTGTGGTTTCAATGGTTTTGTGGCGCTTGGGTGCGATGCCTGCCGGCAGCAGAAACTGGTTGTAAATGTCCTGGCGCTCAATGTCTACCGGGTAGCTGATAATGGGGATGCGGGTTCGTTACTTGATGCCTGAAATTTATAATGCCAATTCTGTAGCGGGTAAATGCTATCAACCACGTTTAACAAACCAAGATCACTCATTAACCCAAATTGTTTACGACCGGGAAGAACGCAGCCAATTGGCTATTGAGCAGGGCAGATTGACTGAAGAGCATTTCATGAAGCCCTATAAAACCACGCTTGAGCAAAGGGCCGCCGGCTACGCGCTTTAATTAATAGAAAAAGAATGTCATAATTCTCATGTGCCCATTGATCTTATTGAGCTTATCAGGGGCAAGAAAGTGATGGTGGGAGCCATTGATGTGGCAAGCAATACCATCGAAACGCCAGAAGAGGTTGTCAATACCCTGCGAAAGGCGCTTCAGTTTGTTGATGCCGATAAACTGTATCCCTGTACCAATTGCGGAATGGCACCTTTATCCCGTCAAGTGGCAAGAGGTAAATTGCGTGCCTTAAGTGCCGGCGCGGAAATCGTTCGCAAAGAACTCTCCATTTAGTGGGGGTGGGCCACTCCCACGCGGAGCGTGGGAGTCAGGCATTGGTTGCAAGCGTCTTCTGACTGAATGCTTGTCTGTGATTATCCTATCAGATCAATGTCAAAAACCATCAGGAGCCGGGTAAATACTGCAAAACACACGATGGTCAATAATGCCGATGCAGCAATGGCCCCCCAGAAACCAAATTTACCTAGAAACCAGGGAAACGCGATAAACATAGGTAACGTTGGGATCACATACCAAAATGTGTAATAGGCATGGTTGGCTATTTTTTCGGTACCTTGTTTTTCGAAATACAGCCAGAACAGGGTGAGTAATGTAACCAGTGGCAATGATGCCAGCAGACTGCCCAAGCGGTCACTTCGCTTGGCCACTTCAGAAATCAGAACGACTAAACCGGCTGTCACCAGATACTTTGTTACGATCCACAACATCAGTTAATCCTTAAAAACCCCTAACTAAACATAAATCATAAATGATATGCAAATAATAAAAATCGCAAGTATGGTATTTTTCATGATTTCCTAGTGTTTTTCGTACTCGTTCCCATGCTCCTGCGTTGGAACGCAGAAAAGTATAGAATTTATGCTTCTATTACATAGCGTGGGAGTAACTCCAGGTGTCACTGGCAGACAGGCATGAGATTTTCATGGAAATGGCTTTACAACAGGCACAACTGGCGTATGATTGCGCAGAAGTGCCGGTTGGTGCGGTGGTGGTGAATAGTGCGGGCGAGGTTATTGGCAAAGGCTATAATCGTACCATTATTGACTCTGATCCCACCGCGCATGCGGAAATAGTCGCATTGCGTCAGGCTGCGGCTCATGAGAGGAATTATCGTTTGCCCGACCTGACGGTTTATGTAACACTTGAGCCTTGCGTCATGTGCATTGGGGCATTAACGCATGCAAGGATCGCCCATGTGGTTTATGGCGCTTCCGATCCTAAAACAGGTGCCTGTGGTAGTGTATTGTGCATTCAGGCCAATAAAAAAATCAATCATCACACAAGAATTACATCGGGTGTCTTGGAACAGGCGTGTGCAGAAAAGTTGCGCCATTTTTTCAGGGAACGCAGAAAAGGATCAAGATTATGAACGCAAGTGCAGAGCATCACAGCAAAAAAGAGAAAACACAGGAAGAAACCGAACGTTTAAACGATGTCCAGATTTTATTGGATGAGGCTGATGACGTACCCGTGCCGCTTTCTGTTTATGAAGACCCGATCGGCTTATACCTGCTTTCCCCATCTGGCGCCTTGCAGGATCGGAGCAAACTGGTGTTGGCCGAAAAAAGGCTGACTAAAATGGGCTTTCGGGTTACGGTTGATAAAGCAGCGGACGCCCAGGACTTGCGTTTTGCCGGTACTGACAAGCAAAGGGCCCGGGCGTTCTCCCGTGCGGCCAAAGACAGTAGCACGGTGGTTATGTCAACCCGTGGCGGTTATGGAATTAGCCGGATTCTGCACCAGATTGACTGGAAATTACTTGAAAACAATCCGAAGAAATATATTGGTTACAGTGATTTCACCGCTTTCAATCTGGCCTTGTTGGCAAAAACCGGTCTAAGCAGTTTTACCGGACCCGCAGCAGTGTCCGACTTTGGCAATAAAAAAGTAGACGACTTGACCGCCGAGATTTTTGTGGAAAGCATGCGTGGTGAGCTGGAAATATTAAGTTTTGAATCGCCCGATTCTGATGCCGTTGATGCACGTGGCACGTTATGGGGTGGTAACCTGGCAATGATTGCTTCGCTGGTGGGTACGCCTTATTTGCCTAAAATCAAAAACGGCATTCTTTTTTTTGAAGATGTGGGTGAGCATCCCTATCGTGTTGAGCGTATGCTGACCCATTTGTTGCATGCGGGTATTTTGCAAAAGCAAAAGGCGATTCTGCTAGGACACATTACCGATTACAAATTGACTGAAAACGATAACGGCTATGATATGCCCCATGTTATCAAGTGGCTGAAAGAGCAGGTAAATGTGCCGGTTGTATATGGCTTGCCTTATGGTCATGGCGAAGTCAGGGTCACCTTGCCGATTGGCAAGAAGGTGGGGGTCGCTACTGAAGACGGTATGGCTTATTTGGTCCTGGAGGAACATGTTCATTCTCATGAAGCTGAAGCCGGTGCAGATGATAGTAGTGAACAAGGTCATGCCCATGAAAGCGTTCATTTACATGTGCATGATGAGCCAAAGCTCGCAAGCAAGGAAAAAACCGGAAAAAAAAGCAAAAAATAATCATGAATTATTGAAAAAAGGTATTATTTTCAATAATTAAGGCCTTATTTTGTTAAAATTACGGCTAAATTCAAATCTTGAAATGTCTTTTCCATCAGGGAAAGGCATTTTTCTTTGCAAGTAACTTTTTCATTAAAAATTATCGTGATCTCTACAGCAAATCTTACCATTCAGTTTGGACCCAAACCTCTTTTTGAAAATGTCAGTGTTAAATTCGGTGGAGGTAACCGTTATGGCCTGATTGGTGCCAATGGTTCTGGTAAATCCACTTTCATGAAAATCATTGGTGGCGACCTCGAGGCAAGCTCTGGTAATGTTTCGCTGGATCCCGGTGTGCGCTTGGGTAAGTTGCGTCAAGACCAATTTGCCTACGAAGAAGTTCGGGTGCTTGATGTGGTCATGATGGGTCACGTTGAAATGTGGGAGGCCATGAGCCAGCGCGATGCTATTTACGCCAACCTTGAGGCCACCGATGACGATTACATGCGTGCGGCCGAATTAGAGGCCAAATTTGCCGAATATGATGGCTATACCGCAGAAGCCCGTGCCGGTGAGCTGTTGCTTGGGCTGGAAATACCGGTTGAGCAACATCAGTTGCCCATGAAGGAAATCGCACCGGGCTGGAAGTTGCGGGTATTGCTGGCGCAAGCCCTGTTCTCCAACCCTGATGTCCTGCTGCTTGATGAGCCTACCAACAACCTGGACATCAATACCATTCGATGGCTTGAAGGGGTGCTTAACGGTTACCAAAGTACCATGATCATCATCAGTCACGACCGTCACTTCCTGAATCAGGTCTGTACCCATATGGCCGACCTCGATTATGGGGAAATCCGTATTTATCCCGGTAACTATGATGATTATATGCTTGCTTCCACCCAGGCCCGTGAAAGGCTGGTGAGTGACAATGCCAAGGCCAAGGAACGCGTAACTGAACTGCAGGATTTTGTGCGCCGTTTTGCCGCCAATAAATCCAAGTCACGCCAGGCCACGTCTCGCCTGAAGCAAATTGACCGGATCAAGTCTGAAACCGTTGAAGTCAAGCCATCTTCACGGCAGAACCCTTACATCAGGTTTGAGCAGGAAAAAGTTTTGCACCGTCTGGCCGTAACGGTTGAAAAAGTCAGCAAGGCTTTTGATGTACCGGTTATCAAGGATTTTTCTGCCATGATCGAAGCGGGCCAGAAAATTGCTATTATTGGTGCTAATGGTGTGGGTAAAACTACGCTGTTAAGACTGTTTGCCGGTGATCTGCAGCCAGATAGCGGCACAATTAAATGGTCTGAGAATGCTGATATCGGTTACATGGCTCAAGACGTTTCCGACTATTTTCAGAAAGACATTAATGTGTTTGACTGGATGGGGCAGTATCGCAAGCCAGGAGATGAAGACCAGGCCATCCGTTCTGTCCTGGGCCGATTGCTGTTTTCTGCCGATGATATCGTCAAGCAGGTCAAGGTGTTGTCGGGCGGCGAGAAAAACCGCATGACATTCGGACGCCTGATGCTTGGACGGCATAATGTCCTGCTGCTTGATGAGCCGACCAATCACCTGGATATGGAATCTATTGAGTCATTGCAGTTTGCGCTGGAAAAATTCGCCGGTACCTTAATCTTCGTTTCACACGACCGTGAATTCGTTTCAGGCCTGGCCGATCGCATCATTGAAATCATGCCCGATGGCGAGATTGTTGACTACCAGGGTGGCTATGAAGATTACTTGTCTTCACGCGGTATCGAGGGTTAATGAGGACACTGTCTGAGCCGTTCTCGTTTGAGGAAGATATTAAAAAAAGCCGGTTTATTGCACATGCCCTGCCGGTGTCTTCTTCAGAAGAGGCGCTTGATTTTTTTGCCCGGCTTCATGAGCCCGAGGCCACTCACAATTGTTGGGCCTTCAAGGTTGGCCAGAATTATCGATTCAATGATGATGGTGAGCCGGGTGGAACGGCCGGGCGGCCTATTTTGCAGGCCATAGAAGGCCAGGACCTTACCAATGTTGCGGTACTGGTTATTCGTTACTTTGGTGGTATCAAGCTGGGTACTGGCGGGTTGGTACGGGCATATGGCGGCTGCGCGGCCAAATGTCTGCGTGCGGCCCCTCAGGTGGAAATCATCGCAACAAAAACCGTGATTTGCTCTTGCCTGTTTTCAGAAATGGCGCTGGTTAAGTCGCGGATTGCCCAGACTGAAGCCAAAATTGTGGATGAAATTTATACCGATACAGGTATAACCATGACACTTGAAATACCCCTGGCCCAGATTGAACCCCTTGGGCAGGTGTTCATTAACCTGACCAAGGGCAAGGGACAGTGGTATTTTCCTGATGCCCCAGGGCAGTCATAAAGTCATAACTGCCGCTGCTTTGGCATAAATGTGTTGTTTGCCACGTCATGTGGCCAAGAAGATGCAAAATCAGGCTTTGTTCTCTTCATTTGCCTTGGCTTGTGCCGTGGCAATTTCCTGATGCACTTTCTCCATGTCAATTTCCTGGATTTTGGTTAGCAATTCATCCAGTTGATTGGGAGACAGGGCGCCCGCTTGGGAAAACATCAGGACTTTTTCACGGAAAACCATCAGGGTAGGAATAGAGCGGATCCTTAGGGCACCGGCCAGTTCTTGCTCTTCTTCAGTGTTGATTTTGGCAAACTCAATATTGGTGAATTTTTCTGAGGCTTTTTCAAAAACCGGTGCAAACTGGCGGCAAGGGCCGCACCAAGGTGCCCAGAAATCAATAATCAGGGTGTTGTTGTCTTTGATGGCAGCCTCAAAGGTTGCCTGGGTTAGTTCTTTAATGGCCATGATGAGTGTTCCTTAAGTAAGACCTGTATAGTAACTGTAAATGCGGGTCAGTGGCGTCAAATTAAAGTTGAATTTTTTTATCATTCCCATAGGCAAATTATTAAGCCGGCACTGCTTTTAGGCAAGGCCGGCTTTTTTTTATTGCAGCTTAATTTGGCGTTAGCCAGAATGGACGTTAATGTCTTTTAAGCATTTTGTTTATTCAAGAATAAACCGGATAACGAACAGCACGGCAACAATAACGCTGGCAATATGCAGTTCTTTCATCCTGCCGGTGCCAATTTTCATGATCACGTAGCTGATAAACCCGAATGCAATCCCTTCGGCAATTGAATAGGTAAACGGCATGATAATCGCTGTCAAAGAGGCGGGAATGGCTTCTGTGACATCGGACCATTCTATCTCTGTCAAGTCTCTTACCATGAGGCCGGCGACATAGAGCAGGGCTGGCGCGGTAGCGTAAGCGGGTACAACGCTGGCCAACGGAGCAAAGAAAAGACAAAGCAGGAACAGTATGCCAATGATCATGGCAGTCATGCCGGTACGTCCACCTGCCTGTACACCAGCGGCACTTTCAACAAAGGCGGTGGTGCTGCTAGTGCCAACCAGGGAGCCAGCCAAAATGGCGCTGCTATCGGCAAACAGGGCGCGTCCCAGTTTGTTGGGCTTGCCTTCAGGAAGCAGATTGGCGCGTTTTGCCACGCCAATCAGGGTGCCGGTAGCGTCAAAAACCTCAACCAGTACAAAGACCAGAATAACGTTCAGGAAACCATGGTTCAGCACGCCGGCAATATCAAGCTGAAGAAAAGTGGGTGCAACGCTTGGCGGCATGGAAACGATATTTGAAATAGGCGGACTATAGCCCAGTATGGCCGATAAAATGGTAATGGCCAAAATGCCGATCAGGATAGCACCCTTGATTTTTAAGGCATCAAGGACTGCGATAATAAAAAAGCCCAGAATAGCCAAGAGCACTGTGGGAGAGCTTAAGTCGCCCTGTGAAACCAGCGTGGCATTATTTCCAACAACAATGCCGGCAGATTTAAGTGCGATTAGTGCCAGAAACAGGCCGATACCCGCCACAATAGCCGCCCGCAGGGATTTGGGAATGCCCTCAATTAGCCATTTTCGCAAGCCGGAAGCGGAAAGAATCAGGAAAATAACGCCCGATACAAACACTGCGCCAAGGGCCTGTTGCCATGTATAACCCATGGCTCCGACTACCCCGAAGGCAAAAAAGGCATTCAGGCCCATGCCGGGCGCCATGCCAATGGGCCAGTTGGCCAGAAAAGCCATGATAAAGCAACCCAGGGCAGCCGCCAGGCAAGTGGCTACAAATACCGAACCCTTGTCCATACCCGTTGTCGCCAGGATTTCCGGGTTGACAAAGATGATATAGGCCATGGTCAGGAAAGTGGTGACGCCGGCCAGAACTTCGGTTCGGGCATCGGTTGAATGCTCTCGTAGCTTAAACAGTGACTCAAGCATGGGCATTACTCCTATTTAATGAAGAACAACGTGTAAAATATGTACTTTAACGTACACGGCGTCTCCTTCATAAATAAAAAGGCGTATGGTTTGGGTATTTATACAGGCACGTCTTTAATAAGCAACATAATGATTTTGTCAGGTGACTGCCCTGGTGCTGCAAGAAAGGTTGCTGCCAACGTTCCATCTAGCATAAAACTGCTGTTTTTAGATTTGAAATAATGAATATTATTGGTTTTGAAAGTTCCTGTGATGAAACAGGCGTTGCAATCGTCAATACTGAAAAGGGCTTGCTGGCGCACGCCTTGCATAGCCAGATTGCCATGCACCAGGCTTATGGTGGCGTCGTGCCCGAGTTGGCCTCACGTGACCATATCCGGCGTGTCTTGCCGTTAACCCGCGAAGTGCTGGAAAATTCCGGGCTATCCATCAATGATATCGATGCCGTTGCGTATACGGCAGGTCCTGGGCTGGCCGGAGCCTTGCTGGTTGGTGCTTCAGTGGCGCAGGCATTTGCCTGGGCGCATGGTTTGCCTGCCATTGCCATTCATCACCTTGAGGGGCATTTGCTGTCTCCGATGCTGGCTGAAGAAGTGCCCGAGTTTCCTTTTGTGGCTTTGCTGGTTTCCGGTGGGCATACCCAAATCATGCGGGTTAATGGGGTTGGGCAGTACGAGTTGCTGGGTGAAACCCTTGATGATGCGGCCGGAGAGGCGTTCGATAAATCGGCCAAACTCATGGGTTTGCCTTATCCAGGTGGGCCAGCGCTTTCACGACTCGCTGAAAAGGGGGATCCATCCGCTTATGCCTTGCCACGTCCGATGATGCATAGTGCAGATCTTGATTTCAGTTTCAGTGGGCTGAAAACGGCGGTGCTAACCACGCTGCGAAAAATAGAGCAGGGTGGCGCTTTGGCAGAACAGGACAGGGCAAACCTGGCTGCCTCGGTGCAACAGGCTATTGTTGATGTGCTGGGTTACAAGGTTATTAAGGCCATGAAGCAGACCGGGCTGAAAAGACTGGTAGTGGCGGGCGGTGTTGGGGCAAACAGCCAGTTGCGCAGCTATTTGCGTAGCGAGATGGCCAAGCAGGGCGGGCAGGTGTTCTTCCCGCCGCTTGCGCTGTGTACCGACAATGGCGCAATGATTGCGCATGCTGCGGCAGAACGGGTAAAGGCGGGGTTGGTTGACCTAAGCAGCGATACTTACGCGTTCAAGGTACAACCCCGCTGGGAGCTTTCCGAGGCTTAGTGCCGGTTTTTTTGCCCAAGCCGGGATTCTGTTCCCGCCAGCAGATTGATAATGTTCTTTTTATGCTTGTAAATAAGTATCAGGGAAATAAGGCAAATAACCCAAAATATTTCTGGTACGCAGTACCAGGCAATCTGATGGCCGGCATAATAGTAAAAGGGTGCAAAAATGGCGGCAACAATTGCCGCCAGCGAAGAGTACCTGAAAAATACGGCAATAATGATCCAGGTGGCCAGGGTGGCCACAGCTAGCCATGGCTGGATGGCAAGCAGGATGCCCACGGCTGTTGCCACGCCTTTGCCACCTTTGAATTTAAGAAAGATAGAATACAAATGGCCAAGGAAAACAGCCAAAGCAACCAGTGCAATACTGCTCACGGTAAGGTTAAATTCCGGCGCGAACTTGATGGCAATATATACCGCCAGCCATCCCTTGAACGCATCGCCAACCAAGGTAAGGGCGGCGGCCAGTTTGTTGCCGCTTCTGAGAACATTAGTGGCGCCGGGATTGCCCGAGCCAAAGGTTCTGGGGTCTTGGAGACCAAATAATTTGCTGGTAATAATGGCGAAAGGTATTGATCCTGCCAGGTAGGCTAAAATAATGGCGAGAATGCTTGCCAGCATGGTATTCATTGGAATTCCTTCTTATTATGAAGTGCAGATTATAAACAGGAATGATTTTATTTTTAAGTCGACACGTGATATTTTTGGATAATATTTGCAAGATGTAATTCAAACAAGTTCATTCAGGTTATATTGTTTTAAAATGCAATAAGCTGATTATAAAAAGAATGAGCAAGTCAACTTTTGTTCCTCGGTAAAGGTTTTCCATCCCATTGTTTTTTTGGGTTGTTTTTCTAGTTTGGATCTTATGAAGCGAATTTTAGTCTCTAACGATGATGGATATAACGCAAAAGGCGTTGAGTTGCTGGCAGAGGCGCTACGATCGTTCGCGGAAGTCACCGTCATTGCGCCGGAAACCAATCATAGCGGTGCTTCCAATTCACTTACGCTGACTCGTCCGTTAACGGTTCGGCAGGCATCCAATGGCTATTATTATGTTAATGGGACGCCTTCCGATTGTGTGCATATTGCCTTAACGGGCATCCTGAAATATAAACCCGATTTGGTGGTTTCAGGCATTAATAATGGCGCCAATCTTGGTGAAGATACCCTGTATTCAGGTACGGTTGCCGCAGCAACCGAAGGTTATCTGTTCGGGATTCCATCCATTGCCTTTTCCTTGACAGAACGCAACTGGCCCCATATTGAAGCGGCCGTTGAAATTGCCGCTTATATTGTCAAACACCAGTTGGAACAGCCTCGCCAGGCGCCTTGTCTGCTAAGCGTGAATATTCCGCCTTTGCCAAAGCATGAGCCTGAAAATATCCGGGTAGCCCGTTTGGGGCGTCGTCATCCATCTCAACCGGTAATCGAGACAACCAATCCTAATGGAGAAATCCTTTACTGGATTGGTCCTACCGGTGAAGTGGCTGATGCCGGCAGTGACACCGATTTTGGCATTATTAACCAGGGACACATATCAGTTACCCCCTTGCGTCTTGATTTGACGCATTATGACGAGCTGGGCATTACGCATGAGTGGCTGGAGGGTTTATGCGTAAACCCATAGATGATCTTGTGGTTTATGGCAATAAAAATGTTAGGGATGTTCATAAAACCTCGGCGTTTGGTCCGTCACCGGTAAAGAACATTAAAATTACCCCAACCAATAGTAATACACGTATTTTGTCGGGTGCCCAGTCTTTTTCTTATGGGCAAAGCAGTGTTGCCGCCCAGGTCAAGCCAGGCGTGGCAGGTGGCACAACAGGAGGTTCCATGAATCTCGGACTGAATTCGGACAGATTGCGGCACCAGATGGTGGCACGCCTGAAGCAAAAAGGCATTACTGATACGCGGGTGCTGGCGGCCATGCTGGCGGTACCCCGGCATATATTTGTTGATCAGGGTTTGGCCAGCAGGGCATATGAAGATGCCGCTTTGCCCATTGGGTTTTCACAAACCATTTCCCAACCCTGGATTATTTCCAGGATGCTGTCCATTGTGTGCGAAGACAGAAATCCGCAAAAGGTGCTGGAAATTGGTACGGGTTGTGGTTATCAGGCTGCCGTCATGGCTCACCTGTTTCCGGTTGTTTATAGCATAGAACGTATAAAAGGCCTTTATGATATGGCACGTGAGCATTTAAGAGACTTGCGCCTGGTTTCCAAAGTCAGCCTGACCTTCGGTGATGGCATGCTTGGTTTGCCGGCTTATGCGCCTTTTGATGCCATCGTCATTGCCGCGGCTGGCCTGGAGATTCCGGGTGTATTGTTGCATCAGCTTAGTGTGGGGGGCAGGTTGATTGCCCCTGAAGGCACCAGTAACCAAAGACTGGTTCTTATAGAAAGAACCGGAGAAGCAAGTTGGGACCGTTCTGAACTTGAGGCCGTGCGCTTCGTTCCGTTACGGTCAGGTACACAATCTTAGATGGAGAATTTTTGCCTTAAATTTAATTGGCAAACTGGATATTATGAATATGTATTCGTTCAGAAGAAAGTCATTGTTAGTTGGTACGGTATTTATGGCTGCAGTGCTTGCAGGTTGTGGTAGTACCGGAAAAGCGCCAGTATCCTCCCTGGGTGGCGGTGGTGCTGCGTCTGCAGGGCAATATGTTGTGCAAAGGGGCGATACGCTTTACAGCATTTCGCGCCGCTATAACATGAGTGTTGCCCAACTGAAGTCATTGAATAATATTTCCGATCCTTCCCAGCTAGAGGTTGGGCAACGTTTGCGTGTCTCATCTTCAGGGGGTGCCAGTAGTCCTGGTAAGGGATCAGCTGGCACAAACGTATCAACTTCTGCCCCAAGGGCCAGTGATGCCAGCCTGGTTTCATGGACGTGGCCGGTCAAGGGTAATATCATTACCGGCTATTCCAGCTCAACCCGTGGTATTGATATTGCTGGCAATACTGGCGATCCGGTTTATGCTGCAGCCTCAGGAACCGTTTCTTATGTCGGTAATGGCTTGCGTGGCCTGGGTAACCTTATCCTGATCTCACACGGTAATGGCTTTATTACTGCTTATGCACACAACAGCAAGTTGTTGGTCAAAGACAAGCAAAGGGTTAGCAAAGGGGAAAAAATTGCCGAAGTCGGGCAGTCAGACACAACTTCTCCACGATTGCACTTTGAAATTCGTCGCAATGGCCAGCCGGTCAATCCATTGTCATATTTGCCAAAATAAAGTCAGCTTATGCTTCCCACCCTTGTTTTTGATCTTGAAACCATTCCTGATGCGCAGGGAATCCGCAGCCTGAATGGCTGGGATCCTGGTATGTCCGATGCTGAAGTGGTTGAACGTGCCTCACAAATCAGGATAGAGCAAACCGGATCTGATTTTTTTCCCTTGCATTTGCAAAAAATTGCCGTTATTGGCTGTGTTTTTCGTGATGATAACGGGTTCAGGGTCAAAACATTGGGTAAGCCTGAAGATGATGAGGCAACACTGATTAACGGTTTTTTTAAAACCATAGAGCGTTATACCCCAAGGCTGGTTAGTTGGAATGGCAATGGTTTTGATTTGCCAGTATTGCATTACCGCAGCCTGATTCACGGTGTCCAGGCACATCGGTACTGGGATATGGGCGAAGAAGACCGCGACTTCAAATACAATAATTACATCAGTCGTTATCATACGCGGCATATAGACTTAATGGATTTGCTGGCCAAGTATAACGGCAGGGCCAATGCCCCATTGGATCAATTGGCCAAGCTTTGCGGTTTTCCTGGCAAGTTGGGTATGGATGGCGGGCAGGTTTGGCCAGCCTGGCAAGCCGGCAAGGCAGATGAAGTACGTGCTTATTGTGAAACTGATGTTGTCAATACATGGCTGGTCTATTGCCGATTTCGTTTTATCAGGGGAGAAATAGATCAGATTGCCTACGATCGAGAAGTGGAACTGGTCCGCCAGTCACTGGAAGAAATCAATGCCCCACATTGGCAGGAATATCTGGCCGTCTGGGATAAGTAAAGCCAAAATAATAAGCGGAAAGCGGGAGCTATTATTGATGATTTCCTGTTTTCCAGTAACCAATTGAAAATATTCGGGTAAAAGTGCAATAGGTTTGAAACCGGTTATGCCTCAAAATAGCTTCACGTTATCAGTAAACACAAAGGAGCTTTACCATGACTAAATCAATTTCTTCATTTGTTGTTAAATCTCTTGCTGTTGCCACCACCGCATTGGCTATCGGTTCTACATTTTCAATTGCTGCAGCGCAGCCCCAAGATGTTGATGCTCGTCCGGGCATGAATCAAAAAATGGGTGACGGGTATGGTCAATTCAAAGGTGAGCGTGGGCATGCCAAAAATCGTGGCGAAAAAATGAATGCCAAAGCAGCAATCGTGATTCCCGGTTTTGGTCCCGCAGGTCAAAAACTGGTTGATGATCTGAAGCTGAGTGATGATCAGAAAGCCAAGCTTCAGGCTGCCCTGGCTAATAAAGAACAGGCGCGTGGCGAACATCGTGATGTTTTCAAGAAAGTGTTCGACCTGCGTAAGCAGCAAGTAGAATCAGGCAAGCTTGATCCTAAAGCCCTGCTGGAAGCCGAAAAAGAATTGCGTGCCACCATGCAGGCAAAACGTGATGCACATCAGGCCCAATGGCTGGTTTTATGGGAAAGTTTCACGCCTGAGCAGCAGGCAACGGTAGGTAAATACTATCAGGAACGCGCCAAAAACATGCAAGAGCGCAAGGAACAGCGTGCAAAACGCATGGAAGAGCGTCAGGAAAAACGTGAGCAACGCATGGAAAACAGGGCTAAACAGGCTCCTGTAGAACAGGCTGAAGCAAAATCATAATACTGTTTGAATAGTTTTGTAGCTGTAACATCTATCCTCTCTTTTATCCCGGTTTTTTTAACCGGGATTTTTTTATGTTTTTGACGACTTCGTTCATTTGCACGCATGCTTGAATTTACAATAGGTGCTTCATTTGGATTGGAACAGTCATGTCTGAAGTATTGTCTATAGAGTCGTTGGATCTTGAGGCACGTGGCATCGCACGTCGTGAAGGAAAAACCATTTTTGTCCAGGGGGCGCTACCCGGAGAGGTGGTTGAAGCCACTATTCTCAGGAAGAAACCTTCGTATGAAGTTGCCCGCACGCAGCGGGTATTGAAAGAGTCCAGCTTACGGGTAACGCCCCGTTGCCCAAATTTTGGCATGTGCGGTGGCTGTGCCATGCAACACGTGGATACGGCGACCCAGGTCGCGGTCAAACAGCGGGCACTGGAAGATTGCTTCCGGCATATATCAAAGCTTAACATTCCCCATGTGCTGGCGCCCATGCATGGCCCCGATTGGGGTTATCGTTACCGTGCCCGTTTATCGGTGCGTTACGTCAGAAAAAAAGGCACGGTTCTGGTTGGGTTTCATGAACGCAAAAGCGGATATGTTGCCGATATGACTGAATGCCATATTTTGCCTAAACATGTATCTGATTTATTGGTACCTTTGCGGCAGCTTATTGGCAATTTAAGCGTATGTGAGCGGGTTCCGCAGATTGAAGTGGCAATTGGGGATGGCGTTACGGTTTTAACCATCCGCCATATGGATCCGTTTACAGAAAATGATCTTGCCTTGCTGGATGATTTTGCAGATAAACATCAAATTATCTGGTGGGTACAGTCCAAAGGACCTGAAACAGTCAAACCCTTGCATGAAAAAGATGCAGGCAAACTGGCTTACAGCCTCCCGCAATTTGGCTTGCGCATGGCCTATAAGCCTACTGACTTTACCCAGGTTAATCATCAGATCAATCAGGCCCTTATTGCCAGGGCACTTAATTTGCTGAATGTGCAATCCCAGGACAGGGTGGCTGATTTGTTTTGCGGCTTGGGTAATTTTACTTTGCCCTTGGCCACTAAAGCCCGTGAGGTGGTGGGTATAGAAGGCAGTAAAACCCTGACAGACAGGGCGCTTGATGCCGCAAAAGACCATGGCCTTGAGCATAAAACAAGTTTCTCTACCCTGAATCTGTTTGAGGTGGATGTGCAATGGTTACGGGATCTTGGCTATTTTGACCGGATGCTGATTGATCCGCCCCGTGAAGGGGCGCTGGAGGTAGCCCGGGCATTGGCACAACTCACGTCAGCGGAAAGACCCAAGCGTATCGTTTATGTTTCCTGTAATCCGGCGACACTGGCGCGTGATGCGGGTGTCTTGGTTGAAAACGGAGCTTACAAACTGATATCGGCTGGTGTCATCAATATGTTTCCCCATACTGCCCATGTAGAGTCCATAGCCGTGTTTGAGTCCTGTTAAACACAAGAGAGTGGGTTATCTTTGCCTGAAGTGTTTTATAGCTTGGGACGTCGATAACCCCCTTTTATACCCTCCGGAGACAGGACCAATTGCCATAATTGATTTGAGCGTGCCCTGAATGAACCGGCGCAGACCAATAAATAATAACGCCACATCCGATAAAAACGTTCAGAATACTGGTTCTTGAATTCATGCCAGTGTTTTTCGAAGTTGGCATGCCAGGCCATCAGGGTTTTGTCATAATCGGCCCCAAAATTGTGAATATCCTCAATCACGAACAAAGACTCCAGTGAATCGGAAATCTGGCCAATGACAGGGACTTCCCCATTGGGGAAAATATATTTGTCAATCCAGGGGTCGGGGTGGTGGTCGCGAATTTGTCCGCCAATGGTGTGCAGTAAAAACAAGCCGTCTTCCTTCAGGTTGCGACGGGCCACCTCGAAATAGGTGCGATAGTTTTTGCGTCCGACATGCTCAAACATGCCCAGGCTGACAATTGCATCATATTGCTCATGCAGGTCTCGATAATCTTGCAGGCGAAACGTAACCGGCAGGCCTTGGCATAATTGTTCGCCGTATTCGGCCTGTTCTTTTGAAATGGTTATCCCTGTGCAGCGCACACCATAATTTTCTGCCGCATAACGCATGAAGCTGCCCCAGCCACAGCCGATGTCCAGGACATGCATGCCGGGTTTCAAGTCCAGTTTTTGGCAGACCAGATCCAGTTTTGCCAACTGCGCATCATTCAGGTTGTCGGCCTTGTCCCAATAGCCGCAGGTGTAAGTCATGTAGGGATCTAACATTTTGGCAAAAAAATCATTGCCAATGTCATAGTGTGTTTCTCCGACTTCCCATGCGCGGGTACGGGTTTGGTGATTCAGGATTTGTGCCCGCAGGCTGTACCACAGGGTGCTCAGGTTTCTTATTTTGGTATCCAGTTTGGTACGCAGGATTATATTAATGAGCTCGTCAATTTGTTGGCAATCCCACATGCCGGCCATATAGCTTTCACCCAGGCCCTTGCTGCCATGTGCCAGGATCAGGTCGGCTGCCGTGGGGTCGTGAATCTTGATATCCCAGGGGTGATTGCCATTGATGGTGATGTTGCTGCAGGCCAATAATTGTTTAAGGTATTCGTATGATTTATTGGTGACTGGTTTTGGATTGTCTACTCCTGTTAACTCCTGGTGTTTCATGTGCTTTCCTTTAGTGGTATGTAAAGAAAACAACTGCATCAATAAATGATGGGCAATTGTGAAATACAGGAAGTGGATGCCTTTCTGGATTTAAAGGAACCCCTTTCTTTTTATAGTTTATAACTTAACATTGTGACCATAAAATTTCAAATTTTATTTATGAGGCTCTAATGCCTGATAGGTTTTTAAAGCAAATTTCCCTGGCCAGGGTTAGAAAAGCCTGAATATAACTGGCTCTCCGGTCTTCACTGCGTACAGCGGCATACAGTGTTTGCCAAATACCAGGGGGGGTACCTAAATGACAGATCTTAAGCCATTCCTGGTTGACGTAATCGGTCAGGGTCCAGTTGGGAAGGGCTGCCACGCCTCGATTGCTGTTAACCAGTTGGATGATCATGGGAGTCAACTCAGCTGTTCTCGTGGCTGCAGGCTCGATATCGGCCGGCTCAAGAAAAGTACTGTAAATATCCAGTCGGTCTTTATCAACCGGGTAGGTAATCAAGACTTGGTTAGCAAGATCTTGGGGCTTGATATATCGCTTTTGCGAAAGCGGATTGGCAGCGGATACGGCAACAACCAACTCATATTTGAACAATGGGATGTAATCAATGTTTTCCGA
The DNA here is from genome assembly GCF_048381675.1 of Advenella sp. RU8. Lineage (NCBI taxonomy): Bacteria > Pseudomonadati > Pseudomonadota > Betaproteobacteria > Burkholderiales > Alcaligenaceae > Advenella > Advenella sp. RU8. Next base: position 491,153 of record NZ_JBLWIS010000001.1, read on the forward strand.
ACGTACAGGGTCTGAGGTAATGACCAGATCCAGATCGCCCCGGCGCAGAGCAGGGAAAGGCGCAAAAGAAAATGCCGCTGATAGATCCAGTGAAATTTGTGGCCATTGTTGCCGGTAGGCGTCAAGGGCGGGCATCAGCCATTCAAAGCAGGAATGGCACTCAATGGCAAGGTGCAGCCTGCCGGTGTTGCCTGCTGCCAGTTTTTGCAGCTCTCTTTCGGTTGATTTGATTTTTGGCAGGATATCGTCAGCCAGCGCAAGTATGCGCAAGCCGGCGGTTGTTAGTCTGGCGGGGCGGGTGCGACGATTCAATACGCTGGTGCCCAGCCTGTTTTCAAGGTCGCGCAGCTGGTGTGAAAGGGCAGATTGGGTAACAGAGAGATGGTCGGCTGCTTCCTGGAGATTGCCAAAATTTCGAATTGCCGTAAGCGTTTCAAGATGTTTGATTTCCAGCATATGTAGGTTCTTTTAAACAGGATTGTTAGTTTGTATGATTTAAATATTATTTAAAATCAATGAGTTATATTTAAATATTAGAATTTCTCATGTTATGTTTAAAATTTTGAGATATATTCATGTTAATTGTAAGGCAAAATCCAAATACTTGATAATTATTCATGCTATTTAGGATTAATATGACAATAATTCATAATTTAGGCTTCCCCAGGATTGGTGTTCAACGGGAACTGAAAAAAGCGCTGGAACAATATTGGAGTGGGAAAATCAATGCCGAGGCCCTTGGGGCTGTCGCGCAGGAGCTCAGGAGGAGACATTGGCAACAGCAGGCAGATGCGGGCGTTTCCTTGCTGCCCGTGGGGGACTTTGCCTGGTATGACCAGATTCTGGAATGGAGTACCTTGATTGGGGCGGTTCCTGCCCGTTTTGAACAAGATCCCAATCAGGAAGTGGGGCTGGACACTTTGTTCAGGATGGCGCGCGGCAAGGCACCGACCGGACAGGCCACAGCTGCCTGTGAAATGACCAAGTGGTTTGATACCAATTATCACTATATTGTTCCTGAGCTGGAAGCCGGACAAACATTCCGGATTGTCCGCGGTTATCTGTTTGATCATGTCGATGAGGCATTGTCCCAAGGCTATCAAGTCAAGCCGGTTATCCCCGGTTTATTAAGCTATTTGTGGTTAAGCAAGGGCGAAGATTTCACCAATGGCGCAGCTGACGAGCGCAAGCTGGCCTTGATTCCTGCCTTGCTCGAGGTTTATCAACAGGTATTGGCACGCTTGCATGCGCAGGGCGTAGAGTGGGTGCAGATTGATGAACCCATCCTGACACTGGAGTTGCCCCAGGCCTGGCAAGCGGCTTTCAGGCAGGTGTATCAACAACTGGCACAACAGAAACAGAAAATTTTGCTGGCAACGTATTTTGAAGGTCTTCATGACAATCTTTCCGTGGTAAGCAGTTTGCCGGTAGCCGGTTTGCATGTGGATCTGGTGCGTGGCAATCATTGTCTTCAATCTATCGCTGATTACCTTCAGCCAGAACAGGTCTTGTCGGCCGGCATTGTCAGTGGCCGTGATATCTGGCGAACTGATCTGGAAGCGGCTGCTGCCCGCTTGCAACCGTTAAAAGAACAACTGGGTGAAAATTTATGGTTGGCGCCGTCTTGCTCTTTATTGCATGTGCCGGTGGATCTGGCTTATGAAGTCAAACTTGATGAAGAAATAAAATCCTGGCTTTCTTTTGCGATCCAGAAGCTGGAGGAGTTAACCGTACTGGCGGCTGTGCTGGATAAACGCCTGACACCTTCTATTGAGGATTTCCTGGCCCGGCAGCAACAGGCGCTTAATAACAGAAAAATATCAAAGCGGATTCATAACCCGTTGGTTCAACAGCAACTTTCCCAATCCAGTCAGATCAGGCGTGATCGCACACCCTATAAAGAGCGTGTGCAAAAACAGCGTGAAGCCTTGGACTTGCCCCTGTTTCCGACGACGACTATTGGTTCATTTCCGCAAACCACGGAAATCAGGGCTTTGCGTCGTGACTGGAAACAGGGTGCCCTGAGTGATGCAAAGTATGAGGCATCCATCAAGGAAGAAATTGCCAAGGTAGTGACTTTTCAGGAGGAGGTCGGGCTGGATGTGCTGGTTCACGGAGAACCTGAGCGCAATGATATGGTTGAGTATTTTGGTGAACTGCTGGCTGGCTATGCTTTCACTGAAAATGGCTGGGTACAGAGCTATGGTTCACGCTGCGTAAAACCACCTATTATTTTTGGGGATGTTGCCCGTGTTATTCCCATGACGGTAGGGTGGACGGCTTATGCCCAATCCCTGACTAAAAAGCCGATGAAAGGCATGCTGACTGGCCCGGTTACCTTGTTGCAATGGTCATTTGTCCGTGATGACCAGCCACGGGAGCAAACATGCCGTCAACTGGCATTGGCATTGCGAGAGGAAATTCTTGATCTTGAGAAAGCGGGAATTGGCATTATCCAGATTGATGAGCCTGCATTTCGCGAGGGTTTGCCACTTCGCAAGGGAAAATGGCAGTCTTATCTGGACTGGGCGGTTGATGCGTTTCGCCTGTCAACTTCTGGCGTTGAGGATACCACGCAAATCCATACGCACATGTGCTATGCCGAATTCAATGACATCATTGAGGCGATTGCCGCTATGGATGCCGATGTGATTACCATAGAAACCTCCCGTTCCAATATGGAATTGTTGCGTGCTTTTGAAGAATTCCATTATCCCAATGAAATTGGTCCTGGTGTTTATGATATTCATTCCCCGAATATTCCGGATACCGACTGGATGGTACGACTGATGGAAAAAGCCTCTGGGCAGATAGATAAACAGCGTTTATGGGTCAATCCTGATTGTGGGCTGAAAACAAGGGGGTGGCCTGAAACCCGAGCTGCACTTGAAAAAATGGTTGAGGCGGCCAAGGCCTTGAGATTGCAATAGGCTATAAATTTTGATTGATATTAGGGTAAACCCTAAAAATAAAGGACGGATTTAAGAATCCACGCATGATGATTTACGGGTACGCTATACTTTCCGCAATCATTCATCAATTGCTCTTGAATTCGTCTCATAATGTCGTTTGATACTTCAGTAAGCCGCAAACCCATTCATACCCGAAAAATAGAAATGAATTCCTTTTTAAGGGAGGATGGGTTGTGGGAGCTAGAGGCATCCTTGCTCGATTATAAGGCTTACGATTTTCCCAAGCGCAATGGCGGCATTAAAGTGGCGGGTTCACCTGTGCATAATATGAAAATCTGTCTGCTGGTAACAGAAGACGGAGAGGTGCGTGATGCCCGTGCGCATTATGATGATGCGCCTTACGATCAAACCTGTTCGGCAATCGAGGCCGCCTACAAGGGGCTGGTTGGCTTGCATTTGCTCAGGAATTTTCGCAACGCAGTCAAAGAGCGATTTTCCAGAACATCTGGTTGCACGCATATGTCCGAACTTGTTGTACTATTGCCAACGGTTTTTGTCCAAAGTTTGTCGGCATCCCGCAACCGCAAAGAAGCAAAGTCCGGTAAAAAACCTTTTCAGCTTGAAGGTTGTCATGCCCTGGCTTTAACTTCACCGGTGGTCAAAGAGTTTTACCCTGACTGGTATGTCAACGAGACGATCGAAGCAGTCAAGATCAATTGATGGTGGCCCCTCCCGCGCAAGCAGGTCATTTTATTTTTTCCTACATCTATATAGGTAATACATGAAGATCCATGAGTATCAAGGTAAAGAACTTCTGAAGAAGTTTGGCGTTACCGTACCTCGCGGTATTCCCGCATTCTCTGTTGACGAGGCTGTGAAAGCAGCAGAAACACTGGGCGGACCGGTTTGGGTTGTCAAGGCCCAGATTCATGCCGGTGGTCGTGGCAAGGGCGGCGGTGTCAAACTGGCCCGTTCCATTGATGAAGTGCGTCAATTGGCTTCTGAAATCCTGGGTATGCAACTGGTTACACACCAGACAGGCCCTGAAGGTCAGAAAGTGAAGCGTCTTCTGATTGAAGAGGGTGCTGACATCAAAAAAGAATACTACGTTGGTATCGTTACCGACCGTGCTACCCAGCGCGTTTGTGTCATGGCCTCCAGCGAAGGCGGCATGGATGTAGAAGAAGTTGCCGAAAAAACACCGGAAAAAATCCTGAAGGTATTTGTTGATCCTGCTACAGGACTTACCGACGAAGACGCAGCTAACCTGGCGCGTGGCATTGGTGTGCCTGAATCTTCCGTTGCCAAGGCTGCTTCCGAATTCCAGAAGCTGTATAAAGTCTACTGGGAAACTGATTCCTCTTTGGCTGAAATCAACCCGCTGATCCTTACCGGTTCAGGCGATATCATTGCACTTGATGCCAAATTCAACTTTGACTCAAACGCTTTGTACCGTTTGCCAGAGATCGTGGCTTACCGCGACCTTGACGAAGAAGATCCCGCTGAAATCGAAGCCAGCAAATTTGACCTGGCCTACATCCAGTTAGACGGCAATATTGGCTGCCTGGTAAACGGTGCCGGTCTGGCCATGGCAACCATGGACACCATCAAGCTGTTTGGTGGCGAACCTGCCAACTTCCTTGACGTCGGTGGCGGCGCGACTGCAGAAAAAGTAACCGAAGCCTTCAAAATCATGTTGAAAAACAAAGATGTGAAAGCCATTCTGGTTAACATTTTCGGCGGTATCATGCGTTGTGACGTTATTGCCGAAGGCGTTATTGCGGCATGCCGTGCAGTTAACCTGAGCGTTCCTTTGGTTGTACGCATGAAAGGAACCAATGAAGAGCTGGGCAAGCAAATGCTGAAAGATTCAGGTCTTCCCATTATCAGTGCTGACACCATGGCAGAAGCAGCAACGAAAGTTGTTGAAGCAGCCAAGTAAGTAAGGAATTCATCAATGTCTATTCTTATCAATAAAGATACCAAAGTAATTACCCAGGGTATTACAGGTAAAACCGGCCAGTTTCACACACGTATGTGCCGTGAGTATGGCAATGGCAAAGAAGCTTTTGTTGCTGGCGTTAATCCAAAACGTGCAGGTGAAGATTTCGAAGGTATCCCAATCTATTCATCTGTTAAAGAAGCTAAAGAGGAAACTGGCGCAACCGTTTCTGTCATTTACGTTCCACCAGCAGGTGCAGCGGCAGCAATTTGGGAAGCAGCTGAAGCAGACCTGGATTTGGCCATCTGCATTACAGAGGGTATCCCTGTCCGTGACATGCTTGAACTTCGCAATCGCATGCGCGCTGAAAACAAGAAAACCTTGTTGTTGGGCCCTAACTGCCCTGGTTTGACCATTCCTGATGAAATCAAGATTGGTATTATGCCTGGCCATATTCACCGTAAAGGTAAAATCGGTATTGTCAGCCGTTCCGGTACATTGACTTATGAAGCCGTTGCACAGGTTTCTGAGCTGGGCATGGGTCAGTCTGCTGCGGTTGGTATTGGTGGTGACCCTATCAATGGCCTGAAGCACATTGACATCCTGAAAATGTTCAACGACGATCCTGAAACCGAAGCTGTTATCATGATTGGTGAAATTGGCGGACCTGACGAAGTCAATGCGGCTTTGTGGGCCAAAGACAACATGAAAAAACCGGTAGTTGGTTTTATCGCCGGTGTTACAGCGCCTCCCGGAAAACGCATGGGTCACGCAGGTGCCCTCATTTCTGGTGGAGCAGATACTGCGGATGCCAAACTTGAAGTGATGGAAGCTTGCGGTATTCGTACTACCCGCAATCCTTCTGAAATGGGCAAATTACTTAAATCCATTTTGTAATATGCTTCAATAAATCAAAAAACCGCCACTTTCAATATTATTGATTGGCGGTTTTTTGATTACGGAAAAATGCCACTGTAATCAAGCGCTTGTTGTATTAGCAAGAAAAAGTCCAGTTTGTAGTGCTGGCTCCCATGCCAGATTTATAAGGTGGACTTTTGCCGTTGAAAATTAAAAAGACCTTGAACTGAATTATAATTTGCTGTTTTCTTCGGAAACGCAGTAAATACATGATTCAATTTAGGTAGCATTTAGCCGTTAAGGCTGTTTCAAAACAGGTGGTCAAATCCTGCCTGTTCATGAACTGTCTTCTTAACAAAAAATAGGTAAAAAGATGTTAGAGTTTTTTCAAGAGATCCATTGGGCCGCTATCGGTCAAATTATTGTGATCGACATTCTCCTGGGCGGGGATAATGCAATTATTATCGCCCTGGCTTGTCGAAACCTGCAAAAGGCACAACGTCTCAAAGGTATTCTTTGGGGGACGGTTGGTGCGATTACCATGCGCGTGGTGCTTATCATGTTTGCCATGGAAATGCTCAAAATACCATTCCTCAGACTGATTGGCGGTGCCTTGCTTATCTGGATTGGTATCAAGTTGCTCATTCCCGAGGAAGATCACGGAGAAGGTATTCAGGCCAGCAGCAGTGTTTGGGGTGCAGTGAAAACCATTCTTATCGCTGACTTTGTCATGAGTCTGGATAACGTGATTGCAATTGCCGGTGCCGCAGGCAACGCACATGTCGATCACCAGACTGCTTATGTTATTTTCGGTTTGCTGGTCAGTGTGCCCATTATTATTTGGGGTAGTACCATCGTTCTCAAGATCATTGACAAGTTCCCGCTGGTTATCCTGTTTGGCGCCGGTTTGCTGGGCTGGTTGGCAGGTGGTATGTTCGTTGGCGATGTGTATATTCAAAACACCTTCTTTGGTGGCGCCGAGTCAGCTGCTACAGTCAAGTATACTGCCGAGATAGGTTGCGCCTTGTTTGTCATGATTGTGGGCAAGCTGATTGCTTCACGAAAAGCCGCTGAAGCCAGCGAAAAGGCTGAATAGCCCGTATTTATTTTTAGGATAGTCAGTAAAAAATATGTCACAAAAACCCAAACTTACCCTGTTGCAATATTTGTTTGTCCTGGCGGTTATCGGTATTGTCATTGCTGTCCTTGCCAATTATTTTAAATAGGAGCCCGCAATGTCAGTACAACCTGAAAAATTGATTATCGCCACCCGAGCCAGTCGTTTGGCTTTATGGCAGGCCGAATTTGTGCAGGCTAAGTTGCAGGCGTTGTATCCAGCCTGCCGTGTCGAACTGCTGACCATGACGACCCGGGGCGATCAGATTCTTGATCGCACCCTGTCAAAAGTGGGTGGTAAGGGTCTGTTCGTCAAGGAACTGGAAACCGCCTTGCTTGATGGCCGGGCCGATCTTGCCGTGCATTCCCTTAAAGATGTACCAATGGATCTACGTTCTCCATTCCAGCTGGGGGTTGTCATGGACCGTGCAGACCCTCGTGACGCATTTGTATCCAATAAATACGAAAAACTGGCCGATTTGCCCAAGGGCGCTGTGGTGGGTACCTCCAGCCTGCGCCGTGAATCACAAATCAGGGCCAATTTCTCACACCTGGATGTAAAGCCCCTACGTGGCAACCTTGATACTCGTCTTGGTAAACTTGATAATGGTGAGTATGATGCCATTATCCTGGCTGCAGCCGGGTTGCAACGTTTGGGTCTTCAGGAGCGAATCCGCAGTTGCCTCTCGGTGCAGGATAGTCTGCCTGCTGCCGGGCAGGGGGCGCTGGGGATAGAAATTCTTGAGTCTCGCACCGATGTGCTTGCTGCCTTGCAGCCCTTGTCATGCGAGGAAACCCTGGCATGTGTGACGGCAGAAAGGGCAGTTTCATCATTTTTGGGCGGTTCTTGCCAGGTGCCTTTGGCTGCTCATGCGGTTATCAATGGCAATATGCTTTCCATTCAGGCGTTTGTAGCATTACCCGACGGAACCAAAGTGCTGCGTGCGCAAAGTAGTGGTCCTGTCGAGCAGGCAGAACAACTGGGCCTTGATGTTGCCAAAGAGCTGCATCAGGCGGGTGCCGACAAAATCTTGGCAACATTGCTGAATAGTTAACCCTGTTTTCTTGAGTTGCAAGAAAACATGCACAGACATATCATCCTTACCCGTCCGGCAGGCAAGAATTCATTATTACAATCATTGCTGCTCGAGACGGGTTTTCAGGTTACAGAACTTCCTGCCATTGAGCGATTTCCCTTGCCTTTAACAGCAAGGGAAGTTCCTGATATTGCCAGTTATAGTTTGGTTTTTTTTGTCAGCGGTTATGCTGTCCAGGTGTTTTTTGAAACACTGGCAAAATATGGTCGAAGTTGGCCTAAAGGGTTATATGCAGGCGCTGTCGGCATGGCAACCGCCAATGCTTTGCTGGCGCAAGGTGTGCCTCCCGAGCAAATTATTTATCCGGACCCTAAGGCTGAATATCAGGATTCAGAGGCATTTTTTGACGAATTGATAAAAAAAGACTTGCAGACATTTACCAGTGTCCTGGTTGTTCGCGGACAGGCGGGTCGCCAATGGCTGGCCGAGAAACTACAGGGATTGAACATACCGGTGACTTTTTTGTCGGTGTATGAAAGAAAACCCCGATTGTGGACAGTGGCCGAGAGTGAGCAAATGTCGGTGTTGTGTCAGTCAAATAAAATCATATGCTGGCTTCTTACCAGCAAGGAAAGCGTTGACAGTGTGTTCAGTGAGTTGAAACGTAACGGGCTGGTTCAATATTGTCTTGATCATCATTTTGTGGTTACCCATCCAAGAATCTCAGAGCGGCTCCGTGATCATTTGAACAGGGCCATGGCTGAGTATGGTTTGCCCAAAAAGACGGTTGTCATTAATATATGTCAACCAAGCGATGCTTCAATATTTGAGAAGTTAAGCATAGCTTAATTACAATAGTCGCCATCTTCCACTACAATGCGATTATGAGAAATAAGCGAACACGCCATAATTTACATTCCAAAAACCATAATCTCAGCAAGGGATCAAAAAACATGGATGAGAAAAAACAGGATAGTATTCAATCTTCAGATAACCAAGAGATGAGTACGCCAGAAGTAAACGTGCATCATAACAATACTGAAAATATTGCGTCTGAAGGCGCATCTGATGCCGTTGAGCATGAACAAATCGGGTCTAAAGAAGAATCAGTGTCCACATCGTCAACATCTGGCTCCAAGTCTGGCGTTAATAAAAAAGTGGTTGGAGCGGCGGTGGTTGTAGTTGCTGCGGTCGTGGGCGGGGCTGTTTATATGACACAGCAATCCCAAAATGGCGGCATGTGGTTAAAAGGCAATTCATCTTCCCGTACACAACAGCTTGCTGAGGATGCTAAGCCGGATGCAATCGTTTCAACGCCTGAAGCAGCACCAACAGAAATCCCGCAGGAAGCCAGCCAGGCGCCAGTACAGGCAGAAGAGACCCCCGGCAGTGCGGTGAAAGAGTCTGAAACTGTGGCTGTAAATGAAGGAATTGTGCCTGAAGAAAAAACGGCCGCGCCTGTTGTGACAGTGGAGAATGTGCCGGCAGGTGCAAGCCAGGATACGGAACACGGCGATACGGTTAACGCTAACCCAATCGTAAGTGGGACGGAATCAGGCAATATACAAGCGACTGTTTCTGTGGCTGAAGCAGTTGGTTCTGAGGAATTGGCACAATCTCCTGCGACAGGCAGTGCCGTCGCTGAAGACGGCTTGGCGGGCGTTTTCAAAGCGCAGCTTGATCAGCAAACCGAGCAAATCAATCAGCTTAAGGCTGAATTGCAGCAAATGCAGAAGCAGTACACCGAGTTGCTTGAGCAACGGCTTAGCAGGGCTGATGTTGATGTTAGCCTGTTTGTTGTCAATGATGTTGCCCGCCTGGTTCAGTCTGCTGATAATGAACTAAGCATTGCCGGTAACCTGCCTAATGCCGTGCGTGCATTGGAAATGGCGCGGCAAACTATCCAGCGTGCCAATAATCCTATTCTTTCAGGGCTTGCTGGTGCAGTGTCTTCAGATATTGTGATGCTTAAATCGGCACCAGTCATGAATGAGGAAACGCTGTTCAAGGAAGTAGGCAAGTTAATCGAGTTGCTTGATAAAGCGCCACTGGTTTCACCTGATAGGGTAGATCATTTGTCAACGGTTTTGCCGGGAAATGCTAACAGCCCGCAAGGTGAACAAGACTTGCAGGTATCTGCTAATCCCGATTTGAACTGGTATGAAAAAGCCTGGGAAGAGGTTAAGTCCTGGCCATCAAGTGCTGTTGGTATGCTGAAATCCGACCTGGGTGGTCTGGTTCGGGTTGAAAAACTGGATGACCCAACGGTTGCCTTGATTTCTGCCGGGCAAGCGGCAGCGCTTAAAAACAACCTCAAGCTTGATTTGCGATTTGCGCAGCAAGGCTTGTTGAATGCCCAGCAGGGCATCTGGACCAGTTCTCTTGAGGCCGTGCAGGCCGCTTTGCTGAAATACTATAACCAGGATGCCCCGGAAACCCGGAATGCGCTAGCGCAGACCCGTAGCTTGCTGGCAATCCCGGTAAGGCCGCAATTGCCACAAATTACCCATAGTGTAAAAGCGATTGAGGAAACCAGAAACCAGATTATCAATTTGGGTAAACCGCAGGAGTAAGCCATGAGGACAGGTCTAAAATTACTTGTGCTACTCGCGCTTGCCGTGGGTTTTGCACTTCTTATTCAAGATTCAAACGGTTATTTCATGCTGGTTACCGGAGACGAGCGTCGCACGGTTTCCTTGATGACGGGCATTTTCTTGTTGCTTATCGCCTTTGTGCTTGTTTACTTGTTGGTCAGGTTTATTGTTGCTTTAAGCACATCCCCCACCACCTATAAACAATGGCGGGTTCGGCGTCATACCAGTAAAGATGTTGATTTGCTCGAAAAGGGGTGGCTTGAACTGATCGAGGGTCGTGCTGGTTTGGCAGAAAAAGATTTTACGCGATTGTTCAATCATAGCCACAATCCATCGCGTCAGGCAATTGCCAGTTTGGCCGCAGCCAAGGCGGCGCATATGTCGGGCCATCATGAGGAACGTGACAAACTGTTGCTGATGGCGGAAAAAAAGTCCAGCCATTTTCCCCGACTTGCCGAGGCAACGGCTACGGTCAAGGCCGAGTTGTTGCTGGATCAGGGGGAATCCAAACAGGCTCAAGCTTTGCTTGAGGCGCTTGATACGGCGAATGGCAGTAATCAGGAACATATACAAAAACTGTTGTTGCGGGCTTACAAGCAAACCGGTAATAATGAAAAGTTATTGCCATTGGCTCGCATAATGCTGAAAAAAGGTCGTCTTGATCGTTTCGAGGCATTAAGGCTTATTGAACATGCGGCAGCCGGCACTATCAATAGTGCCGCATCGGAAGAATGGCAATATGTATGGAAAAGCCTGAATAGCGATGAAAAAACCATGCCATTGGTGGCACTGGCTGCATCTGCGCGATTTGATGCCAAAGGTGATAGTAAAAATGCGGGCAAGGTGTTGGAACATGCCTTGGAAATTACAAAAGATGCCCGTTTGCTAAAAGCCTATGTGCAGACTGCGGGTGAATTGGTTCATGATCGTTTGGCCATGGCGCAAACCTGGCTGAAAAATGACGGTAATAATCCACAGTTGTTGACGGCCTTGGGCTATTTATGCCTGAAAGGTCAGTTATGGGGGCAGGCGGAACGCTACCTTACCCGTAGCCTGGCTATTAGCGCTGAAGCGGGCGTACAATCTCAAGCACAGGCAGGGCTGGAAACGGTCGTTTCCCGCGATGAAGCCCTGACCCACGCCTTGCTGGGAACCCTCTATGACCGGCTTGGGCGCGCTCAGGATGCCATCAAGCATTGGCGTATCGCCTCAGCGGCCACTTCGGCATTGCCCGTGTTGAATAATGATAGTATTCTACCGGCGGCAGATACAACGGAAGATCCGGACGGTCCGCCAGACAGGAAGAAACTGGATAATCTGGATGAGCGGATCATGTCGACAAAGATTTCGGCAGATACGGATTATCAGGCTGATGAGTATTTTGATACTGCTCCCATCCCTGGTTATGAAGCCGGAAAACAAAGCAGAAAATAGTTAATATTTCTTTTAATCTTTAAAGGTTATTTTATGAGTTTAGATCGTGTGCCAGCAGGTTCAAAGTTACCAGATGAATTCAATGTGGTTATTGAAATCCCAATGAATTCTGACCCCGTAAAATACGAGGTGGATAAAGAAACTGGTGCTGTTTTTGTTGACCGTTTCATGATGACGGCCATGCATTATCCTTGCAACTATGGCTATATTCCCCAAACTATTTCAGATGATGGCGATCCGGTTGATGTACTTGTGATTGCTCCCTTCCCGATTCAAGTCGGTGCAGTCATCAAATGCCGTGCTATCGGTGTGTTGCATATGGACGATGAAGGCGGCGGTGATGCAAAATTGTTGGCGGTTCCTGTTGACAAACTGTATCCTGTTTATCGCAACATCAAGTCTTCTGCGGATCTGCCTGAAGAAGAGTTGAAGCGCATCCAGCATTTCTTTGAGCATTACAAAGACCTGGAGCCAGGCAAATGGGTCAAGGTTAAAGGCTGGGAAGGTGTAGAAGCCGCCAAAGCTGAAATTGTGGCTAGTGCAGAAAGATACGCAAAAAGCGCCAATTAATTACTGGTCATTGCCTGGTTTTTAAAAACGGGCAAGTACGCTTTTGCTGAATCAGCCCCAATCATCCGGATTTGTTCCGGTTGCTTGGGGCTTTTTCATGTCTGGCGTTTATTTGCTTAATAGGGGTCTTGCTAATGCGTAGGGATGGAACGGGTTGTGCTTGGTATGTCGCTTAAGAGATTACTTATGTCGTAACTTTTTTTGTCCCGTAATGAACCCATGAATGGATTGTTGAAGGCATAAAAAAACCATCCGAAAAAGAACGGATGGCTGGTGGGTCAGGTTAGAGGGGGTACCGGGCAGGTACCCCATGATGGCCAATTTACTTCTTGAGGCGGCTTTTCTGTTCGTTGATTTTAGTCAGCAACTCGCTAAAGTTAGCCAATCTTTCTTTTTCCTGCTCAATCACGGCAGCAGGGGCACGGGCAACAAATTTTTCATTGCCCAATTTGCCATTGGCTTTGGTAATTTCGGTTTCCAGTCGTTTGGCTTCCTTGTCAAGGCGGGCCAGTTCGGCTTCAACGTCAATTTCAACATTTAGCATCAGATGAGTGCTTTCAAGAATTTGCACCGGAGCACCTAAGTCAGGCAGTTCATTGACGATGTCAACCTGGCTCAGTTTGCCCAGTGCCTGCAGGTAAGGCGCGTTAAGTGCAAGCAGGGAAGCATCGCCCTGTGCATACAAGGGAACTTTCTGTGCCGGAGACAGGTTCATTTCACCACGCAGGGCGCGTACGGCCTCAACTTGTGCCTTGAGTTGATTTAATGAGGCTTCAGCTGCTTCATCAAACTGGCTGGCGTCAGGCAAGGGGTAGGGCTGGATGCTGATTGAAGTGGTTTCATTCGCTTTGCGTTTGCCGGCGACAAGCGCTACTTTTTGCCATAACTCTTCGGTAATGAATGGAATGATGGGGTGAGCCAGGCGCAGGATGGTTTCCAGTACATTGATTAATGTTTGGCGGGTGCCACATTGTTGCGCCGGTGTACCTTGCTGGATTTGTACCTTGGCCAACTCGACATACCAGTCGCAGTATTCATCCCATACAAAGTGATAGATGGCGTTGGCGATGTTGTCAAAGCGGAAATCATTGAAGCCTTTTTCGGCTTCAACCAGGGTTTGTTGCAGACGGGAAAGAATCCAGCGATCTGCAAAGGACAGTTCAACGCCGTCTTTGCCGCCAAGATCATGTCCTTCAACGTTCATCAGCACAAAGCGGGAGGCATTCCACAGCTTGTTGCAGAAGTTGCGGTAGCCGCCACAACGTTTAAGGTCAAAGTTCATGTTGCGGCCAAGCGTGGCATAGGCAGCCATGGTAAAGCGCAAGGCATCGGCGCCGTAAGCCTCGATGCCATCAGGGAACTCCTTGCGGGTTTCCTTTTCGATTTTGCTGGCCTGCTTGGGGTTCATCAGGCCAACCGTGCGCTTTGCCACCAGGGGCTCAAGTTCAATGCCATCAATCAGGTCAACCGGGTCAAGCGTGTTGCCCTTGGATTTACTCATTTTCTGGCCGTTGGCATCCAGTATTAGGCCATGGACATAAACAAACTTGAAGGGGATCTGGCCGGTCAGGTGCATGCTCATCATGATCATCCGGGCAACCCAGAAGAAAATAATGTCGAACCCGGTAACCAGGACACTGGAGGGCAGGTAGCGCTTGTAGTCAGGCGTTTCTTCAGGCCAGCCCATGGTGGTAAAGGGGACGAGGGCAGAAGAGAACCAGGTGTCTAGAACGTCATCATCGCGGCGCAATGGGCCGTTGATACCTGCTGCGCGGGCTTTTTGGATGGCTTCTTCTTCATTGCGGGCAACAAAAATCTGTCCGTCTTCACTGTACCAGGCAGGGATTTGATGGCCCCACCATAATTGACGGGAAATGCACCAGTCCTGAATGTTTTCCAGCCATTGGTAATAGGTGTTTGTCCAGTTTTCAGGGTAGAACTTGATTTCGCCCGTACGAACCACATCAAGGGCAGTCTCGGTAATGCTTTTGCCGGGATTGTAGGTGCCTTCGGGTGCCGGTTTGCTCATGGCAACAAACCACTGGTCGGTCAGCATGGGCTCAATGACTGTTTTGGTGCGGTCACCACGCGGAACCATTAATGTGTGGGGCTTGACGCTTTCCAGCAGCTCAAGGGCCTGAAGGTCTGCAACGATTTTTTCGCGGGCATCAAAGCGGTCCATGCCGCGATAGGCTTCGGGGGCGTCATCGACGATTTTGGCGTCAAGGGTAAGTATGCTTGAAAACGACAGGCCGTGACGCTGGCCTACTGCATAGTCATTAAAATCGTGGGCAGGCGTTACTTTTACCACGCCAGTACCAAATTCCCGGTCAACATAATCATCGGCAATAATCGGGATTTCACGATTAACCAGCGGCAAAATAACGGTTTGCCCAATAAGGTGCATGTAGCGTTCGTCTTCGGGGTGAACCATGACGGCCACGTCGCCCAGCATGGTTTCCGGGCGGGTAGTGGCAACGGTCAAATGGGTCAGTTCATCCGCTGGCTTGCTAAGCGGATAGCGAATATGCCACAGGCTGCCTTGTTCTTCACAGCTTTCCACTTCAAGGTCGGAGACCGCGGTGCCCAGCACGGGGTCCCAGTTCACCAGGCGTTTGCCACGGTAAATGAGTCCTTGTTCATGCAGGCGTACAAAAGTTTCAATAACTCCTTTGGACATTTGGTCGTCCATGGTGAAGTATTCGCGAGGCCAATCCGCTGATGCGCCCAGGCGGCGTACCTGACTGGTAATGGTGTTGCCGGAAAGTTCTTTCCATTCCCAGACTTTTTCAAGGAATTTTTCCCGGCCAAGATCATGGCGGGAAATTTTTTGGGCATCCAGTTGTCGTTCAACCACGATTTGCGTGGCAATGCCGGCGTGGTCGGTGCCGGGGACAAACACGGTATCGTTGCCCAGCATGCGATGGTAGCGGATCAGGCCGTCCATGATGGTCTGGTTGAATGCATGCCCCATATGCAGAGTGCCGGTCACGTTTGGTGGCGGAAATTGAATGGTAAACGGCTTGCCACATTCTTCGGAAGTGGTTGTTGTGTATTGCCCCGCAGCAAAAATGCCTTGATTGTTCCACTCCTGATACCAGTGGGCTTCTAGTTCTTTGGGTTCGAAACTCTTGGAGAGTTCTTTGGTGTCAATACTGTTAGATTCTTGGTTCATTATGATTCTGATTCCGACGGATTGGTTACTTTGTTCGCGAAAACCCTTATTTTAAGGTGTAGAAGGTACTTTTTGCATGTTAAAATGCCAAGTTGAGTAAAACTTACTTGAAGTTATTGTTTTTATTGAAATTTTGGAGTATTAAATGGCTGTTGAACGCACATTGTCTATTATTAAACCTGATGCAGTTGCAAAAAACGTTATCGGCGAGATCATTTCCCGCTTTGAAAAAGCAGGCCTGAAAGTGGTTGAAGCACGTATGCAACAATTAACCCGTGAAGAAGCTGAAGGCTTTTACGCTGTTCACAAAGAGCGTCCTTTCTTCAATGATCTGGTCAGCTTCATGATTTCCGGTCCTGTATTCATTCAGGCTCTGGAAGGCGAAAACGCCATCCTGAAAAACCGTGAATTGATGGGTGCTACCGATCCTAAAAAAGCAGAACCCGGTACCATTCGTGCCGATTTTGCTGAAAGCATCGACGCAAACGCAGTGCATGGCTCTGACGCTCCAGAAACAGCAGCTGTTGAAATTGCCTACTTTTTTGGCAAGTAATCGGTAGTTTTACGATTTATAGTTTTGATATTGAATAAGGCTTATTCCATGACTGACCAAATTAATCTCCTGGGTATCCCAACTGATGCCCTCATTGACCTTGTTGGTCAGTGGGGGAGTAAGCCCTTTCGTGCAAAGCAGCTTCAGCGCTGGGTTCACCAGCGTGGAGTCAGCGAGTTTGGGCAAATGAGTGATCTTGCCAAAGATTTTCGTTCCCAGCTCGCTGAATCCTGTTGCATACAGGCACCTTCGGTCATTACACAAAAAATTTCTTCAGACGGTACCCGTAAGTGGCTGTTCGATGTGGGCAATAATAATGCCATCGAAACGGTCTTTATTCCTGAAGATGACCGTGGTACTTTATGTATTTCAAGCCAGGCCGGCTGTACAGTCGCCTGCCGGTTTTGCTCTACCGGTCATCAGGGCTTTAACCGCAATTTGACAACCGCGGAAATTGTTGGCCAGTTGTGGCACGCCCGCCGGGTTATCCAGGAAGACCTGTTGTCTGCGCGTATTGGCAATGCCGAAGCCCCTGAAGATATATCACGAGTCATCAGCAATGTTGTCATGATGGGCATGGGAGAACCCTTGCTTAATTATGATCAGGTCGTACCGGCCCTTCAGCTTATGCTTGACGACAATGCTTATGGTTTGTCACGCCGTCGTGTTACGGTATCCACATCTGGCGTGGTGCCCATGATGGATCGCCTGTCACAAGATTGTCCTGTGGCGCTGGCGGTTTCGCTTCATGCGCCCAACGATGCCTTGCGCGACCAGTTGGTTCCATTAAATAAAAAATATCCGTTGGCTGAATTGATTGCTTCATGCAATCGTTATCTTGAATTTGCACCCCGTGATTTCATTACATTTGAATACGTCATGCTTGATGGTGTTAACGACACCGATGAGCATGCACGCCAGCTTATTGAAATTACTAAACAGGTTCGTTGCAAGCTTAACCTGATCCCTTTTAACCCGTTTCCTGAATCCGGCCTGAAACGTTCAAAGTCTGCCAGGGTGCGTATATTTGCCAGCATTCTGATGGATGCAGGCGTTATTACAACTGTGCGTAAAACGCGGGGCGATGATATTGATGCCGCCTGTGGTCAGCTGGCGGGTGATGTCAAGGATAAAACCAAGATCAGTGCGCTCATGCAGGCCAGAAAATCCATTCCCATCATCGAGGTGCAGTAGTGTCGCAATTTAACTCAGACTTGAACGAAGTTTCCAGTTCAGATTCCTTGGAAGAAAAAAACCTGGGTGCATTGTTAAAGGGACTGCGTGAAAAAAAAGGTTTATCGGTTAGTGATGTTTCAAGCCAGATCAAGTTTTCCTCAATCCAAATCAACGCCTTAGAAGCGCAAGACTGGTCAGCCTTGCCGCAAGGGTTTGTCTTAAAGGGATTGGTTCGAAAATACGCCAATTTGTTAGGTGCTGACGAGAAGCAGGTGCTTGATCTTCTGGCCAGGCAAAGCGGTGCCAATCTCAATAAGCAAGAGTTGAAGAGCCTGCAGCCAACCGTCGATTTCAGTGCCCATGAAGGGTATGAATCGCAGCGTTCGGGTACGGGAACTTGGATTTTCATTATTTTCCTGATCCTGGTCATTATTGCTGTTTATGGATATAGCCGTGAGTGGTTTACACTTGAAGATATCGGCTTGGAAAATTTCAGGAATTTATTTAATTAATCATCATGTCCATCTGTCAAAACCCATTTTCGGTCGGGCCTGCTGTCCGCCACCAGACCCGTCTGGTCAATGTTGCCTGGGGCTCAACCGTTGTGCCCATTGGTTCTAGTGCGCCTATTGTTGTCCAGTCAATGACTAATACGGATACGGCTGATCACATTGCCACCGCCATCCAGGTTAAAGAGCTGGCGTTGGCAGGTTCCGAGATGGTTCGGATTACCGTGAATACCCCCGAAGCGGCGCAGGCTGTCCCTGCCATTCGTGAGCAGCTTGATAAAATGGGTGTTTCAGTGCCTTTGGTGGGTGATTTTCACTATAACGGCCATAAATTGTTAACCCAATACCCTGACTGTGCCCAGGCATTGTCCAAGTATCGAATCAATCCCGGTAATATGGGAGGGGGCAAAAAGCGTGATGATAATTTTGCCCAAATGATCGAGGTGGCTTGTAAATATCAAAAACCGGTTCGCATCGGTGTTAACTGGGGTAGCCTTGATCATGAATTGATGGCGCGGATGATGGATGAAAACAATGCCAAGTCCGAGCCATGGGATGCGCAATCCCTCATGCGCGAGGCGTTGGTGGTGTCAGCCATCAGCAATGCACAGCGGGCCGAGCAGCTGGGCATGCCAGGGGATGCCATTATTCTTTCCTGCAAAGTCAGTCATGTCCAGGACCTTATTTCGGTTTACCGGAATCTGGCCAGTCGCTGTAACTACCCCCTGCATCTTGGTCTTACCGAGGCAGGCATGGGCAGCAAAGGCATTGTGGCATCTACAGCGGCACTTGCAGTATTAATGCAGGAAGGCATTGGTGATACCATTCGTATTTCCCTAACGCCAGAGCCTGGTGGTGATCGTCGCAAAGAAGTGGTGGTGGCCCAGGAAATATTGCAAAGTCTTGGATTACGCGCTTTTACTCCAATGGTAGTGGCTTGTCCTGGTTGTGGGCGTACCAGCAGTACGGTATTCCAGGAACTGGCCGACAGCATACAATCATACTTGCGTGACCAAATGCCATTCTGGAAAACCAAATACCCGGGCGTCGAAAACATGAATGTGGCAGTAATGGGCTGTGTGGTTAATGGCCCTGGTGAAAGCCGTCATGCAGATATTGGTATCAGTCTGCCTGGTACCGGTGAGGTGCCTTCTGCCCCGGTTTTTATTGACGGAGAGCGCACAATAACCCTGAAGGGTGATAATATTGCAGCCGAGTTTCATGAAATTGTCCGTAATTATGTCGAGAAGCGTTACGGTATCCGCTCATAAGCGCTTGGTAAAAAAATAAATTATCTGAATAAAGAGATTCGTTTGTATGACTAAAACATTCCAAAAAGTTTCTGCAATACGTGGAATGAATGATATTTTGCCAGCTGAAAGCTGGCAGTGGGAAAAACTGGAAGCAACCATTCGTGAGTGGCTTGCCCAATATGGCTACAATAATATTCGTACTCCCATTTTGGAGCAAACCCGTCTGTTTGCCCGTGGCATCGGAGAGGTAACCGACATCGTTGAAAAGGAAATGTATACTTTCAGCATGTCAAAAGACAAGACGGATATTGGTGAAATGCTTACCATGCGGCCCGAGTTTACGGCGGGTATCGTGCGTGCGATGATTGAGCATAACCTTTTGTACGATGGCCCTCAGCGTGTGTTTTCAATGGGGCCGGTGTTTCGCCATGAGCGTCCGCAAAAAGGGCGTTACCGGCAGTTTCATCAGGTTTCTGTCGAAGCCATGGGTTATGCAGGCCCCGATATCGATGCCGAACAAATCATCATGCTGGCTCGTCTTTGGAAAACCTTGGGTCTTTCCGATGTTCGCCTCGAGCTGAACTCACTGGGTCAGCCCGAAGAACGGCAGGCGCATAGGCAGGCCCTGATTGCACACCTTGAACAACACAAGGATCTGCTTGATGAAGATGGCTTGCGCCGGATGTACAGCAATCCATTGCGTGTGCTCGATACCAAGAACCCAGCCATGCAGGAGATGGCCAATAGTGCGCCCAAGCTGTTTGACTTCCTGAAAGAAGAATCTTTGGCCCATTTCAATGAAATGCGTGCCCGTCTTGATCAGGCCGGCATTGCTTATACGATTAATCCCCGTTTGGTGCGTGGTCTTGATTACTACAACCTGACGGTCTTTGAGTGGGTAACCGATCGTTTGGGCGCTCAAGGTACGGTATGTGGCGGTGGCCGTTACGATGGCCTGCTGTCCTTGCTGGGCGGAAAGCCGGCTCCGGCAATTGGTTTCGGTATTGGTATCGAACGTTTGCTGGCATTGGTATTGCAAGATAAAGAACTGGTTAAACCGGCGGAATGTGATGTATATTTCATTCACCAGGGAACTGAAGCCTCCCTTCATGCTCAATTATTGGCAGAGCAATGCCGGGATGAGGGTATGCGCGTTATCGTGCATGCTGGTGCCGCATCATTCAAGGCGCAGTTCAAGCGTGCGGATAGCAGTGGGGCAAAGGTTGCCGCTATTCTGGGAGAAGATGAAGTTAAAAGCGGCACCATTGGTATCAAATCGTTGCGGGCATCTGAAGATGGTAATATTGCACCTCAGGTGACGGTACCTTTGGTAACATTCATTAATGAATTAAAAAATAGGATTTAAACAGAAGTATGGCTTTTGACTTAGAAGAACAGGAAAAGATTGATGCCCTGAGAGCCTGGTGGGATCGTTGGGGTACGCCTATTATGTCGTTGGTGACCGTTATCATGCTGGCTTTTTTGGCTTGGTATGGCTGGCAGTGGTACCAATCAAACCAGTCAAGGCAGGCATTGGGATACTTCGAGGTTATCCAAAGTGCCTCTGTCAATGATGACAAGGCGGCAGCAACCCGTGTGAACGAGGCTAGTGCGATCTTACAGAAAGATTATGCCAAAACACCCTATACAGGAAGGGCTGTCTTGTTGGCATCCGATTTTTTGGCAAAAAACAATCAACCTGATGCTGCCAAGGCCCAGCTTGAGTGGCTTATAGGGCAGGCGGCGTCTTTCCCCGACCTGGTGCCTGTTGCCCGGTTAAGAATGGCGTCTTTGCTTGCAGATGAAGAGAAATACGATGAGGCTCTGCTGCAGTTGGCTAATCCGTTAGAGTCTTTCAGGGCGGTGTTTCTGGATCGTACCGGTGATGTGCTGGTAGCACAGGGCAAAAAAACAGAGGCTGTCCAGCAATGGAAGGCAGCGCTTGAGCTGCCTAATCTGGGCCCTGAGTTTATTCGTGCCGTTCAATTAAAATTAAATGTGCTGGGTGGGGAGTAATTTATGAAAAAATCGTGTCATCGTATTTTGTCTGGTTCTGTTCTTGCGCTTGCGGTTGCTGCAATGGGTGGTTGCTCACTGTTTAGCAACGAGTCGCGTTTTGAGCCGGTCGATCTCACGGAATATCAACAACAGCTCAGCGGCTTTACCGTATGGTCTGCAAATATAGGCTCTGGCAGTGGCTTTGGTTTTGCGCCAGCACTGGTGGGTGACTCGGTTTATGCAGCTACACCCGATGGCGCTGTCGTCAAGGCAAGCCTGGCCAATGGCGCAATCCAATGGAGAGCAAAGCTTGATGAGGACCTGGCGGCCGGTGTCGGTACCGATGGCAATATTGCGGTTGTAACAACCCAAAAAGGCAAGGTGATTGCCCTGGATTCATCTGGCAAGACGCTATGGACTGCCAATGCTTCCACCGTTGTTTCTACCCCACCCGCTATTGGTGGTGGATTAGTCGTGGTGCGTGCCGATGATTACCGTGTGCAGGCTTTCAATGCACAAAATGGTGAGTTGCAATGGAGTTATCTCAGGACGAATCCTGAAATGGCCCTTAAGGCAAACTCCCGCATGTTGATTGACGGCAATCAGGTTCTTGTGGGTGTCCCGACGGGCAGGCTGGTTTCCCTTGATTTGCAAACGGGTACGCCGCGGTGGGATATTCTGGCAGCAACCATTCAGGGTCCAACAGACCTTGATAGTGTCACCGATGTCGTAGGGCAACCTTTGTTGTCGGGTAATGGTTTATGCCTTGCCACGTATCAGGGCCGGGTAGGATGTTACGCGATTTCCGCAAGGGGCGCGGAACCGGTCTGGAATCAACCGTTTTCAAGTGCAGTGGGCGTTGGATCTGCCGGTAGCTCATTGTACGCAGCCAGTGTCCATGGCGAAGTACGCGCATACAATATCACCAATGGTCAGGAATTATGGTCTGACCAGACATTAACTAACCGTGGTTTGAGCAATCCGGTTGTTTATGGCAACGTGGTTGCCACAGGTGATTATGAAGGTTATGTGCATTTCTATTCAGCCGCTGATGGCTCGTTACTGGGGCGTGTTTCCGCCGGTAGCGGAGATGCCATCGTTTCTCCCATGACGGCAACCAATATCGGTATTCTGGTACAGAATGGTTCGGGTAATTTAGTAATGCTTGGTGTTAAGTGAACAGTATTCAGTTTAAGCCCGTAGTTGCCCTGGTAGGGCGACCCAACGTCGGTAAGTCTACTCTTTTTAATCGTCTGACCCGTTCGCGGGCAGCGCTAGTGGCGGACTATTCCGGCCTAACGCGTGATCGTCACTATGGCGAAGGTCGTGTGGGCGATTATCCTTTCCTGGTTATTGATACTGGTGGTTTTGAGCCAGTTGCCAAAACAGGGATCCTCAAGGAAATGGCCCGTCAAACAGAACAGGCAATTGCCGAGTCTGATGTGGTTATTTTTCTGGTAGACGCGCGCGCTGGTGTAAATGCGCATGATCATGAAATTGCCCGCATGTTGCGTCGCGCCGGTCCCAAAGTCGTGCTTGCCGTTAACAAGGCAGAAGGCATGAACAGCGGTCAGGCCAGTGCCGAGTTTCATGAGCTTGGCCTGGGTACGCCCCATCCCATTTCATCCGCGCACGGAGATGGTGTGGTTGATTTGATCGAAGAAGCCCTGTCGCAATTGGATAATCCTTATATCCAGTCTGTGTCAGAAGCTCAGGATGAAGAGGTTCCCGAGCCTGATCTGGAGCAGGAAGAGTCGATCCAGGAAGAGCCTGAAGAGGAAGTTTTTACCGATCACCGTATCAAGCTTGCCATTGTCGGTCGCCCCAATGTGGGTAAATCCACCCTTATTAATACCCTGATGGGTGAGGAACGGGTGATTGCTTTCGATATGCCTGGCACGACACGTGATGCTATTGAAATTGATTTTGAACGCAACGGCAAAAAATATACCCTGATTGATACGGCTGGCTTGCGCAAGCGTGGCAAAGTGTTCGAGTCAGTCGAGAAGTTTTCTGTCATTAAAACATTGCAGGCCATCGAGGCCAGTAACGTTGTGTTGTTAATGCTGGATGCCCAAACTGAAATTTCGGAACAGGATGCCCATATTGCCGGTTTCATTCTGGAGTCTGGCCGTGCGTTAGTGGTAGCCATTAATAAATGGGACGGCCTTGACGCTGACAAGCGCGAATGGATACAGCGTGAATTTGAACGCAAGTTGCGCTTTTTGTCGTTTGCCAAACTGCATACTATTTCAGCGCTTAAAGGGCAGGGCGTGAATGCTTTGCTTAAATCGGTTAACGAAGCGCATGCGGCCGCTTTCATTAAGTTGTCAACCCCCAAGCTTACGCGCGAATTACATGCAGCGGTAGAACAGCAGCAGCCCCCACGCAAAGGTATTTTCCGGCCTAAAATGCGTTATGCGCATCAAGGCGGACAAAACCCACCGCTTATCATTGTTCATGGTAGCGCTTTGGATGCCGTGCCTGATTCTTACAAACGCTATCTGGAGTCCAGGATGCGCAAGGTTTTCAACTTATCGGGTACGCCTTTGCGAATAGAGTTCAAGTCTTCTAAAAATCCATACAAACAGGCGGAGTAAAGCGTGAGTAAATTCTGGAGTGATTTTGTTCAGGAGCTGAAGCCTTATGTTCCTGGCGAGCAGCCCAAGGATGGTGAGTACATAAAGCTCAATACCAATGAGTCACCGTTTGATCCATCTCCGTTGGCGATTGATGCAATTCGGCAAGAGTCCGAGGAAAACCTGCGTTTATACCCAGACCCGGAATCAGACAAGTTGCGTGAAATGGTCGGGCGCTATTATGAAATTCCCGCCGATTATGTATTTCCGGGTAATGGCTCTGATGAAGTCCTGGCGCATTTGTTTTACTCATTGTTCAAGCATCAGGGCAAGAAAATCCTGTTTCCGGATATTACGTACAGTTTTTATCGGGTATATGCCAAACTGTACGATATCAATTTTGAGGCCGTTCCCTTAAACGATCAGTTTGAAATTGATATCAATGACTATATTCGGGTTTCAGCCGATGAGGTTTGTGGCATTATTTTTCCAAATCCGAATGCACCAACCGGGATTGCGGTCAGTCTGGAGGCAATTGAACAGCTTCTTCAGGCGCAGCCAAATATTGTGGTGGCCATCGATGAGGCCTACGTGGATTTTGGCGCAGAATCAGCTGTTTGCTTGCTAGAAAAATACGATAACCTGATTGTCTTGCAAACCTTGTCCAAATCGCGTTCATTAGCTGGCTTACGGGTAGGATTTGCGTTGGCGCAGCCACACTTGTTGCAAGCCCTTGTCAGGGTTAAAAACAGTTTTAATTCTTATCCCATAGACAGGTTGGCGCAAGTGGGTGCGATAGCTGCTTTTGAGGATGATGCCTACTTTGAGCAAACCCGGCAGGAAATTATCTCTTCACGGGAATATGTCAGCCAGGAATTAAGTAATTTGGGTTTTGTGGTATTGCCTTCAAAAACCAATTTTGTGTTTGTTTCACACCCACGGGTTGATGCAGCTATATTAAGTGCCCAATTACGTGAGCGCCTTGTTTTAGTACGGTATTTTGATCAGGATCGCATTTCGCAATACTTGAGGATTACTATCGGAACAAGAAAACAATGCGAAATCTTGATAAAAACATTGTCTGAAATATTAACTTCAACTAATATTGACGCTGAATAAAAAAAATTACCGAAAATATTGAAATTTACTTATTAGGTGGTAAGTTGCTTAAAATGTCGGTAAAGTATTATTTTTATAAAATTCACCTATTCATAACATTAAAATGGAGCCTCGCCAATGAGCACTAAAGGGCAATCACTACAAGATCCTTTCTTAAATGCACTGCGTAAAGAGCATGTTCCCGTATCTATTTATCTGGTTAACGGGATCAAATTACAAGGACAAATCGAATCTTTCGACCAATATGTGGTTTTACTAAGAAATACCGTTACACAAATGGTTTACAAACACGCAATTTCCACTGTTGTTCCAGCTCGTGCTGTCAGTTTTCAGGTTGATGTTCCTGCTGAATAAGAAAAATAATCTTTTCGCAGAAACACGGCCCGCCAGGTTAGCCTGTGCGGGCATTTTCCTTTTTAAGGGTGTATGCGCGCATTAATTATCAGTGTAGATTTTGGTAAACCCGATTACCAGGCTCATGCCGAAGAATTTGAAATGCTGGCCAAAGGCGCTGGCGCAGAGGTTGTTGCCACGATTGTGGCCAAACGGGACAAGCCCGATGCAGCACATTTCATTGGCTCGGGAAAGCTTGAAGAGGCCGTTTTGCTGGCCCAGTCTTCCGATGTGGATATCATTTTGTTCGATCAGGCGCTTAGCCCGGCGCAGCAACGAAATCTTGAAAGAGCGTTCAATCTAAGGGTGGTTGACCGTGTGGCACTTATCCTTGATATTTTTGCATTACGCGCCAAAAGTCATGAAGGAAAACTTCAGGTAGAACTGGCGCAATTGCAACACCTCGTGACGCGGCTTACCCGGATGTGGACTCACCTTGAGCGTCAGCGTGGTGGTATAGGCATGCGCGGTCCTGGTGAAGCACAGCTTGAAATGGACAAGCGGATGATCGGTGACAAGGTGAAGGTGTTGCGAGAGCGGTTAAGCAAGGTCGAAAGGCAGCGCACCACGCAACGTCGTTCACGGGCAAGGGGTGGAACCATGTCGGTTTCACTGGTGGGCTATACCAATGCAGGGAAATCAACCCTGTTCAATGCCCTGACCCGAGCAGGCGCCTATGCGGCTGACCAGTTGTTTGCTACGCTTGATACCACAACCCGAAGGATATGGATTGAGGGTGCTGGCCAGGTGGTTGTCTCTGATACCGTCGGATTCATCCGTGATCTTCCCACAACGCTCATTGCCGCTTTTAAGGCAACCCTTGAGGAAACGGTTCAGGCCGATTTACTCTTGCATGTCATTGATGCTTCAAGCCCACAGCGGGATGAGCAGATTCTTGAGGTGAATAAAGTGCTTGAAGAGATCGGAGCTAAAGACATACCATGTATTCTTGTTTACAATAAGATTGATGCTGCGGGCTATGAACCAAAAGTTGAACGAAACGAAGAGGGCAAAATAGTCCGCGTTTTTGTCAGTGCATTAGATCGAACCGGCTTGGACGGATTGCGCGGGGCAATCGCTGAAGCCAAAGAAAAAATAGGAAATAATGTTGCGAATCTCAAAAATATTTAATTTGAACGATCCGGGTTGGGGTCGGGGTAATCAGAATGGTTCAGGCCAGAACGAACCGCCAAAACGTCCCTCCAACCAGGGTGATGGTCCGCCTGATCTTGATCAGGTATGGGCAGATTTCAATAATCGAATCAAAAGTGTCTTTGGTAATAAAAAAGGTGGTGGCGGCTTTGGCAAGCCACCCCGTAGCGGAGGGTTCAATCCTTCGCCCAAGGCTGCCAGGTTTGGTATTGTTTTTATTGCTATTGTTGCCTTGCTGCTTTGGCTGGCTAGCGGTTTTTATATCGTTCGCGAAGGTCAAGTGGGTGTGGTAACGCAGTTTGGAAAATATCTGAAAACGGTTCAGCCGGGTTTCCAGTGGCATATTCCACGACCTGTTCAAAATGTAGAATTGGTTGATATTGCAAGTGTCCGTTCTTTCTCGGTTGGTTATCGTGATAACTCCCGTAATAAAGTGCTGCCTGAAGCCTTGATGTTGACTGAAGACGAGAACATTGTTGATGTTCAGTTTGATGTCCAGTATCGCCTGAAAGCAGGAATGCCACTTGAGGCCGGTGACTACAGTCCTGCGGCAGATTATTTGTTCCGTCTGGTTTCTCCTGATGAGTCGGTGCGACAGGCAGCAGAAACGGCCATGCGTGAGGTGGTTGGCAAAGAGTCAATGAATAAAATCCTGTATGAAAGCCGTACGGCAGCTGCTATGGACGTTAAAAAACTCATGCAGCAAATTCTTGATCGTTATAATTCTGGTATAGAGGTTACTACGGTAGCTATTCAAAACGTTCAGCCCCCCGAGCAGGTGCAGGCCGCATTTGAGGATGCCATCAAGGCCGGTCAGGACAATGAACGTCAGAAAAACGAAGGTAACGCTTATGCCAGCAAGGTTATTCCAGAAGCACGTGGCCAGGCGTCTCGCATGGTCCAGGATGCGGAAGGTTATCGTGCAACGGTAGTGGGTCAGGCCCGTGGTGAGGCTGCCCGTTTTGAAAGCATAGAAAAGGAATATGCAAAGGCTCCGGAAATTACGCGTGAGCGTATGTATATTTCCACCCTGGAAGATGTCTTCAAAAATGCATCTAAAGTCATGGTGGATACCGATGGCGGCAATAATATGATGTATTTGCCGATTGATAAATTGATCGAGCAGGCACCAACTTCCTCCGTGGTAACCCCGGCTGCAACATCAACGCCATCCAGTGCAGTTACTTCCTCCAGCGGTACTGCGTCAGCTTCTACCAGTGATGCCAGTGCAGCATCACGGAATCGTCTGGCCCGTGATAACTTTGACCGTCGCTAGGAGGTGGATATAATGAATCGTAATACTGTAGTGGGTCTTGTACTTTTTGTGGCGGCGCTTTTGCTGTCATCGTCAATTTTTATTGTTTCCGAGCGAAACTATGCCTTGGTGTTCAAGTTGGGTGAATGGCAGCGTACCATCCAGGAGCCTGGCCTTTACTTCAAACTTCCAACGCCTCTTGAAAACGTGGTTTATCTCGACAAGAGGATTCAGACTATCGAGTCCGGAGATACGGAAAGAATCCAGACCTCTGAAAAGAAAAACCTGATTATCGACTCTTATATTAAGTGGCGTATTTCTAATCCCTTGCAGTTCTATGTGTCCTTTGGTGATAGCACCTTTGCCGCACAGAATCGTCTGGGTGCGCAAATTCGTGATGCGCTTAATGCGTCAGTCAACACGCGTACCGTTCGTGCTGTTATTTCGCAAGAGCGTGATGTGGTCATGGCCGAGATTCTGAATAACGTGGAAGAGCGGGCCAAGCCTTTGGGTATCCAGGTGGTTGATGTGCGTTTGAAGCGTATCGAGTTTTCTCAGGAAGTTTCTGATTCGGTGTACTCACGTATGCAGGCCGAGCGCAAGCAAGAGGCAAATAGCCTGCGGGCCAATGGTGCTGCAGAAAGTGAGAAGATTCGTGCCGAGGCTGATCGTAAGGTCCAGGAAGAGCTTGCCCAGGCTAACGCCAAGGCCCAGGCTATCCGTGGTGAGGGTGATGCCCAGGCCGCGGGAATTTATGCTGATGCTTATGGAAAAAATTCTGATTTCTACAGTTTCTATAACAGCATGAATGCATATAAATCAATATTCGGATCGAAAAAAGATCTTTTGGTTGTTGATCCTGATTCTGATTTCTTCCGGTTCTTCAAGCAATCTGATGGAAATGTGTCGACCAGAACACAATAAATTGAAAAACTGGTTTATTTACTGAACTTATGCGTAATTAGTTGTACAATGCCGTGTAAGTTCAGAAACTATTCCTAAATGCGGCTCGCATTGCTTACGCAATGAGCCGCATTTTTATTTGAAAAATTGCCATGACAACAAGTAACTGGTTATTGCCCGAACACTTGTCGGATATTCTCCCGGCAGAAGCGCGGCGTATTGAAGAGCTGCGGCGTAAATTGCTTGATCTTTACCGTACCTTCGGATTTGAAATGGTTGCGCCGCCATTAATTGAGTATACCGATTCGCTATTGGCTGCCAAAGGTATTGACTTGCAATTGCGTACCTGCAAACTGGTAGACCAGTTGTCTGGCCGTACCATGGGTTTGCGTGCCGACATGACGCCGCAGGTAACTCGCATAGATGCGCACTTGCTTAATCGAGAGGGGGTGACCCGGCTTTGCTATTGTGGCAGCGTTATTCATGCCCGTCCTGCCGGCTTGCTGTCTGATCGCGAGTTGTTGCAAATCGGTGCGGAAATTTATGGTCACGCCGGTTTTGAGGCCGACTTGCAAATCATTCAATTGGCGCTTGAAAGCCTTGAAATGGCAGGTGTCAAAAAGCCGCGTATTGACCTCAATCATCCAAATGTTTCCCGCGTACTGGTAGATTCGGTTCCATCGCTTTCAGAACGGGCTGGTGAAATATTCTCCCTGCTGAACGATAAGGATGTGCCAAGCCTTAAAGAGTTGCTTGAGACATGTCAGGATGTGCCGGAAAATATCGCCAATGCGCTGGTTTTGCTGCCAACCTTGTATGGTTCCGTTAATGTGCTTGATGAGGCCCAGGAAAAATTGCCCGATTTGCCGGGTATCAGGCAGGCCTTGCAGTCACTGCGCGAGCTGGTGAGTGCGTTGGATAATGCTTGCGTGGGTATTGATTTGGCTGATGTTCGTGGTTACGATTATCACTCTGGTGTCAGCTTTGCCATTTTTGCGCCGGGCTGGCACGATGCTATCGTGCGTGGTGGTCGTTATGATAATGTAGGCAAGGTTTTTGGCAGGGCGCGTCCTGCAACCGGTTTTAGTCTCGATTTACGCAAGGTTTCTGCAGGTCTGCCTCCAGCTCAGCCTTCAAGAGCCATTAAAGCTCCATGGGGGCTTGATGTGGATCTGGTTGAGCGAATTCGTGAATTGCGAAATCAGGGACATGTGGTGGTTCAGATTTTTCCAAATAGTACGCAAAGTGTCGATGAATTCATTTTTGAAAGTGAGTTGGTCTATAGCGAGGGTGACTGGGTCCTGGAAAGTATTCAGTAAAACTAGGTCTTGACGGGTGCATTTCTGCCGGC
This sequence comes from Advenella sp. RU8, assembly GCF_048381675.1. Taxonomy (NCBI): domain Bacteria; kingdom Pseudomonadati; phylum Pseudomonadota; class Betaproteobacteria; order Burkholderiales; family Alcaligenaceae; genus Advenella; species Advenella sp. RU8. The sequence continues at coordinate 521,032 of NZ_JBLWIS010000001.1, forward strand.
AAGTGACGAACGATGTATTTTTATTTATTTGATTTAATATGAGCAAGAACGTAGTTGTTATCGGTACCCAATGGGGTGATGAAGGCAAGGGAAAAATTGTTGACTGGTTAGCCGAATCAGCGCAGGGCGTTGTGCGTTTCCAAGGCGGTCACAATGCAGGTCATACCTTGTGGATTAATGGTAAAAAAACAGTTTTGCGCCTGATTCCATCAGGAATCATGCATCCTAGCGTTACTTGTTATATCGGCAATGGCGTTGTGCTGTCTCCAGAAGCGTTGCTTAAAGAAATTGAAGAGCTTGAAAGTGCGGGTCTTGATGTCCGTTCACGCCTGAAAATTTCAGAAGCCTGCCCCTTGATCCTGCCTTATCACGTTGCGGTTGATCAGGCGCGTGAAGCGAAAAAAGGCGATAACAAGATTGGTACCACCGGTCGTGGTATTGGCCCTGCTTACGAAGACAAGGTCGCACGTCGTGCATTGCGGGTACAGGACCTTTATAATCCTGCGCTTTTCGATGCAAAACTGCATGAAGTGCTTGAATATCATAATTTCATTCTTACCCAGCATCTGGGTGCTGAGCCTATCTCTTTTGATGATGTCAAGGCGCAGGCCATGGCATTGGCTCCCATTATCGAACCAATGGTAGCCGACGTTTCCGCCTTGTTATACCAGGCGCAAAAAGAAGGTCAAAAGCTGTTGTTTGAAGGTGCGCAGGGTGCGCTGCTTGATATCGATCATGGTACCTATCCATTCGTTACCAGCAGCAATTGCCTGGCTGGTGCTGCATCGGCGGGGGCTGGTGTTGGTCCTCAGCGTTTGAATTATGTTTTGGGTATTACCAAGGCATATACGACGCGCGTGGGTTCAGGACCATTCCCCACGGAGCTTAATGATGAAATCGGTGCCCACATTGCCAAAGTCGGTAATGAATTTGGTGCGGTAACCGGCCGTCCCCGTCGTTGTGGTTGGTTTGATGGTGCCGCCCTTAAGCGTTCTGTAATTGTCAATGGTATTTCTGGTTTGTGCGTTACCAAACTGGATGTTCTTGATGGTATCGAAAGCATCGGTTTGTGCGTGGGTTATCAGATTGCTGGCCAAAGGGTTGATCTCCTGCCTTACGGTGCGCATAAAGTTGCCAAGGCAGAGCCCATTATCGAAATGATGCCGGGCTGGAAAGAATCAACCGTTGGTGTCAAGGAATACAATCAGTTGCCTGAAAATGCCCGTCATTTCCTGGATCGGATTGCTGAAATCTGCGAAGTACCTATTGATATGATTTCAACTGGCCCCGATCGCATGGAAACCATTCTTCGTCGCCATCCATTCCAGGACTAATCGGAGTAGGTGAATTATGTCATTACCACCAAGCACAGATAGCGATTTATGGGTAAGTTGGGATGAGTATCATCACTTGGTTGAGAAACTGGGGCTGATCATCTATGAATCGGGCTGGAAATTTGACAGTATAGTTTGTTTGGCTCGTGGCGGAGTTCGTGTGGGAGACGTGCTCTCACGCGTGTTCGATGTTCCTTTAGGTATCTTGGCGACCAGCAGTTACCGTGAGGCCGCCGGAACCGTTCAGGGTCAACTTGACATCGCCCAGTTCATTACCATCACGAAAGGTACTCTTGAGGGTCGTGTTTTGTTGGTGGATGACATGGTGGATACGGGGCTTACCTTTAGCAGGGTGCAGGAGCATCTGCTAAAGCAGTTCCCTAGTATAATAGAACTGCGTTCGGCTGTTTTGTGGTGGAAAGGTCACGCCAAGGTTGAACCTGATTATTATGTAGACAAGCTGCCTACAAACCCCTGGATCCATCAGCCTTTTGAGGATTATGATAGTTTAAGGCCACATCAATTGGAAGCTTGGGTTAGAAAGGGTGTGAAAAACAACTAATTTATGCTATAATCCTAGATTACTTAAGTTTTTAGTTTGCTTTGTTGATAAGGCGGGTTAAACTAATACCCAAGGTTTTAGTTGGGAATAGATAAAATCATACCCATAACGTAAAGTTAAGCATGGCGAAACCCTTATACTTGGCATAGCCTGCCAACAGCGTTATGTGATTTTATTTATCAGGCTAATTTTTATTTACCATTAACTGAGCTTAATTGCTTTCATATACATGCCACAAGTAAGATTAAAAGAAAATGAGCCATTCGAGGCTGCATTGCGTCGCTTCAAGCGCACTATTGAAAAAACTGGTTTGCTAACAGAATTGCGTTCACGCGAATTCTATGAAAAACCAACTGCAGAGCGCAAGCGTAAACACGCCGCTGCTGTTAAGCGTCACTACAAACGCATTCGTAGTCAGCAACTGCCTCCACGCTTATATTGATTCCTGAAAGTTTTGTTCAGGATTTGCTGGCCCGCGTTGACGTTGTCGATGTGGTTGGCAAGTATGTTCAGTTAAGAAAGGGCGGGGCCAATTTACTTGGCCTGTGCCCCTTTCATAACGAAAAATCCCCTTCATTTACGGTCAGTCCCACCAAGCAGTTTTATCATTGCTTCGGTTGTGGGGCGCATGGTACCGCCATTACTTTTCTGATGGAACATACCGGGGCTAGCTTTCCGGAAGCAGTCCGATCCCTGGCAGGCTCGGTGGGTATGGTTGTGCCTGAAGAACAGCGTAGTCCATTTCAGCAGAAGCAGGTCAAGCAAAAACAGGCCGAAACCATGCTGCATCAGCAGGTGCTTGAAAAGGCGCATTCCTTTTATTTGTCCCAATTAAGAAGCAGTACACAGGCCATAGCGTATTTAAAGCAGCGCGGCTTAAGCGGCCAGACTGCCAAGCGCTTTGGCTTGGGCTGGTCTGGTACTAACCGACAGGGGCTTAAAGCGGTTTTTGCTAATTACGAAGCACCTCTTTTGGTTGAGTCCGGTTTGGTCATAGAGTCGGAAGATGGTCGTCGTTATGACCGGTTCCGTGAACGGATCATGTTTCCCATTTTCAATGCAAAGGGGAAATTAATCGGCTTTGGCGGGCGCATTATTGGCAAGGGTGAGCCAAAATACCTTAACTCCCCCGAGACCCCTGTTTTCTCCAAGGGGCAGGAATTGTACGGCCTATGGGAAAACCGCCAAGGTATCCGCGCTGAAGGTTTTGTGCTGGTGGTGGAAGGCTACATGGATGTGGTTGGCTTGTCTCAACAAGGCATGGATAATGCCGTGGCAACGCTTGGTACTGCGACAACTCCCCAGCATATACAGAAATTGATCCGGGCAAGTGACCGGATCGTTTTCAGCTTCGACGGGGATAACGCGGGAAAGAAAGCAGCCTGGCGAGCATTACAAGCTTGTCTGCCATTGTTGCGAGACGATATTTCAATTCGCTTTCTGTTTTTGCCGTCAGAGCATGACCCCGATTCTTATATTCGTGAATTCGGTGCCGATGCTTTTAGGGAAAAAGTGCAGGAATCCGTCGTGTTGTCTTCCTTCATGTTGCACACACTGGCTGAACGCCATCCGCTGAATGAGGCGGAGGGCAGGGCAGCTTGCCTGCATGAGGCAAGGCCTTTAATTACACAAATCCCTGAGTCTGGCATCAAAACCCAGATAGCCCATGATTTTGCCAGGCTGGTTTCCTTGACTACGGAAGAGTTGCTGAAAGACCTTGCCCTTTATCAGGATGAAACTGCTTTACGTGCTCCTGGGGCATTACAGCCTGTGGTGGCGCAAAGTCAGGCAATGCCATCTTTTGAGGCTTCTGGTTTTGACGGGTTTAATGAAATCTTTGACAGTGAGCCCTTTGATGAGTTTTCGCTGCCGCAGATGGAGAAAAAAAAGCCTTTCGCCATTAATCCTAAGAAAAGTTCCGCCAAACAGGTAACTCCCTTGGCCAAAAGGTTATTGCGTTTATTGGCCATACATCCTGCGCTGGTTGATCAAATTGCAGATCAGCAGCTTGAAGTTTTGAGTCATAGTCCCCATCTTGCATTGGTACGTGAGTTTATTTCGTTAGCAATTTCAAGTGGTGCACGACATATGGGTGCATTGTTGCAGGCCTCTGAAGAAGGCTCTGACCTGCATTCTATTTTGTCTTCCATTTCTGTGGAAACAATCAGCATGGAAGAATTGCCTCATCCGCTGGATGAGTGGAATGATGCATTGCAGCGTATCGAAATGGATACCTTACGCACTGAGCAGGCAAAACTGGTTCAGGAAGGATTGAATTCCGAATCGGCCCGCCAACGTTACAAGGCATTGAATAAACGTATTTTATTTTTGGGTCGTGTGGTAAAACGATAAATGATGTACAATAATCGGTTGTTCATGCTTTTTCGCCAATTCTAATTTATAGCTTTTTTTATAAAAAATTCATAAGTTAGTGTTGTTTTGTGGTTGTTTTGTCACTTTCGGAATCTAATATGATCAAAGACAGTAGTAAGCCGACTTCTACCAAGACAGCAGTAAAAAAAACAGCAACAAAAACTGTAAGCAAGAGTCCATCCAAGGCAAAGCTTGACACAAAAAGCATAATTAAACCAGAATCTGCTGCATCCGAAACCGGGGCGCCTTCAACTGTAAAAACAGAAGGGCAATCTCAGGGGGATGCGTCCATATCTTCAAAAGTAGTTAATAAGGCAGCAAGTAATACGGTGGCTAAATCAATTAAAGACGCAACGACAAAGACTCGTGTTCCCAGTAAAAATCTTGACATGGATGATTCACTGAGTGATTTTGATGATGATTTTCAAGATGATGAGAGTCTCTCAGAAAAAAGCTCCAGGTTTTCCGCTTCTGGCGGTCGTAAGCCTGGCCGTCCGTCCAAGCCCAAGAATGATGAGGACGATTTCCTCGATACTGGTGATGACGAGGTGGAAGAAGTTCCAGAGCTTAAGCCTGTAAAACGTGGTAAACGTGGTAAAGATGCCAAAGATATCGTGACAGGTGGTACTCGAGGACCATTTTCAGCTGAAGAGCTAGAAGCACGCCGTAATCGGCTTAAGCAGTTGATCAAGCTGGGTAAAGATCGTGGTTATCTTACTTACAGTGAAATCAATGACCAATTGCCTGATGACCTTGTAGATGCCGAAGCTATTGATGGCATTATCAGTACCTTTGGTGATATGGGTATTTCGGTTTATGACCAGGCCCCAGATGCCGAGGCATTGCTGCTTAATGATAACGCAACAATGGCTACTGCGGATGATGATGTTGAAGATGAAGCTGAAGCGGCATTGACAACGGTTGATTCCGATTTTGGTCGAACAACCGATCCGGTCCGTATGTATATGCGTGAAATGGGTACGGTAGAGTTGTTGACCAGGGAAGGCGAAATTGAAATCGCCAAGCGAATTGAAGATGGCCTGAAGCATATGGTCATGGCAATTGCTGCTTGTCCTACAACCATCAACGAAATTCTGAATCACATCCAGCGTGTGCGTGATGGCCAGGCTCAAATTGACGAGGTCGTTGATGGCCTGTTATCTGAAGACGGTGAAGAATATGCCGGCTCTGGCGTTGTGGAAGAAGAAGATGAGGATGTACCCGCTGGTGGCATGAGTAGTCGTCAGATAGAGACGCTGCGTGATGAGGCGCTTGCCAAGTTCGATATTGTCGAACACTGGTTTGGTCGCATGAAAACCATATATGAAGAGGGTGGCTATAAATCACCCGAATACATGGAGGCCAAGCAGGCTATTCTGGATGAGTTAATCGGTGTGCGTTTTACCGCTAAGATGGTTGAGCGCCTGGCTGACTCTTTGCGTGCCCAGGTCGAAGAAGTGCGCTTGCTTGAGCGTACGATCTTGCATACATGTATTGATCGTGTTGGTATGCCGCGTTCTTATTTTATCAAGGCGTTTCCAGGCAATGAAACCAATCTGGATTGGGTTCATCAGGAAGTGGCAAAAAATCCTTCTTATGCCGCTACCCTTGAGCGTTCAATTCCTGATATCCATGAAATCCAGCAAAAACTTATTGACCTCGAAACATCCGTCATTTTGCCAATCAAGGATCTTAAGGAAGTTAACAAGCGCATGGTAACGGGTGAAGCCAAGGCCAAAAAAGCCAAGCGCGAAATGATCGAGGCTAACTTGCGTCTGGTTATTTCAATTGCCAAGAAATATACCAACCGTGGCTTGCAGTTTCTGGATCTCATCCAAGAGGGCAATATTGGTCTGATGAAGGCGGTGGACAAATTCGAATACCGCCGTGGCTATAAATTCTCTACCTATGCAACATGGTGGATTCGCCAGGCAATTACGCGTTCTATTGCTGATCAGGCCCGTACGATTCGTATTCCGGTTCATATGATTGAAACCATTAACAAGATGAATCGTATCAACCGCCAGATTTTGCAAGAAACTGGCGTAGAGCCTGATCCGGCAACGCTGGCCCAGAAAATGGATATGCCCGAGGACAAAATCCGCAAGATCCTGAAAATCGCCAAAGAGCCTATTTCCATGGAGACGCCAATTGGTGATGATGATGATTCACACCTGGGCGATTTTATTGAAGACGGCGCTACACTGGCACCTTCTGATTCAGCGCTGTATGGTTCAATGCGTGATGCCTTCAAGGAAGTTCTTGACTCCCTGACTCCTCGTGAAGCCAAAGTGTTAAGAATGCGTTTTGGTATTGGCATTAGCTCTGATCAGACACTTGAAGAAGTGGGTAAGCAGTTTGATGTAACCCGTGAACGCATTCGCCAGATTGAAGCGAAGGCCTTAAGAAAATTGCGTCATCCAAGCCGAGCTGATAAACTTAAAAGCTTTCTTGAAAATCAGTAATAAATGTGGTTTAATACTGATCTTTCTGAATGTAATGAATAATTCAGGAAAGCTTGTAGGGCAAAGGGTGTATAATCCTTTGCTTAGATTATCCCCCTGTAGCTCAGTTGGTTAGAGCAGAGGACTCATAATCCTTTGGTCACTGGTTCGAGTCCAGTCGGGGGGACCAAAAATACCTTTAGATTCAATAAATTAGCCGCTCCTTCAAGCGGCTTTTTTATTGCCTGTAAGTTTAGTGTGGCATAAGTGTGTCATGAATTCGGTCGCGCTGGCATAGTTTGCAATATGGTCTGCATCCAAGTGAGTATACATTTGCGCCATTTCAATCGTTTACCGCCCGCCCGGCTCTTTTAAAATCATGAGCGGGGTTGCGGGCTGAGCATGCCAGTTGGCCCTGGTATGATGAAAATCATGAAATTTTAGTGTCTTTCTGTCAACACTCCTTGTGGGCCTGTCAAATATCCGTTTATCAACCTGGTAAATATTTCTTTCACTCTCCCTCTCTCCTTTGTAAGGCAATGCTGGGTGCTGGCATCAATCTTCTGGTCTTTCTGTGTCGGTTAAGAAAATTAATTACTGCAGAGATAGCCAGACCAATCTAGGTCAAAAGTAACAGCCCGGGCTCTGGTGATCTATCTCTTCGACTTAGCTATAGTAAGGCATTTTCTTGTGAGCACATGCCCAGACTGTACTTGCATCACCGGCAAGAGCCAGAGCGTGATGCGGCTAAAAGATGGCGCAGGCAGATTACTAACTAATGACGTATTGCTGTGTTGTTGAATCATTTTGTTTCAACTTTATTTGTTTAAATCCTCAACTACCTTGAACAACTTATTATAAAACTGATCATACTCAAGAAGACATATTCCATTATTTTGAGGGTTTGCGCATGAAAGCCAGGCAGCACTATTCTGATCAAGTGTTTTTCTTCGGTTTTTTAATATTAATGATGACCATATTAAGTTTTGGCTCAGGCAAGGTTCACGCCAATGATGCTGCTGGTTTTCAGCATTTATTGACTTTACAGGACGGTAAAGGTCGCTTGGCTAAACAATGGATTGAAGAAGGTAAGCCAACTTTGGTGAAGCTTTGGGCGAGCTGGTGTCCGCTGTGCTTGTCAGAGTTGGGCACGACTCAGGCCTGGGTGCAAGACAAGGGCTTTGAAAATGTTAATCTGGTTTCTGTTGTTTCTCCCGGTCAACTAGGAGAAAAACCGTTAACAGATTTCAATGAATGGTATGCCGGTTTAAATTACCCTGAATTGCCGGTCTTGTTGGATCCAAAAGGCAAAGTGCTCAAAAGCACCAGTGTTGCGGTGTACCCTAGTTGGGCATTATTTGATAAAGATAAACGCTTGGTACGCGTTATCAAAGGTAGTTTGCATCGTGATCAGGCATTGGCCTTGGTTCAGGATCCACAATCAGACTTGAAGAAAATCGCTCAGCCGTTTTACAAACCCGTCAGGGATACGGCTTCTGTGGCCATGAACCCGAAAACCATTTATCTGGCTGGAGGTTGCTTTTGGGGAGTGGAGGCCTATTTTGAACGTATTCCCGGTGTTATTGATGCGGTGTCTGGTTATGCAAATGGCCGTACCCAAAACCCAAGCTATGAAGATGTCATTTACAGGCAAACAGGTCATGCTGAAACCGTCAAGATTACATACGATGCGGACCGGCTGAGTTTACCTGATATCCTGGAGTATTATTTCAGGGTTATTGATCCTACCAGCCTGAATAAGCAGGGTAATGATAGGGGTACTCAATATCGAACCGGGGTATATTTTACTGATCCTGCAGAGCAATCGGTTATTCAGGCTGCTTTGGCTAATGAACAGAAAAAATATCGCAAGCCTTTGGTTGTTGAAAACCTGGCCTTAGTGCATTTCTTTGATGCGGAAGAGTATCACCAGGATTATTTGGCTAAAAATCCCAATGGATATTGTCATATTGATTTGAGTAAGGCAGATATTCCGCTGGAAAAGCAAGCTAAAGTATCTGAGGCAGCGGTGTGGGAAGATTTTCAAAAGCCTGAAGATAGCTTATTGCGTCAACAGTTAACAGCAGAGCAATATCGCATTACCCAGCAAAATGGTACCGAGTTCGCTTTTAGTCATGCGTATGATAATTTGTTCGAACCGGGCCTGTATGTGGATATTGTAAGTAATGAGCCTTTGTTCAGTTCCAGGGAAAAATATGACTCAGGTTGTGGTTGGCCAAGTTTTACCAAGCCAATCAATGAAAATGCGGTAACCAGGCATACAGATTTGAGTTATAACATGCAGCGTATAGAAGTGCGTAGCAAAATAGCGGATTCTCATTTAGGGCATGTTTTCCCGGATGGGCCAAAAGATCGGGGTGGATTGCGTTATTGTATTAATGGTGCGAGCCTGCGTTTTATTCCCCTGGATAGAATGGAAGCCGAGGGTTATGGCTCTTTGATAAAGTTCGTTAATTAACGGGATAATATGGTCATGATTGTTAAATTAAAATATTCCATGCTGGCTGTAATAGTATTGTTAGCACCTGGTGCGACAACCTTTACTTATGCGCAGACAGATATTGCGCCGGTGGTACAAAATAAAAAACAGGAGTCAATTTGGATTGATGTACGTACACCCGCTGAATTTGCGTCGGGTCATTTGAGTAATGCGATTAATATCGAATATCAGGACCTAGGCTCGGAAATTATGTCTGTTACGCAAGACAGGAGTATGCCTATTAACTTGTATTGCAGGAGTGGGCGTCGCGCTGAGATCGCTAGGCAGGTTTTGTTGAAGATGGGCTATGTCAATGTAATTAATCATGGCAGTTATGAGCAAGCCACAAAATTAACTGCGCAGAATTGAAAATAAAATGACAGTCTGACTGTAATTTGGCTGTAAATATCTGTGTTGTAATTTGACGCGTGATATTTTGATTGTTTTGGATGCTAAATAAGTACAAGAAAGTACAAGAAGGGTAGGGCCATCTATGAATGGGTGGGCCAATGCGTAAAATTCACATGCTTTTAATCGATAAGTGAATAAACGGAAATGGTAGTTAAATTCCTGTGATGTAAAAACACTACAAACTTTGTTTTTATATATATTCAATCTAATCAATAGGATAGGTTTTTATGTGGTTATTTCCGTAAAGATAATAACCACAAAAGTTTGCGGAAAATGAAATCATCATGCTATAGTTCATTCTTTCGCAGCAACAGCACTAGGGTTTACCCTTAAATGCCAAGCAGCGAAAAGCGAAACGAAGTCAGTGTGTTAATCTAAGCTTTGATTAGGCGGTGGCAACGTGGGGCAGGTAAATCTGGTGCGGTTAGCTAGATAGTTTAAAAAGAACGGTTTTAAAAATACTTTAAAATAGTTGTTGACAAACAAAACC